>NZ_JBQSWU010000009.1:0-136593 GCF_052377485.1 Glutamicibacter sp. AOP38-B1-38 | reverse complement strand
CTGATGCGAACACTGAAGCTAATACCGATGCGAATACTTCGGATAACGCTGACGCGAATTCCGGTGATAATGACGGAACGCAGAAGGATAAGCAGTCCAATAAGGACCGTCTTGCAGATACCGGAACCAACGGTTCACTGCTGATCGGTGCGGGGGCACTGTTGCTTCTGATGCTTGGTGCTGGAGCTACATTGCTAGCTCGTAAGCGCAAAGCCTAAAGCAGTAGTTATTTAGTCCAGAAATAGGAAGGGGCATCCACGGATGCCCCTTCCATTTCGCATTAAGAATTTCATCAGGTATGAAATTTATAGGAAGGTCCGAATGGGAGAGAATAATCAGATGAGGCAACAAAGAACGAAGCCAAAAGTAGCTACACTGATGGTTCTCCTTTTGGCTGGAATCGCCGCCCTTGGCCATATTGGGGCAACCATGGCATTCACCGGACCTTCAACTCCTATCAAGACCTCGTTGCAACCTGAACTTAATAGGTATTTCCTTGGGCCCTTAGATCAAGGATGGAGCCTCTTTGCACCTGGTCCGTACTCGCAGGATGAATACTTCACGTTCCGTGCGTGTCTTTCTAGCATGGATGTTTGTGCCGGAGGGCAGTCAAAGGGTGCAGAATTTACTGAATGGCGTAACGTGACTGCTGAAGAAATGGCCAAACGAGCAGGCAATATGTTTGCTGATCGGGAAACTAAGCAATCTAAAGTGATTCATGGTCGTTTGTGGGGCGCTACATCAGATTTGAGCAGCGACGCACGCTCTGAAATTGCGAAGCCGTTCATCCAGGGAACCCCCGTTTTCGGGGTGGATCTTAGTTCTCCGGAAGCTATGGATAAATATTCTACGTCGGAGCTATCAAACCTTCGCGCTTATAAGCGACTTGAAGACACAGCGGTTGGATTTGCATCTTTGTACGCCATCGAACAATGGGGTGGGGCCGCCATCGTTGAAATCAAACTGCGACGAGAACCAGTCACATCATTCGCGCAACGGCATAATCTTGATGCAGAAAGCACCCCCATAGAGACCAATATTGGATGGCGTGATACAAGAGAATTTAGCGAAGCGGCGGTAGCGGCATGGAAATGAAATTAGATCAGAAAAATGATCCGTCCATTCGAAGCTGGATTTCTAGAAACAAGAGTTTGCCTGCGGATTCGTTTGCGTGGGTCTATCGTTGGTTCGTCAACGAACGCCATGGTGCATATGGGTTAGCCGTAATGAGAATGGCTTCTGGGCTCATCATTCTGGGATGGTTGTTGATTAATGCACCTATCGCAGTCAAGATTTGGGGTCCTGGCTCGGAATACCTTGAACCTTATCGAGCTGTTCTGGGGTACAACTGGCCACTTGATATCCTTCGTGACGCTGGCCTTGGGTTCTTTGTCAGCTGGTATGTCGTCGCAATCCTCTTGGCTGTTGCATTCACAATCGGCTGGAAGACACGGATAATCACACCCCTGTTCTTCATTTTCTACACCGCTATTAATGCGCAAAACACGCCGATATCCGACGGTGGAAATTATTTCATTCGTATCATGCTGATCTACCTGATTTTTGCGGATCTTTCGAAACATTGGTCGTTCGACGCGTGGTTGAAAAAGCGCAAGGGTAAAGCGAACCGTGAGTTCGAAATAGTAACGGTACTCCACAACATTGCGTTGTGCCTCATAGTTGCTCAGCTATGCATTGTGTACCTCGAAGCTGGCCTCTACAAGGTGCAGGGAAACCTGTGGCAGAACGGCACAGCCATGTATTATCCGATCAGTTCCGAGGCCTATGGTGTATTCCCATGGATGAGTGAGTTGCTATCCTCCAACTCATGGATCGTTGCACTGATCACGTACGTTACGGTCATTGCGCAAATAGCATTCCCATTCATGCTCTTCCATAGGATCAGCCGAAGAATTGCTCTGATTACAATTCTGGGCATGCATATCGGAATTGCTGTGGTTATGGGACTACCATTTTTCTCCGGAATCATGGCTTCCGCAGATGCCGTCCTAGTTTCGGGCGCGACTTGGATCACCATTCAGGCTTGGTTGGCAGGATGTTGGAGGAAGGTCATTCGTCCGCGCAATCGAGATGCAGTCATAAACGAATCGGAAGATTTGAAGACCGAATCGAAGGACGAAATTTCAGCATCCGTGTAGAAAATTAAAAAGATAAACTTGAGGGTGGGCTTCCGATCGGAAGCGCACCCTCAAATTTATCTGCAGTACGGGTCTAGAATCCGTAACTCATTATTCGCCGATGTAGAACAGGCGCTTGTTCACAAATTCTTCCATGCCCAGCGGCCCGAGTTCGCGGCCGAAGCCCGAACGCTTCACGCCACCAAAGGGCATTTCTGCACCCTCGGCAGCTGCAATGTTGACGTTCGCCATTCCGGACTGCAGCCCCATAGCGACCTTCGCGGCGCGGGCCTCGTCGGTGGAGTGCACCGAACCGCCTAGGCCGTAGATGGTGTCGTTGGCGAGCTCCAGCGCTTCGTCATCGCTGCTGACCTTGTACACCACGGCTACCGGGCCGAAGAGCTCTTCATAGTAGGCGCGCATGTCCTTGGTGACACCGCTGAGTACCGCGGGGGAGTAGTAGGCGGTTGGGCCCTCGTGCAGCACGCCGCCGGCGTGCAAAGTGGCGCCCTTGGCTACCGCGTCCTGCACCTGGGCGTCAAGGTCTTCGGCGGCCTTGCGCGAGGAGAGCGGGGCGAAGGTGCCTTCAAGTTCGGCCAGCGGGTCACCCGGGGTGAGCCCGTCGGCGCGCTTGGTCAGTTCGGCGACGAAGCCGTCAAAGATATCGTCCATGACGATCATGCGCTTATTCGAGTTGCAGGCCTGGCCGGTGTTGTCGATGCGGAAACCCCATGCGGTTTCGGCGATGCCGGCAACGTCATCGGCGTCAAGAACGACGAACGGATCCGAGCCGCCCAGTTCCAGCACGGCTTTCTTCAGATTGCGTCCGGCCTGCTCGCCAATGATTGCGCCTGCGCGTTCGGAGCCGGTCAGCGAGACACCCTGAATGCGCGGGTCGGCGATGATCGTGGAGATCTGGTCATGGGTGGCGAAGACGTTGTTGTAGACGCCGGTGGGCACCCCTGCCTCGTCCATGATTTCTTGGAGGGCCAGTGCCGAACGCGGGCAGGACTCGGCGTGCTTGAGCACGATGGTGTTGCCCAGCATCAGGTTAGGGGCGGCGAAGCGGGCCACCTGGTAGAGCGGGAAGTTCCACGGCATGATGCCAAGCAGCGGGCCCACTGGACGGCGCTGGACGACTGCCCGGCCTCCGGAGAAGGACTTGATCTCCTGGTCTGCGGCCAGAGTTGGGCCCTCGGTTGCGAAGTATTCGAAGATCTCCTTGCAGTATTCTGCCTCGCCCACGGCCTCGGATAGCGGCTTTCCCATTTCAATGGTCATGATCTTGCCAAGTTCATCTGCGCGATCGGCGAAGAGTTGTGCGACCCGGTTGACGATCTTCGCGCGTTCGTTGATGTCGACGTTCTGCCACGATTCAAAGGCCGATTGTGCCGCGGTGAGCGCCTGCTCGACCTGCTCGTCTGTAGCCGCCGGGAATTCTTCAACGATCTGACCGGTCGCTGGGTTAAGTACCTTGTAGGTCGGGGCGCTCATGATGCTCCTGTCTAGTCTGATTTGAGGTCTGGCGTGGGTATGTGGATTCCACGATACGCACCACGTCCGTAAAATGAATGTGAATCACTTCACGAAGCGTCTTATTCGAGCATATCCTCAGTTCAAAGATTCAGCCACACGCAGATCCGTTGGAACGTCTGGAATTTATGACTGATTCCTCGCGAATGTCTCCTATTCGCCGAGCAATGCAAAACACCCACAATACGTTTGAAGAAAGCGTCTTGTGGGTGTCTTGGCCAAACGCAAGAGTTAGCTGATTGCGGAGTTCTTCCACCAGTCGATTCCTGCGTCGCCCTGGGCGATCTCGGAAATCTCCTTGAGCTCGGACTCGGTGAACTGAAGGTTGTTCAACGCGCCAAGGTTCTCATCGAGCTGCTTGGTAGAGGACGCTCCGATCAGCACCGAGGTGGCCGCGCCCTCGCGCAGCAGCCAGGCCAGGGACATCTGCGCCAACGACTGGCCGCGGCGTTGCGCGATGTCGTTGAGCTTGTGGATCTTGGTCAGGTTCTCATCGGTCAGTTGGGCTTCGAGGGAGCGGCGCCCGCCCTGGCGTTGCACTTCGGTGCCGTTGAGATACTTATCCGTCAGCAGACCCTGTGCAAGCGGAGTGAAAGCGATGGCTCCCATGTCTTCCTTTTCCAAGGTAGCCAGCAGGCCATGCTCAACCCAAGGGTTCAAGATGTTGTAGGACGGCTGGTGGATTACCAGCGGGGTGCCCAGCTCGACTGCGATCGCCTTGGCCTGGGCGGTGCGTTCGGCCGAGTAGGAGGAGATGCCCACATAGGTGGCCTTGCCCTGGCGCACCAGGGTATCGAGCGCGCCGATGGTTTCCTCCAGCGGAGTCTTCGGATCGTAGCGGTGCGAATAGAAGATATCCACGTAGTCCAAGTTCATTGCCTTCAGCGACGCTTCTGCCGACGCCAGCAAGTACTTGCGTGAACCGTAGGTGCCGAAAGGCCCGGCCCACATCTCGTAGCCGGCCTTCGAGGAGATGATCAGCTCATCGCGGTACGGCATGAAATCCTTGCGCATCATGCGCCCAAAGTTTTCTTCCGCCGAGCCGGCCGGTGGGCCGTAGTTATTGGCCAGGTCGAAGTGGTTGATGCCATGGTCAAACGCGTGGCGTAGGACTTCGCGCTGGGTTGCGAAGGGGCGGTTGTCGCCGAAGTTCCACCACAGGCCCAAAGACAGCGGAGGCAGCACGAGGCCGGAATCACCGACGCGACGGTAGCCGAAGTTCTCATAGCGGCTAGCTGCTGCGACGTAGGGGCGGTGGCTGTCTGGATGCGGATTAACGAGTTCGTACTCCACGTAGAACCTTCCTGTAGAAAGACCTGTTGCTATCTGTGCACAACTCTATGGCAGAACTGCCGGTTCATCACCGATTTAAGGGCCACGAATAAAAGCGAACCCGAGTTCCAGGGGAGGGGCAGCCGAAAACTGCAGAGCATTTATTGGCATGCATCGCGGATTTCTGCGCGGCGCAGAAGAAGTCACGTCAGCAGAGAATAAGCGTGCCCGCGATAGGGTGAAGTTTGGATATGCTGCAAATAACTGTGAGGACCTTCGTGATTTCCAAAGCGACAAAATCCCTTGCCGCCATGCTGGTCTGCGGCCTGCTAGCCGGCTGCTCCTCGGGCGGGTCGGGGCAGAATCAGCAAGAACCCAACGCCTCAAATTCGGCGGTAGCTTCTCCGCCCAAGCCCACACCCGAGCCGCTGCCCGAGTTCGCGCAGGAGTTCAACAAGCGTTCCGATGGCAAGGCGGCCACCCTCACGGTGGGAGCCTCGAATCTCGGAACCAGCCTGAGCGATGACAATATCGGTGTGTCCTTCGAGGCAACCGAACTCAGCGACCCACGCTGGGACCCTGCAGCGGGCAATCTCGATGAAATGCTCATCGGGTTGGGGCAACCCGGATTGCGCTTCGGCGGCAATGTCCTGGATCGGGAGATGTTCTGGACCTCCACCGGTGAAAAAGCTCCCAAGGGCAAGACCCTGGTTACTCCACAAGACCTTGAGCGCGTGATGAAAACCGTCAAGAAGATCGACGCGAAGGTGACCATCGGCATCCCCCTTGGCACCTACGACCCGAAGCGCGGGGCCGATATGGCCAAGTACGCTGTAGAGATTTTCGGTGATCACCTGCTGGGAATCTCCATTGGCAACGAACCCAACGGGTATACCAATGATGCCCGCCCGGGACTTCAGATACGCGAACCTTCCCAGTGGAATGAGAAGAAGTTTGTCACCCAGGTGCGCGCCTATGCCAAGGAAATTGACCAGGAGACCGGACCCGAGGTTCCGCTCGTTGGTCCCGGAGTCTTCGACGGTTCGTGGATGAGCGCATTCCTCGACGCAAAACTCCCCAACACCACCGCGCTGACCCAGCATTACTACGCGACCTACGATTGTTCCTCGGATAATATTCCCGGCCGCGGCCCAGAGTGGCAGAACCTCTTGGACCCGGTGGTGAGCAATAGCGCCAAGAAGATGATTGGCATCGGTTTGGAAAAGGCCGAAGCGAAGAAGCTGCCGCTGTGGGTGGAAGAGACCGGTTCAACCAGCTGCCCGGGCACAAACAACACCTCCCGCACGCACGCAAGCGCGCTGTGGACGGTGGACCATATCTTTGACACCGCACGTTTGGGCGTGGAGCGCATGAACATGCACTCGATGCTCGGAGCCTGCCGCGGAGGCGCGCCGATGTCTGTGGTTTGCTCCGCCGAAGGCACCGGGGAACTGGGTGCAGGGCAGGTGCTGGCCCAGCCGAACTATCTTGCCATGCGCTTGGCGCGCTTGAGCGTCGGTAGCCAGTTCATGAAGACGACGCTCTCCGGAGACAAAAACCTCCAGGGCTACGCGGTCAAGGCGAAAAACGGCCGAGTGCTGGTCACCGTCGTCAATAAGAACGATGCGGCGAAAAATTCGAAGAACCCGGTCACGGTGAACGTTCCTCAGGGATACAAGGCCACCCGGGCAGCACAGATCCATGCCCCAGGCAACGGTGAGATTGAAGCCACCGAGCTGACGGCCATAGCGCCATTCGCCGCCAAGGGCAGTGGCGTGACTAAGAATGCGGCAGGAAAGCTGCAGCTGGATGTGGCGGCAAGCAGCGCCACCACCATCGAGTTCACCAAGTAGCGGCGCGGCTGATTAAAATGAAGAACCGATCCGCGGGTTCAAGGAGGTAACGTCCGCGCGGACCGGTTCTTCTAATTCACTCGCACCCTTGAGAAGGTAATAACCACTCTAGGAGGGGAAACTTACCGCCAGCTGGGTGCCAAGTTAACGCTTCCTAGGATTTAGCGTGCCTAGTAGTTTGATGGTGGGTCGGAGGCAGGGAATGATCCGTCTTCCCATTCCTCCACCATCTCCTCGTCATGATCGTGCTTCACGTGAGCTTTGGCTTGTTCTTGAGTCTCGGCGCCGACTTCTTCGTCTGGATGATTGCTCATGATGCTCCTTCCCTCGCAGGTCTAGGTGTCTGGGCGGTCAAACCGCCGACCACATACCTTCAGTGTCATACTTTTGCCGGTCAATGTCGATAGAAAACCGGCAACGCCGCCCGCACCGCGCGGCCGTAAATTGCCCGCTGGCTCCCAACAGGATTTAATCGCTAGTATGCCAATGATCAATAACCCCGCAGATAATTCCGAGATCTTCTTTGATGACGACGGTGCCGCGGGCGAGCCGATTCTTTTCCTGCACGGGTCGGCGCTATCCCGCTCGATCTGGCGCGGGCTGGGATACACCAAGGCGCTGGGCTCAAACCGCCGCACCATTCGCATGGACCTGCGCGGCCATGGCAAATCGGTGAAATCCCACCGGGCCGCCGATTACACCATGGAGAAAATCGCCGGCGACATCCATGCGGTGCTCGATCATCTAGGTATTGCCGCCGCACATATCATCGGCTATTCCTTTGGCGCCCGCAGCGGGCTGCAGGTGGCGATGCAGAGCCCCGAACGCGTGCTGTCCTTAACCATGCTCGGTGGCACCTTCGAGATCACCGACGGGGAAATCGGCAAGCTCTTCTTCCCCGGCTACCTCGACGTGCTGCGCCAGGGAGACATCGAAGGGTTTGTGACCGGTCAGGAAACCAGAGGACGGCTGGATCCGGCGACCAGGTTTGCGTTCCTTTCCAATGATCCGCTGGCCTTGGCCGCCTACTATGAGGCAGCGGAAACGGTGCAGAATATCGCGCTGAACCAGCTGGCTGAGATCAAGGTTCCCACCTTGCTGCTTATCGGCACGCGCGACCAGCCGCGCTTCGACCAGAACAAGATCATGGCTCGCGCCATGCCCAACGCCCGCATGGTGGCTCTGGCCGGGCGGACCCACGGCAGCACGCTCTACCCCATCGAACCGGTGGTGAGTGCGATCGAAAATTTCTGGACGGCACCGCGAGCATGAGCCGGGCAGCCTTCAACCTGGAACGCATCGCCGCGGGGTTGGCCTTCGGTCCCAGCCGCGCGGAACTGCACGCCGCGCTGTGTGCCCATCCAAACCAGCCGCTGGTGATTCAAGCGCCACCGGGCTCGGGCAAAACCACCATCGTTCCACCGACTGTGGCTGAAGCGCTGGCGGTGCAAGGACTCACCGGAAAGATTATCGTCACCCAGCCACGCCGGGTGGCGGCACGTGCCGCGGCCCGACGCCTGGCCCAGCTCGATGGTTCGGCCCTGGGAGACCGGGTAGGTTTCGCGGTACGCGGGGAACGCCAAAGCTCCGCGAACACCCAGATTGAATTCGTCACCGCCGGCCTGATGCTCCGCCGGCTGCTGGGGGACCCCGACTTGGCAGGAGTCAGCGCGGTCATCATCGATGAGGTCCACGAACGGTCCATCGACACGGACCTGTTGCTGGCCATGGTCAACCAAGTCAGCGAACTGCGTGATGATCTCAGCCTGATCGTCATGAGTGCCACCCTGCAAGCCCGAGAGCTGTCGCAGCTGCTGGCCCGGCAGTCCCCGGCCCCGGTGCTCACCGCCAACACCGCGCAATTCGAGGTGGCCGAGCTCTTCGACAGCTTTGCCGGTAAGCGCAACTCCGAGCGCGGGTTGAGCGACGAGTACCTGCGCCATGTCGCTCAGGTGGCGGTGAAGCATTCGCGCCAGCAAAACCACGGTACCAAGGCCACGGTAGATACCTTGGTCTTCGTTCCCGGAGCACGCGAGGTCGACCGGGTCTGTGCCCAGATCGGGGCCTCGGGCATCCAAGCCTTTGCACTGCATTCGCAGATCCCCACCAAGGCCCAAGACGAGGTACTCAGCGAGCCTTCGGCTTTGCAGGGACCGCGAATTATCGTTTCCACCTCGATCGCCGAATCCTCGCTGACCGTACCGCGCGTCCACCTGGTGATCGATGCCGGCTATGCGCGCGAACCACGCAGGGACGCGGCACGTGGCTTTGGCGGCCTGGTGACGGTGGTCGCCAGCCGTGCCGCGGCCACGCAGCGTGCCGGCCGTGCCGGGCGGCTCGGGGCAGGAACCGTGGTGCGGACCCTTGACCCCAAGTCCTTCGCGGCCGCACCGGCTCATTCGGCCCCCGAGATGCAGACCGGAGACCTGGTGCAGGCCGCGCTTTCTCTGGCCGCTTGGGGTACCCCGCGCGGTGAAGGGCTCGCCCTGTGGGAGGAGCCGCCGCCGGGCACAATGCGCACCGACGAAGAGGTGCTGCGCAGCTTGGACGCGGTGGACGAGCAAGGAAAAATCACCGCCCTGGGCGAACGGATGGTGAAGATTCCGGCCGACCCACGCACCGCCCGCGCCTTGCTGGCCGGTGCCGAGCATTTCGGCTCGCGTCCCACCGCGGAAGCGGTCGCACTGTTGGCGAGCACCGAACGCATCGCCAACGCCGATCTGAACGAGCTGCTGAGCTCCGTTCGCCGGCCTTCGCATCCGGGACACCGGGCCTGGGTGCAAGAAGCCAAACGTCTTGAACGCCTCGCCGGGCAGGTTCCGGCCGTGGATCCTGACGGGGCGCTCGCCGGAGTCTGCGCTCTGGCCTACCCGCAATGGGTGGCGCGCAAGGTCCAGGACAACGACTACCTGCTGGCCTCGGGCACACGCGCTTCGCTGCCCCGCGGAAGCCATCTGGCCCACTATGAATTCTTGGCCATCACCGAGGTCACCCGGGCCGGGACCAGCACCGGAGCGGTGATCCGCCGCGCCGCAGGTATCGAGTGGGAACAAGTACTCGGCCTGCTGGGCCACCTGCACCGGATCACCGAGAGCGCGAAACTGGTGGACGGGAAAATCTCGGCACGCAAGGTCGAATCCTTCGGCGCCATCGAGCTTTCCGCCCACCCGATCAAGGCCACCAAGGAACTCGGCCGGCAGGCGGCGGCAACGGCGTTGCGCGAGCAATCGCTGGCGCTCTTTGGCGAGCAGCCGGCCTTTGAAGCGCTGCGGCGCCGGATGGCGGTGGCCTACCGATTACTGGGTGCGCCTTTTGTGCCGGTAGATGAGCCGACGCTGGTGCAGACGGCGCAGCAATGGCTGGCCTCCGGCCTGGAGCAGATCGCCGCGGGGAAGCCCGCGGGGAAGGTCGACCTCGTCGGCGCGTTGCGCACCCTGTTGCCGTGGCAGCATGCGCACGAATTCGACTCGTTGGTTCCCGAGCGTTTGCAGGTCCCGTCCGGATCGCGGATTCGCATTGGCTATCCGCCGGTGGATGAAGGCGGTCCGGCGGTGGTGGCGGTCAAGCTGCAGGAGTGCTTCGGGCTTAGCGAATCCCCGCGGCTGGTGCGCGGGATGCTTCCGGTGCAGTTCCATCTGCTTTCACCGGCTGGCAGTCCGCTTGCGGTGACCGAGGATCTCATCTCTTTCTTCAACGGACCCTACGCGCAGGTACGCGCCGAAATGCGCGGCAAGTATCCGCGGCATCCCTGGCCCGAAGACCCGTGGGAACATCAGGCGACGGCCTACACCAAAAATCGTCTGCGCCGGGAAAGCTCAAAATAGCAGCAATAACCTCGTTGGCCGGCACCGCTGATGCGGTGCCGGCCAACGAGGTTCTCGTATTTTCGGGATCGCGGGTTAGGCGAAGGCCGAAATGCCGGTGATGTTGCGGCCCATCAGCAGCGCCTGCACGGTTTCGGTGCCTTCATAGGTGTGGATGGCCTCGATGTCGGCAAAATGGCGGGCCACGCGGTTGCTGGTCAGGATGCCGTTGCCGCCGAGCAGGTCGCGTGCATTCGACGCGATCTGGCGCGCGGTACGCGTGGCGGTGTACTTGGCCAGCGAGGCCTGCGGACCGGTCAGTTCGCCGCGGGCTTCGCGTTTCGCGGACTGCACGGCGAGCAATTGGATGGTCGCCAGTTCGGACTGCATCCGAGCCAGGCGTTCCTGCACGATCTGGCTAGCTGCCAGGGGGCGGCCGAATTGGATGCGCTGCTTGGCGTAGAGCACCGCGGATTCGTAGCATGCGGTGGCATGGCCCACGGCCGACCAGGCGACCCCCAGCCGGGTGGCGAACAGCACCCGTGCGGTGTCCTTGAAGCTGTGCGAATCCTCAAGCACCTCCGCGTCGGCCACGAAGACGTTTTCCAAGCGTATATGCGCCTGCCAGATGGCGCGCAGCGAGAGCTTGTGCTTGATGGTCGTCGCGCTGTACCCGGCGGAATCCTGATCGACCAGGAAGCCGCGGACGTTGCCCTCGTCGTCGCGAGCCCAGAGAACGGTGATGCCGCCAATGGAGCCGTTGCCGATCCACTTCTTTTCACCGTTGAGCACATAGCCGCCCGCAACCCGATGCGCGCGGGTTTCCAGACCAACCGAGTCCGAGCCGTGGGTTGGCTCGGTCAGCGCGAAGGAGCCGGCAAGCTCCCCGGCGAGCATCGGCAGGCCGTACTTGGCTTTCTGCTCCGGGCTGCCGCAGTACATGATCGAGCGCAGCGCCAGCCCGCCCTGGACGCCCACGATGGTGGCCACCGAGCCATCCCCACGGGCCATTTCCATATTGATCAGTCCGGCGGCCATGGGGCTCATGGCAGGCAGCCCGTCCACGTCCAGGCCATCACGCAGAAGGCCGTAGTCGCCGAGCTTCTTGATCAGATGCACCGGGTAGTCTGCCTTGTCCCAGTATTCGTGAATATCGTCCTTGACCTCTTCGAGGATGAACTTGCGGGCCCTGGCGCGCCAGTCGGCGTCGGCCGGATCGACCTCGGCCAGCACGCCGGTGGGGTCGATATCTACCCCGTCTGCCCAGAGGTCGTACTCGGGCTCCACAACACCGGTGGGAAACTCGAATTCGGTGTGCTGCTGGGTCATTTGGGGGCGCTCCTTTTGCGGAAGGTCAAAAACTATTCTTCAACCAGCCTAATGGAACGCAGTGTCATGTCAAGAAACTAGGTGTCACCGCTTGTGTTCACGCAGGGCTTTTGCCACCGCATCAAGCACGGTCTGCTCATCGCTGCCTTCGTCGAGCACCGACACCACCACCCGAGGTGACCTGGCCGAGGACTTCGGAGCATTGCCCGGATCGAGCAAGTCGGCGAAGCGGTCCAGGAATAAACGCACATCCCCGGCCAGGCGCTCCCTGTCGGTGGCCGAAGGGTCGCGCAGCCACAACCGCAGGTGGTCATTGTGGATGGCGACCAGTCCGGCGCTGATACCCAGGCAGAGGGCACGATTCGGCGCACTGGCGGCGAGCTCCCGGGCGGACAGGAAATCGTAGAAGGCCCGCTCGTAACGATGGGTGGAAACCAGTTCGCGTTCCCGCAGCGAGGGCACCGAAGACAGCAAGCGGTGACGCAACTGCGCCGCTTCGGGATTCATGGTGTACTGGTCGAAGACCACATGCGCCGCATCGATCAGCGTTTGGGTTGCGCTGACCGAAGAAGCCGCGAGGGTCGTTTTGACGTGGGTTATGATCATTTCCTGATCCGCGAACACCATGTTTTCCTTGGAGCCGAAACGGCGGAAGAACGTGGAGCGCGACATTCCGGCGGTCGCCGCGAGCTCGTCGACACTTGTCGTGTCGAACCCTTGGGTGATGAGGAGGTCCAGGGCTGCTGAAGGTACGGCGGATGAAGAGATCATGATTCTTGAATTTAGCATGTTTCCACTTTTCAGCTCCGGCTCACGGGACTAAATGATTGTGATCATTCCCCGGGGTGACTACGCTGAGGTTCAAGGCCACTCATTTCAGGAGTGTGGCCGCAAAACAACTTGGAAGAGAAGTGAGGGCCCATGGGAATCTCTATCGCAAACGCCGCTCTACGTTTGGTCAGTGGCGCATTCATTCTCAACAGCGGAATCAATAAGCTGCGCATCGATGAGGCTAGCGCCGCCGGACTGCAGCAGCTTGCCTCCAACGGCATTCCTCAGCTGGGCGAGTTGGAGCCTGCAGCATTCGGCAAGGCGGTCTCGGTATCCGAAATCGCGCTGGGCAGCGCCTTGCTGTTGCCCATCATTCCCTCGCGCCTGGCCGGCATGGGTCTCGGGGCCTTCTCGGGTGTCCTGCTGTCTTCCTACCTGCGTACTCCGGGAATGACCGAATCCGATGGCATTCGCCCAACGAGCGACGGTACGGCCCTGGCGAAGGATGTCTGGCTTGCCGGCATCGCCGTGGCCTTGATCTTTGGCCGCCGCGCAGTCAAGCAGGCCAAGAAAAAGAAGTAGTACTCTCAAGCTATTGAGCAGAGCATTGGGTTCGACGTAAGTTTGACTTAGGGCTGCAGGTTTTCAGTAGTCACTATCAAGTTCCTAACAAGAGGAGAACCCATGGGTTTCTTGGATAACGCAAAAAAGAAGCTGGGCGAAGCAGTCGAAAACGTCAAGGAATTTGCTGGTGATGCATCCGAGAACGTCAAAGAGTTTGCTGCCGACGCCACGGAGAATGTGAAGGACTTCGCTGCCGACGCGCAGGAAAAGATTGGCGAGACGGTCGAGAAGGCCAAGGGCGAAGATAAGCCGGACCAGTCCGCATAAGTTTCCTCAGGACCTGAAATCAGGTGTGGCTCCGCGTAAAAAATGCGGAGCCGCACCTGTTTTTATTGCCTTGGATGGCTAGCCGGCCGGTTTCTTTTCTGCGGAATTCAAGAACACAACGACCAAGACCGCGGCGATGGCCACCAGGCCGGGCAGCATGAGGGCCTGGCCCAAGCCCACCGCGGTGGCCTCGCCTATCGCGTCGGCGCCCTGGGCCCGGACTTTGAGGATCTGTGCGGAAACGCGCGATTCCATCATCACGGCGATCAACGCCGAACCGAGCACCGAGCCGATCTGCCGAGTGGTGCTGTAAATGCCCGAACCGGCTCCGGCGTCGCGCGGGGTCAGATCCTTCGTCGCGGCCAGCGAAAGCGAGGGCCAGATCATCGCGGAGCCAAGGCCCTGCACGGTGGAAGGGATCAGCAAGGTCCACAGCGGTGTCTCGGCATGCATCATGAACGCGTACACCACTGTCGCTCCACCGAGCAGCGCAAAACCGGGAACCGCAAGGGTGCGCGGATTGAGCCTATTAACCGTCTTGCCCAGCACCGGTGCGGCAAAGATCGCCACAATGGCCATCGGCGAGATCATCAAGGCCGACTGCGTGGGGGTCAAGCCTCGCACATTTTGCAAGAAGAACACCATCGGCAGGCTCATGGTCGCGATGCTCAGGCCCATGCAGCTAATGGCGAGATTCGCCAACGAGAAATTGCGAACGGCGAACAGGCGCAGCGGAACCAGAGGTTCCTTGGCCGTTTTCGATTGCCACCAGATGAAGACGCCAAAGAGGACTATGCCCAGAGAGATCAGATGCCAGGAGGATAGCGGGCCGATAAACGGTTCCCAATTCGTCGCCTCGCCCTCCTGGATGCCAAAGACCAGCGCAAACATGGCAACCGCCGAAAGCAGCACTCCGACCCAATCGAAGGAGTGCGCCTGCGGTGCCAAGCGGGGCACGAATTTCAGCAGCATGATGAAGCTGAGGACCGCAATGGGCAGGTTGATGAAGAAGATCCATTGCCAGCCGATGGAATCCACCAGCAGCCCGCCGGCAATCGGGCCGACCAAGGTGGCGATACCGGCCACCGCGCCCCATAAGCCCATCGCAGCTCCGCGGTGCTGGTACGGGAAGAGCCTGGTAATCAGCGTCATTGCCTGGGGTGAGATCAGTGCCGCGCCCAGGCCCTGGACCGCTCGTGCAAAGGTCAGCGAGGCCAGTGAGGTAGACAGCCCGCACCAGAGGGAGGCGAGCGCGAAAACCAGCAACCCGATCAGGTAGATATTGCGCGGACCAAAACGGTCACCCAGACGGCCGGTGATCAGCAGCGGCACCGCGAAGGTCAGCAGATAGGCACTGTTGATCCACAAGATCCCCGAGATGTCTGCATCCAGGGATTCCATGATCGCGGGCATGGCCGTGGACACGATGGTGGTGTCCAACAGGATCATGAAAAAACCAATGACCAGAGCCCAGAGGGCGCTCCATGCGGTTTTTCGATCAAAGTCTGCTTCGGGGCTCACAATTTTTGGCACTGACCAAGAATAATGCTTGCAGGGTGAAACTAAAATAGCGCGGTGGGCTCGGCCCCGGAATCAGTCGAAGCTCACAGTGCCATCGATGCGGGTGGTCACATCGCCACTGACCCAAACCCCGTATTCGGTCGCCTCGATATGCAAGATGGCTTCACGGCCCACACGCGTTCCCTGGCGCACCGTGTAGCGCTGCGGGGCAAGGCCGGATTTAGTCAGCCACACGCCAAACCCGGCATTGAGCGAACCGGTCGCCGGGTCCTCTTGGATGGCTTCGCCCGGAACGAAGGCCCGAACCTCGAAGTCTGCCGGAGGCTGCAGCACCACCGAGCCGAAGCGCTCCTCCGAACGCGTCTGATCGGAGTAGTCCAGGGGACGCAATTCTTCGCGGGTTCCGGAGATCCGCGGCAGCACGGTGGCGTGAGGCTGCCAGACGCCCTGGGCCACGCTTGACGCGGTATACGGGCCAATGACTCCAAGCTCCAAGCCGTCCAGGGCCGCGTAGTCCGGTTCGATCCCCAGCACCAGGTCGGCGTCGCGCAGCACCAGCCCTGCATGGTGCGGGCCGTTGACCAGCCACTGGTGCGCGATGACGTCTTCTGCGTTGATCCCTAGCCCGGAGATCGCCCACTGCAGCACGTCGGCTTCCAGCGGTCCGCTGCGAGTCAGCGGGGGAGCGAGAAAGGCGAGGCGGCGTGCGTGGTTCTCCCCGGCCTCGCGTTCGATCCGAACCTGGATCAGCCCTGCATCGCATTGCTGAATCAGATGCCCGTTCGGGCTGGCTTCGCCGCCCGCCTCGATCCAGGCGTGCGCGGCTCCAAGAGTTGGGTGCCCGGCAAAGGGCAGTTCGGTGGTCGGGGTGAAAATGCGTATCGCGTAGTCGGCTTCGGCGTTGCTGGGGGTAACGAAGAAGACGGTCTCGGAAAGGTTCAGCCACTGGGCAAAGCGCTGCATCTGCTCGGAGTCCAAATGATCTGCCTCAAAGACAACGCCGAGCCCATTGCCATTGAAGGCAGTGGGGGCAAAAACGTCAACCTGCTGATAAGCAAATGTGCGATACATATAAGCATCGTGGCACATTATTCAGCAGGTTGACACGGTGTTACGCGGTTGCACCCGTCATGACGGCAGGCTCATAGCGCGAGCACAGGTTAGTACCAATAGTGAGCTACATCGATCACCAATCGCGATCCCTGATCCGGGCCGGAGGGGACGAAGACCCGCATGGGCAGCCTTGCCCGCGTGGACATTCCGACCTTGGTTTGGCCTTCAAAACTTCCCAGCCAAACTTGCTGGCGGAAGGTCTGATAGTTCAGCGTCTTGACGGTGGCGCCCGGGTTGTAGCTCGGGCTGGCGCCGGCCTTCAGCAGAATTTCTAGTCGAGCCCCGCCTGTGGTGCTCACTTCCTTCCCCGATCCAATACCGGTAAGTTCGCTGACGTATTTCACCGAGTAGCCGGCCGGGTTGCCGTTCAGGTCCAGGACCATCCGGTCAAAGCAGGTGTGGCGTCCGGTACGGATATTCGTCATTGACGACGTAGTTGAGCTGGTTGAGGTTTTGGCTAGAGAACCCCAATATACGGTTTCGCAAGCGGTCGCTGGGCTAGCGGCCGGGGCGGCTGCCGCCACGGGTGCCACCGAGAGCATCGTTGCTGCAGTGAGCGCTGTGAGTAATCCGAGTTTGGTGCGGCGCATGTGAACCACCGGCTTTCTATCGATTGCGCCCTGGAGCCCGGTTCGAGCCCTTGAGACTACTAAAACCCCGCCGCCAACGCGGTGCAATAGCCCGCAGCGAACTGGAATTCATCTGGTGCGCTTCTGTAATACGTCTGGGCTCTTCGGGGTTTACCCGAGGTGTCGCACAGCCTTCGGCTAGGGTCATGTGACATGCTTTAAAGATGTTGCCAAGCCCATCCGCACCAATCGATGACACTGTCGACGAAGTTATTGAAGTTTCGCGCTTCCTACCCGAATCGTTGCAATTTCTGGTGGTTGTCGCCGTTGGATTAACCATTGCCGCGATCCTCGCCTTCGTGATCAGCGGACTGACCCACCGCATTTTCCAACGCACCGGGCTCGGGGAGATCAACGTCAAGGGCGCGCGGATTCCGATATTCGGCACCTTCGCCTCGATCATCCTCAAAACCTCGATCCTTGCCTTCCAGCGGGAAGCCGCTGGCTACAAGTTCTGGCAGTTTGCGCTGCTGATCTGCCTGGTCTTCTTCCTCACCTGGCTGATTATTGTGCTGGTGAAGATCGTCGAAGAGGTAGTGCTGGCAAGAATCCGAAGCCGCTTCGGCCCGGGCCGCCGGCTGGCCAAGGTGCAGACCCAGGTGGGACTGCTGCGCCGCGTGCTGATAGCGGTTTTGTGCATCATCGCGGTAGCCGCCGTGCTGCTGACAATCGAGCAGGTCAGGGCGTTGGGCGCAGGTATTCTTGCCTCAGCCGGCCTGGCCTCGGTGGTTGTCGGTCTGGCCGTGCAGTCCTCGCTGGCCAACGTGTTCGCCGGGCTGCAGATTGCTTTTACCGATTCGGTCCGCGTGGATGACATCGTGGTGGTGGAAGCCGAACGCGGCACGGTAGAGGAAATCACGCTGACCTATGTGGTGGTGCTCCTGATCGACGGTCGCCGCATGATCCTGCCCTCGACCTACTTCACCACCACGCCATTTGAGAACTGGTCGCGGCGCAGCACCGAAATCGACGGAAATATCACCCTGCAGCTGAAACTCAACGCGCCGATCGAATACCTCCGCACCCGCACCACCGAATTGCTTGAATCCTCGGATTGGTGGGACGGCCGAACTAACAGCCTGCTTGTGACCGATACCTACGGCGGGTTGCAAACGGTGACCATTTATTTATCTTCCAGGGACCCGGGGGACCTGTGGAACCTGCGCAATATGCTGCGCGAGAAGCTCTTGAGCGAGCTGGTGCAGGGCTACCCGGAATGCCTGCCGGATCCGCGCACCATGCAAAACCCGAATATGTAGTGCGGGCGCCGGCTCAGAGGCGCAGCGCCGCCGGGCCGTAGTCGAGGTACTGCTGCTCGCGGGAGGTCGACTCGCGCAAGGCCTGGATGAGCAGTTCGGCCTTGTCGATGAGGTCCTGGATCATCGAATCGTCGCGTTCGATCCAGATGAACTCGGGGACGGCCTGCACCGGGACGAAGTTATGGTGCTGTTCCCAGACGAATAAGGTCCGCTGCGCGCCGATGACATGCTGCTGCCAGAGCACCTGGCGCAGGTAGTTCTTCGGAATCTTCTTAAACGGCTTATTGGTGGTCTTGATTTCGGCGAGCACCGGAGAACCGTCCTCGTCGAACCCCAAGCCGTCGGGGGTTGCCAGGTGCAGCCGGGAATGCTGCGCATGGAAAAGCTG
Source organism: Glutamicibacter sp. AOP38-B1-38 (assembly GCF_052377485.1). Lineage (NCBI taxonomy): Bacteria > Bacillati > Actinomycetota > Actinomycetes > Micrococcales > Micrococcaceae > Glutamicibacter > Glutamicibacter sp. AOP38-B1-38. Next base: position 118,093 of record NZ_JBQSWU010000009.1, on the reverse strand, counting down.
GGAGGACGGGAAGATGTTGAAGTTCTCCTGCACCCAGGCGGCGATCACCGGTTCGCGGCGCCGTCCGTGATCGGTGTAGGTATTTCCGGAGAACCCCGAGCCATAGAGCTTGTCCCAGGCCGCATTGCGGATGGATTTCTCCGTGGATAGCTTGGCGACGTCGGTGGCGGTGATGCCCTGGGCCCGTGCCCGCAACCATTCGATGCGGTTGGTGGAATCTGCCAACACTCGTTGGAGGCATTCATGGTCAATCCGAGGCACGCTAGTCACCTGATCCATTGTTCCCCATAAAGGGCCCGAACCGGTGCAGCATCGCTGGCGACGGTGCGTGAGCCTAGTCGCTGACGTGGGCGATGGCCGCTAATAATTGCTGCAGCGTAGGGGTGTCGTTGCCCCGGAACTTCTCTTCGCCGTTGGCGAGCAAACGGATCACGGGTGTTGAAGTCACACCCATTTCCTGGCCGCGGGCGACCTGTTCGACCACATCGATTTTTTCGACGGCCAGCTGCGGAAGCAGTTTCGCAGCGCGCAGGACTACCTGCCGGGTCCGCACGCACGGGGCGCAGAAAGGCTGGGTATACAGTTCAAGCTTCATCGCCTTCGAGCCTACTGCGAAATGGCCCCGAACGCGGTGAGCTGGCTCCTACCGCGGGATGAGATCGCCCACCAAGAACTCCATCGGCGCTCCGAGGCGCCCAGCGGGCGGACTTGGGAACATTGGAATATGCTTCAGAACTCGAGGGTTTCCAACCCACTTATTTCGGCCAGAGGGCTCACCCGCAGCTATGGCACCACGCAAGCGCTGGACGGCATCGATGTTGCTCTGGGACTCGGGACCGCGGTGGCCATCATGGGCCCCTCGGGCTCGGGAAAGTCCACCTTGCTCCATGCCCTGGCCGGCATCGAACTGCCGGATTCAGGCACGGTGACACTCAACCTTCCCGGCCAGGGGCCAATACAGGTCGAGCAGCTCAAGGACGCCGCGCGCACCAAGCTGCGCCGCGAGGCGTTCGGATTCGTCTTTCAGTCGGGTCTGCTGATTCCCGAGCTCACGGCCGAGGAAAACGTGGCCATGGCCCTGATGATCAATGGCGTGCCACGCGGCGCAGCAATCGCGCGCGCCGTGGACGCCTTGCAGCAATTGGGCCTCGCCGGAATGGAGCAACGCCGGATCGGCCAGCTCTCCGGCGGCCAATCCCAGCGCGTGGCGATCGCCCGGGCCCAGGTCACCGGGGCCAGCGTGGTCTTTGCCGACGAACCGACCGGTGCCCTGGATTCGGTCACCGGCGCCGAGGTGCTGGACACCTTGCTGCGCTGCACCGTCGGGGCAGGGAAGACTCTGGTCATGGTCACCCATGACCGGCAGGTCGCCGCGCGTTGCGATCGCGTGCTAACGCTGCACGATGGAAAGATCACCGCAGATGATGCACTGGTTGAGGGGCACCGCTCATGAATATCCTGCATATGGCGTGGCTGCTGGGGCGGCCCACCAGCGCCAGCCGCACCCCGCAGCTGCTCACCGTAGGCGCCTATACGATGGTCAGCGCCATGGTGCTCATCGTGCTCGGCGGGGCCTGGTCCTTCACCAAGCTGGACGGCGAAGCGCAAAGCTTCTATGTGCCGCTGGCGGCGTTCGCCTTGGTGCTGCTGATCGTTCCCCTGCTCGTGCTTGGTTCCTCGGCCGCGAAGCTTTCGGCGCGGGCCCAGGACCGGGCCCTCTCGTCCCTGCGACTGCTGGGGGCCACCGGATTCCAGGTGCGCGCCGTGGCGGTCACCCAGGCGGCCGTGACCGCGCTGGTCGGGGCCCTGGCCGGAGTGCTGCTGTATCTTGCGCTGGCTCCGGCCGTGGCGCTGGTCCCCTTCCAGGGCCAAGCCATCGGCACGGGGATCTTCTTGCCGGCCGGTGCCGCGGCCTTGGCGGTCGTGGCCGTCGTGCTGCTTTCGGTGATCAGCGCGCTGGCCGGACTGCGCAAGCTGGTAATCACCCCGCTCGCCGTGGCGACCCGGCGTGTGGCTCCGGTGCCCAGCTGGCTGCGCGCGGTGATTACGGTGGGCAGCATCGTGGTGCTCTATTCGCTGTTCACCAATGTGGGTTTGCTTCCGGTGGATTTGGGCGTGCTGATCGCGATCATCATCGGTGGATTCGCGCTGGGCTTGCTGGCGCTGAACCTCATCGGACCGTGGCTGGTGGCCAAGGTGGGTAAATCGAAGCTGAACAAGGCAAACAATGCGGAGCAGCTGCTGGCGGCCCGGATGATCCTGGAATCTCCGGTGGCCGCCTGGCGCCAGGTCTCCGGAGTGGCCATGGCCTCCTTCGTGGCGGTGATCGGCGGCACCGGGGCGGCCATGTTCGGCTTCGGCGAAGCCCAGGCGACCGGAACGTGGGAAGACTATCTCGGCACAGATGTGCTCACCGGCGTGCTGGTGACCCTCGGCCTGGCACTGATTTGCGTGGCTATCTCCGCGGCGATCAGCCAGTGCGCCGGTACCTTGGACCGCGAAGAGCTGTATTCCGGGCTGGGCAAGCTGGGAATGGACCTGGCGGTGATCAACGCGGCCCGGGTGAAAAGCCTGATGATCCCGGCGCTCACCGTGGCGATCGGCTTCGCGGTGGCGTCCGTGGTGCTGGTGCTGCCATTCGCCTCGCTGGCGCTGCTGATGAAACCGCTGACGGTGGGCACGGTGCTGGTGGTGCTGGTGGCCGGGCTGCTGATGATCCGGGTGTCGCTTAACATTGCAGACCCCCGCCGATTGTTGCCGGCTGGTTCACGTCGTGACTAATGAACCGGGAAAATGTTAGGTGCCGCTAAAGCGATTCTGCGCCGTGAGGCGTGGATTACATGTCCTTCGTGTTGCGTATTGAATCACAATCAGCGTAATGTTGCATGCGGTTCGCATAGGCTAACCTAAGTAACCGTTATCTCATGACAACTCGCAACGTCTGGATTATGACCCATGAACATTTCGCGCCGTGCTGGCCTGCTGGCAGCATCCTCCGCAATTTTGGCACTCGGCCTCAGCGCCTGTGGCTCAGCTTCTTCTACGGAACCAACCGCCTCTGCGACCGCAGAGACGAGTTACGCACCGGTGAGCATCGAGCACATCTACGGTGAAACCGAGATCACCAAGAAGCCAAGCAAGGTAGCCACCATTTCATGGGTCAACGCAGACGCGCTGCTGGCGCTGGGCACCGTTCCGGTGGGCATGGATATCGACGCCTATGGGCAGAACGCCAACAACTCGACCGACTGGAAGGACGCGAAGCTCGAAGAGCTGGGCGCTTCCATCGGCTCGGAGAAGGCCCCGACCCAGTACGACATCGCCGACGGCGTGAACTTCGACGAGATTGCCCGATCCAAGCCAGACGTGATCTTCGCGGCCTACTCGGGACTGACCCAGGAACAGTACGACAAGCTCTCCAAGATCGCCCCGACCGTGGGACCGCTGAAGGCCAACTACCTCACCAGCTGGCAGGACACCACCGAAGCGGCCGGCGAACTGCTGGGCAAGAGCGAGCAAGCCGAGAAGCTGGTCTCGGATCTGGAAGGTGAACTGTCGGCGCAGGCGGAAAAGTTCCCGGCGCTGAAAGACGCGACCTTCGCTTCGGTAGATCTCTCCAGCCCGAAGACCATGTACGTCTACGCCACGGGGGACAACCGCCCGCGTTTCCTGACCTCGCTGGGCATGAAGCAGGCGGAGATCGTCACCAAGAACACCCCCAAGGACGCGTTCTTCTTCGAATGGTCCCCGGAGCGCGCTAACGAGTTGGATGCAGACGTCGTCTTTGCCTCGGCGCTCGCCGGGGACGACCTCGACGACGTGGTCAAGAGCAATAAGCTCTACGGCCAGCTTCCTGCGGCAGCAACCGATTCGGTAGCGATCCTCGGTGACGATCAGGCAGTTCTCTCGGTTTCGGCGGCATCCCCGCTGTCCATCGAATGGGCAATCGACAACGTGGTGCCCACCATCGCCAAGGCCGCAGAGAACGCGGCTAAGTAAGCCTCAAGAATTCACCGCCAAGTAGTGCAATTGCGCTTCCAGGGAGCTGCTAGCCGCGCCGGCCAGGCGCGGATCCAGGTCGGGGTAGACAAGATCCAGCAATTCCGCTGGCTCGGCGTCTGCCCCGGCCTTGCCGAGTTTGGCCAGGGCAACGCGGACCTGCTCCAGGCGAGACTCGCGGTGCTCCCGGTAGGCGGTCAGCAATTTATGCGAGCCAGCATGCTGCTCGCCATGGGCCGGGTGCAGCGGCATGTCTGCCAAGGCCGAAAGCCGTGCCAAGGAGTCCAGATAGTCGGCCAGCGTTCCATCGGGATGCTCAAGAATAGTGGTTCCGCGGCCGAGCACGGTATCTCCGGTGAACAACGCACCTTGCTGGCCTTCACGGACAAAGCACACCGAGTCCGAGGTGTGGCCCGGGGTGAACAGCACGCGCAGGGTGGTTGCGCAGAATTCGAGCCGCTCGCCATCGACCAATGGTTCGGCGTTGCGGCAGAATTCCGCGAGCCGGGCCCGCACCGGTGCTCCGGTCAGCTCATGCAGCAGCGGGATCCCTCCGGAATGATCCCCATGGCGGTGCGTCAACAAAATCATTTGGACATCAAAGGCCGCCAACGCGTGCAGATGCGCCGGCATGTCGGGCCCCGGATCCAGCACCAGGACTTCGGTGTCGTGGCTCAACTGCGTGGTCTGCGGGTCGAAGAGCAGATAGGTATTTGTCCCCTCCAAGGTCATTTCCGAGGGATTGTCCGCGCGCAGCACGGCAATACCGGGGGACAAAACGGTGGGAAAAGCAAGATGTTCCATGACAACGAGTGTAGGAAGCAATGACGGCCACCGAAAGCACCAAGCGCAGCAGCGCGCCGAAGATGAAGCTGGGACGTAAGATTGCCGCCTGCCTGGGCCTGCTGGCCGTGCTGGGGATTGCGGTGATCGCCTCGCTGATCTTTGGTGCGCGACCGGTTGCGCTGGGGACCCTCGCGGATTCTTTTACGAACTTTGACGACGGCGTCTCGGACCATGTGGTCGTGCACTCGCGCATTGCCCGGACGGTGGGCGGAATTGTTGTCGGCGCCGCCCTTGGACTCTCCGGTGCCGCCATGCAGGGGTTGACCCGCAACCCGTTGGCAGACTCCGGAATTCTTGGCTTGAATGCCGGCGCGGCCCTAGCGGTCGTTACGGGTATCGCCTTCTTTGGAATGACTTCCCTGACCGGCACCATGATCGCCGCCTTCCTCGGCGCCGCGGTGGTGATGGCCTTGGTGTATGTGGTGGCCAGCGTGGGTCGTGAAGGCGCCACGCCGATCAAGCTTGCCCTATCCGGCGCGGCCCTCTCGGTGGGATTCACCGCGGTGACCAGCGCGGTGCTGATGGTCTCAACCCTGGCCCTGGACGAGTTCCGCTTCTGGCAAATCGGCACGCTGGCGGCCCGGGGCGTGGAAACCTACCTGCTGGTCATCCCGGTCGTTGCCGTCGGTGCGTTGATCGTGCTGGGCACCGCGCGGGTCTCCAACGCGGTGGCCATGGGCGACGATTCGGCGACCGCGCTGGGCTTCCGGCTGGGACGGGCGCGAGTCCTCGGGTCGGTGGGCATCGTCTTGCTGGTGGGAACCGCCACCGCGGTGGCGGGGCCCATTGCCTTTGTCGGGCTGATGATTCCGCACGCGGTGCGGCTGCTGGTCGGGTCGGACTACCGGTGGCTGATGCCGGCGAGCATCATCGCCGGGCCGATCCTGCTGCTGGTCGCTGACACCTTGGGGCGGGTGATCAATCCGCCGGGAGAAATCCAGGTCGGGGTGATGTGCGCAATTCTTGGAGCGCCGCTATTCATTATCATGATGCGCAGCGGCATGAAGTCGGTGACCCTGTGATGGCACCAGTACAAAGCGTGCGGCCCGCCCGGCGCAAGCAACGAGTGCTCTCCAGCGTGCTCTGGCTGCTCCTGGCTTTCGCCGCAGCCTCCGTAGCCTATATTTTCTGGGGCCGGGACAGGCTGCCGGCCGAAGAGATCTTCGCGGTCTTTTCCGGTGAAACGGTGCCCGGAACCAGCTTCATCCTGCTGGAGGACCGGTTGCCGCGCATTGCGGTGGGTGCCCTCGCCGGGGCCGGGCTGGGAATTTCCGGTTCGCTCTTCCAGCGCTGGCTTGCCAATCCGCTGGCGAGCCCGGACGTGATCGGCGTGGGCTACGGGGCGGCCGCCGGCGCCATCGTGGCGCTGATCTACTTCGGCACCACCGGCTGGCAGCTGAATGCCGCCGCGCTGGCCGGCGGCCTGGCCGTGGCGGCTCTGATCTACTGGCTGTCGGCTTCGGGCAAGCGCACCGGTTCCCGGCTCATCCTGGCCGGTCTGGCCATCGGTGCGATGCTGCAGGCAATCATCCAGTACCTGCTCACCCAGGCCCAGCTGAACACCGCCGGAGACGCGATGCGCTGGCTGACCGGGTCGCTCGCGCCGAGCACCTGGGAACGTGCCACGATCCTGCTGGTATCCCTGGGAATCCTGGCGCTCTGCTTGCTTCCGGTGGTGGTGCGGCAGCTGAAGCTGCTGGAACTCGGAGACGATGCGGCCGCGGCGCTGGGCCTGAACGTGTCCCGGGCGCGGATCTTGCTGGTGTTCGTGGCCGTGGCATTTGGCGCCATCCCCATTGCGGTCACCGGGCCGCTGGCCTTTGTCGCGTTTCTCGCCGGCCCGATCACCGCCGCGCTGACTCGCGGGGCAATGAATATCTGGCTCGCCGGGCTGACCGGAGCGGTCATTGTGGTCGTTGCAAACTTTTTCGCCGCAAATCTGTTTTCGGATTTGTCGCTGCCGGTGGGCGTCATCACCGGTGCATTCGGCGCACCATTCCTGATCTGGGTGCTGGTGCGTTCCAACTCAACAGGAAGCGGGGGATAAGCCATGGCCCAACTCCAGGCAACCGACCTGACTCTGGCCTATGACAAGGTCACTATCGTGGACGAGCTGTCCCTGGATATCCCCACCGGGCAGGTGAGCATCGTTGTCGGGGCCAACGGCTGCGGCAAGTCCACCCTGCTGCGGGCGCTGTCGCGTCTGATGCGCCCGGCCGGTGGCCAGGTGCTGCTCGACGGGCAGGATATCCACACGCGCCCGGCCAAGGAGGTAGCCCGGACGCTCGGGCTGCTTCCGCAGTCGCCCACCGCGCCGGACGGAATTACCGCCCGCGAGCTCATCAGCCGCGGCCGCTACCCGCATCAGGGGCTGTTCAAGCGCTTCGGCCCCGAAGACGAGGCGGCGGTCAACCGCGCCCTGGACCTGACCGGCACCATGGAGCTGGCGGACCGCGCGGTGGACGAGCTCTCCGGCGGACAGCGCCAACGCGTGTGGATCGCCATGGCCCTGGCCCAGGAAACCGAGCTGCTGCTGCTCGATGAACCCACCACCTTCCTGGACGTAGCCCACCAGCTCGAAGTGCTGGACGTGATCAGCGAGCTGAACCGCACCCGGGGAATCACCGTGGTGATTGTGCTCCATGACCTGAACCTCGCCGCGCGCTATGCCGATCACCTCGTGGCCCTGCGCGGGGGAAAGATCTACGCCGCCGGCCACCCCAACGATGTGGTGACCGAACGCACCGTCAAGGACGTGTTCGGCATGCCCAGCCGGGTGATCCCGGACCCGGTAGCCGGCACCCCGCTGGTGCTGCCCATCGGCCGCCACCGCGTGCTGCGCACCGAAAACGTGCTGGCCGCACAGGGGATCGTGCGCTCCGCGGAGAGTGCCCGGGCCCCTAAGCCGGCGGCGCAACCGCCGAAGCCTGCGGCCCCCGAACCGGAGGCCGCGCAGGAGACGCGGATGCGTCCGGGATCCGAGCATCTGGCAACCCTGGCCTACCAGTGCACCGTCTTGCGCACCCAGGATCTGGCGCCTTCCTTCCGGAGGATCACCATCGGCGGCGCCGACCTGGCGCACTTCGGAACGAACAGCCACCCGCTGGATATGCGGATCAAGCTGATGCTGCCGCCTGCCGGAGGTTCGGCATTGACCCCGCAGATCGCGGCCCTGCGTCCACGGGCCCTATCCAGCCCGGCGGACCAGGAAGGCTGGTACCGCCGCTGGCTGTCGATCGACCCGGCGACGCGCGGATATATGCGCACCTACACGGTGCGCGCCTTCCGGGAGATGGGGCACCGCGACAACCTCGGGGATACCGCCGAACTGGATATCGACTTTGTGATGCATGGCGAGGTTGTCGATGGCCGCCTGCGCGGCGGCCCGGCGACCGAATTCGCCGATCGGGCGCAGATCGGCGACGAACTGCTGCTGCTGGGTCCGAACCGGGCGTTGAGCGATGAAACCTACGGGGGAATCGAATTCCGTCCGGGCGGCGCCGGCCGCGTGGTGCTGGCCGGCGACGAGACCGCGGCCCCGGCAATTTGTGCGATTCTCGAGGCGCTGCCATCCAATGTGACCGGCCACGCCCTGATCGAGGTTCCGGAGACCACCGACATTCTGGGCGCTTCCACCCGCTCCGGAGTATCGGTGCAATGGCTGACGCGTGGCACCAGCGAGCATGGGGTGCTGCTTGCGGCGGCGGTACGCGACGTGGTGGCTATTCCGGCGGCCGGCGCGGTGCATACCGACGCGGATCCCGAAGACATTGACGTGGACGCGCAGATCCTGTGGGAAACCGGCGCCGCAGAATCCGCACCGTTCTATGCCTGGATTGCCGGCGAGGCGGGCATGGTCAAGGACCTGCGCCGCTATCTGGTGCGCGAGGCAGGCATTGACCGGAAGCAGGTGGCCTTCATGGGGTACTGGCGTCGCGGAAAGACCGAAAACTAGGCGAAGCAGTTAGAGATGAGGGCGGTTTCCCGGGACTTTTATCCTGCGGGAAACCGCCCTCTTTTGTGCTCAATGACCTTGGATTAGCACCGCGGACTGCCTGCTGCATCTGCAACGAGCAGCCCCAATATCCGGGTGAGCTCGCTGCGGTCCTCCGCACCGAGGCTCGCGAAGAATTCCTCGTGGCTTTGCTTGCGTTCGGCATGCAGAATTTGCAGCAGCTCGCTGCCCGACGCGGTCAGCGTGATCAAGCTGGCGCGGCGATCGGCGGGATCCGCGGTGCGTGTGGCTAGCTCCTTGGCGACCAGCTGGTCGATGACCTCGGTGGTGGAGCGCGGGGCAATGTGCAGCCTTTCGGCCAGTTGCGAGTTGCGCATTCCCTCGGTTCCTTCGCGTCCCAGCAACATCAACGTTCGTACTTGATGCGGGGTGATGCCGTAGGGCGTGAGGGTATGGCGCCACTTGCCGCGAAGCAAACGCGAACTGCGGTTGAACAGGTCGACCAAGTCAGGGCCGGACTCTTGGGTAGGCATGGTTAAAGAATAGGGTGTTCTTCCCGACAAACTCAAGATGGAACCACATAGTGAGGTAACCTCTGTTATTCTGGTTTGTGAACACAGAGATAAATGGAGGTGCGCATGATTCCCATGGCAATGGGTGGCCCCGGCGGCGGGCGCCCGGGGGATGCAAAACAGGATAAGGAATGGCTGGCGGAGCATCCGGTCTCGCTGCACCGGGTGGCCGGGCTTTTTCGCCCGCACCTGAGAACCGTCATCGTGGTGATATTGCTGATCGTGGCCTCATCGCTGATTGGGCTGGCGCAACCATTTATCGTCCGTGAACTCATTGACGTGGCTATTCCCGAGCAGGACGTCAAGCTATTGCTGGCGCTGGCTGGCGGGCTGGTCCTCATTGCCTTGATCAACGCGGTGCTCGGCGTGATTCAAACGTGGCGAGCGACCCTGATGGGCCAGAAGGTGATGCATGGATTGCGCACCGGACTGTTCGCCCACCTGCAGAAGCAGTCCCTGGCCTTTTTCACCAATTCTCGCTCCGGGGAGGTGCAATCCCGGCTGACCAATGACGTCGGCCAGATGCAGTCGGTGATCACCAACTCGGCGACTTCGATCGCTTCAAATCTGACCACCGTGGTGGCCACCGCTTGCGCGATGGTAGCCATTTCCTGGAAGTTGAGCCTGATCTCGCTGGTGGTCCTGCCGCCGGCCATCATCCTGGCCAGGCAAACCGCCAGGCTGCGGCGCAAGATCACCGGAGCGCGGCAGCGGGAAATGTCCACGCTCACCTCGATTATCGAAGAACGCTTGAGCATCTCCGGGGTACGCCTGGCCAAGGTGATGGGTACCGGCACGCTTGACGCGGAGCAGTTCACCGAATCCAGTTCGAAGCTCATCGATCTGGAGATGCGTAGCGCTTTGGCCGGTCGCTGGCGCATGGCCGCGATGTCGATCATTTTTGCCGCGGTGCCAGCGGTTCTCTATATTGTGGCCGGTCTTCCGGTCACCGGGGATGGCATGAGCATCGGCACCTTGGTGGCCTTTACCGGACTGCAGGCAGGGATCTTCCGCCCGGTGCTGGGCTGATGAGCATCTCCATCCAGTGGGTCTCGGCGATGGCACTATTCAGCCGGGTCTTTGAATACCTCGATGCCGATCAGGCGCTCCCGGTCCCGCATAACCCGCGCCAACTCGTGGCCAGCGAGGTGCGCGGAGAACTGGAGCTCAAGGATGTGAGCTTCCGCTATCCCGGGGCGCACACCGACACCTTGCGGGAGCTCAACCTCAAGCTAGCGGCCGGTACCGTCACTGCCATTGTGGGCGCCACCGGTTCGGGCAAATCAACGCTGGGCTCATTGCTGCCGCGGCTCTTGGATCCGAGCTCTGGCAGTGTCACCTTGGACGGCGTAGATCTTCGCGAGGTGAAGCCACAAGAGATCGCCGCGGTGGTCTCCGTGGTGGCGCAGGAAAGCTATCTGCTCCATACCAGTGTGCGCGAGAACCTGCTCTGGGCCGCACCGCACGCCAGCGAGGGGCAATTGTGGCAAGCCTTGGAGGCGGCGCAGATTGCGGAGCTGATTCGCGGGTTGCCCGAAGGGCTGGATACCCGCGTAGGGCAACGCGGCCACCGTTTCTCCGGCGGCGAACAGCAGCGGCTCGCGATCGCACGCACCATGCTGCGCAGCCCGAAGCTCCTCGTCCTGGACGAGGCAACCAGTGCCCTCGATACGGTGACCGAGGCGCTGGTGCAGCAGGCCCTGGATCGATTGGCTTTCGGGCGCACCACGCTGCTGATTGCGCATCGGCTGAGCACGGTGTTGCGCGCAGATCAGATCGTGGTGCTCGACGAGGGGCGGATAGCCGAGTCCGGGACCTTTGAACAGCTGGTGAAGCTCGAAGGGAAATTTGCCCGACTAGTGCGCAATAGCGAGTTCGCCCAGCAGCCCGGCTAGTCGCAGAGCGGCGTGGTTGGTGCGTGCGGTGCGATTGCGGCTAAAATTTTAGGCAACGCAGTCTCCAGGGCGGCATGCTCCGCTGGCGTGAGCGAATCGAACAGCGTTTGGCGAATGAACTCAACGTGCTTCGGAGCCGCTTCGCGAATCACCTGCCAGCCGAGTTCGGACAACCCGATCTGGTGGCCGCGGCGATCCGAGGCATCTGAGCAACGGGTAATCAGCGACTTGGCCTCCATGCGGCGCAATAGGTGCGAGAGCCGGGAGCGGTCCCAGCGCAGCTCCTCGGCCATCTCGGCGGGGCGAAGGGAAGACTCTTCGGCCTCGGAGAGTACCGCGAGGACCGAGTATTCTCCGGACTGCATGGCGGAGTCCTGGGTGAGCTGACGATCCATGGCGCTGGGAAACTGCCAGAGGAACTCGCGAATGGTCCGCCAGAGGTCTTGCTCGCGGTCGTTGAGCCAGCGGGTATTTTCGGTTCCCATGTTTTCTATTCTCCTGAAGCGTTAAATGCTGCGGGGCAGGCCAGCAAAGTTGTTGACACATCAATTATCTCGTGTAATGTTGTTTTTAGCAAGAGTTGATGACGCGTCAACCATAATGGTTGGGCGTACCGCCACATAAGGAAGTAGAAACATGCTGAAGATCGCCATCATTACCGGTTCCACCCGCCCAGGACGCAATAACGCCGCAGTGGCGCAGTGGGTGCTGGAGCAGGCGCAGGCGCGCAACGACGCAAGCTACGAACTGGTGGATATCGCCGACTTCAACCTGCCGCTGCTGGACGAGGCCTTCCCGGCCGCGTACCAGAACTACCAGAACGAAGCCACGAAGAACTGGTCGGCTATGATCGCCGAATTCGACGGCTACGTCTTCATCACTCCCGAATACAACCACTCGATCGCACCGGCCCTGGCTAACGCACTGTCCTACCTGAACGCGGAATTCTCCAACAAGGCAGCCGGAATTGTCGGCTACGGCTCGGCCATGGGAGCGCGTGCGGTGGAGCACCTGCGCGGCATCCTTTCCGAACTGCAGCTGGCCCACGTGCAGAAGACCGGCATGTTCTCGCTGTTCACCGACTTCGAAAACTTCTCCGTATTCAAGCCGACCGAACAGTCCGCCGCCTCCGTCCAGCCGATGTTCGACCAGCTGATTTCCTGGACGACCGCCATGAACACGGTGCGCGCCGGCGACATGGCCAACGCCTAAATTTTCATCAAGAGAACTGCGCGAAGCCGGCAAACAAACTTTTCGCAGTTCTGCGCAATTGACTACTTTTTTACCAGCCCAGCGGGTTAACCTGAGAGCTAAGAGCCTCAGAGGAACTACGCCAGATGCTTTAAGGGGAGAAATGACCAAAGAATTTTCGACCAAGGGTGCCTACGTCACCGGAGGCGAGTTCAGCCGGGATACCAACTACATCCAGGACCGCATCGTGGCGGACCCGCGCCCCGAAGCTTTTGCCGCTGGCGTGCCCAATAGCTCGATCGGCCACCCGCAGGCCGGGCTCGGCGACGGTGCGCAGCTGTGGCCGGTGGAAGCCGGGCGCTACCGCCTCGTGGCCGCACGCGCCTGCCCCTGGGCCAACCGCACGCTGATTGTGCGCCGCCTCCTCGGCCTGGAAGACGCGATATCGGTCGGCTTGCCCGGCCCAACCCATGACTCGCGCAGCTGGACCTTCGACCTGGACGCGGGCGGCAAGGATCCGGTGCTGGGTACCGAGCGTGTGCAGGAAAACTATTTCAAGCGATTCGCGGACTACCCGCGCGGCATCACCGTCCCGGCAATCGTGGATATTCCCACCGGTGCAGTGGTGACCAACGACTACCCGCAAATCACCTGGGACATGTCGACGCAATGGAAGGAATTCCACCGCGAAGGCGCGCCGAATCTGCTGCCCGAAGATCAGCTTGAACAGATGCTGCCCCTGATCAAGCGCATCTTCACCGAGGTGAATAACGGCGTCTACCGCGCCGGATTCGCCGGCGACCAGCAGGCCTACAACGATGCCTATGACCGGCTCTTTGACGCGCTGGACTATCTCGAAGAGCGTCTAGCAACCCGCCGCTTCCTCATGGGCGACCACATCACCGAGGCCGATGTGCGCCTGTTCACCACGCTGGCCCGCTTCGACCCGGTCTACCACGGTCACTTCAAGACCAACCGCAACAAGCTGATCGACATGCCTAACTTGTGGGGCTACGCCCGCGACCTGTTCCAGACCCCAGGGTTTGGCGATACCACCGACTTTGAGCAGATCAAGGCGCACTACTACGTGGTTCACGAAGACATCAACCCCACCGGGATCGTGCCGAAGGGGCCGGAGCTGAGCAACTGGCTCGAAGCCCACGGGCGCGAAGAGCTGGCGGATTCCGGACCGTTCCTCGACGGTACCGCACCGGGCGAGGTGCGCGCCGAAGAGCGTGTGGCCGCGGGGCATAACCCGATGTATCCGGCCTGAATGAATCGAAGGCAAACCCGCTGAACCGACGCATCGAGAGGTCCTGGCAATGTCCCGGCGAGAACTCACGGAGTTTTCACCGGGTCATTGCCCGTTAAAAAACGAACATGGCACACCTGGTCATCTGCACTTGTGGGGTGGACATGGCAGGATTATTCATATGACGATCATTGCGGCAGCTGACGGTTCTGCACTCGGTAACCCTGGACCTGCCGGTTGGGCCTGGTATATCGACCACGAAAACTGGGGAGCCGGGGGCTGGGACCACGGAACCAACAACATGGGCGAGCTTCAAGCGGTGCTCGAGCTCTTCCGCGCCACGGCCAAAGAACCCGAAACCGAACTGAAAATCCTGTGCGATTCCCAGTACGCCATCAACTGCATCACCAAGTGGATGCCGGGATGGAAGAAAAAGGGCTGGAAGAAGTCCGACGGCAAGCCGGTGCTCAACCAGGACATTCTGCGAGAACTAGACGCGGTGATCGTTGGACGCAAATACACCTTTGAATGGGTCAAGGGCCATGCCGGCCACGAACTCAACGAGGAAGCCGATGACCGGGCCCGAGCCGCCGCCACCGCATATCAAAGCGGGAAGGACCCGGACGCCGGGCCCGGCTATACCGGCTCCTCGGGCACGATTGCTGGCAACGAACCGGGCCAAGCCCCGCCTCCGGTGGCTGAGGCCGCCGCCGAACCAGCCGTGGACGTGGCAAGCACCGTCTTCGAATTGGAGCAGGGTCTGCTCGACGCGCAGGTGCGCGCGAACTTCACCGAGGTCAGCGATTTTCTGCACCCGAGCTACCAGGAAGTCTGCCGTGACGGTTCGCTGCTGGATGTCTCCACCGTGCGCTCGATCCTCGACGCCGGCGGTGCGCTTCCGGCCACCGGTCCGGTGCAGCTGCTCACCGCGCGTCCGCTGGATTCCAAGCTGGTGCTGATCGCCTACCGGATGAGCCCGGAAGGCTCGCAGGTTTTGGTCTGCTCCTCGTGGTGGCAGCAGACGGAGCGGGGCTGGAAATTGCGTTTCCGCCAGGAAACAGTCGAGAGCCACGCCTAGATTTTTGCCCTTTCGCACTAGTGTTAGTTGACAAGCAGCAAGCACTTTAAGGATTTTCATGGATTCGGTCATTACAGAAGATTTCGCGCCCCTCGCCGAAGCGCTTGACGCCCGAGCGGCGGAAGAAGAGGGCTATTCGGCCCAGCTCGCGATTTATCACCGCGGGCAGCTGGTGCTCAGCCACGCGGTCGGCGAGCATCTCGCCGGCGACGCGGTGACCTGCGTCTTCTCCTGCACCAAGGGCCTGGGTGCGCTGGTCATCGCGATGCTGATTCAGGACGGCTTGCTCGATCCGGCCAAGCCGATCGGAACCTACTGGCCCGAATTCGCCAGCGGCGGCAAACAGCGCCTGACCCTGGGCGAAGTACTCAGCCACCAAGCCGGCGTGCTAGGCGTCCCCGGGGGAGTTCCAAGCGAGGTTCTGCTCAACTCGGCCGAATACGCCAAGGTGCTGGCCTCCATGCCGAGCATCTGGCCGCAGGGACAGAATATCGTCGGCTACCACGCCATCACCATGGGCGTACTCATGGAAGAACTGGTACGCCGGGTCACCGGCCAGGAACTCAAAGAAGTCTACGAACAGCGCATCCGCAAGCCGCTGGGAGTCGACGCCTTCATCGGCCACGGCGCAGAACTCGAACCGCGCTACCGCGACGTGCTACCCGCGCTGGATGAAGCACCTGCCTTCATGGACCCGTTCTCGCCGTCCGGGCTCTCGGTCAACTCCACCTCGGGCTTCGCCCTGGAATCCGGACCGGTGTACAACTGGCACGAACTGGCGAACTCGCCACAGGTCCGGCAGCTGGGTCCGGCCTCCATGGGCGCGGTGGCCAACGCCCAGGCGCTCGCCGGGATCTACGCCGCGTCCTTCGGCGCGGTGCCGGAGCTCGGTGCCACCGAGGGGCTGCTCAGCGCAGATACCTGGGCCGAGGTTTCCACCGAACTCGTCTACGGACCGGACCGCACCAACGGTCAGTTGCAGGCCTTCGCCGTCGGTTTCATGAAACCCACCGCGCGCAAGGACTACGGCTCGATCTTCGCCTATGGGCATGACGGGGCGAATTCGTCGCTGGCCTTCGCCGACCCGGCCTACCAGCTGGGCTTCGGCTACATCCCTTCGCGCAATGAAGGAGAAAAGGATATCTC
Source organism: Glutamicibacter sp. AOP38-B1-38 (assembly GCF_052377485.1). Lineage (NCBI taxonomy): Bacteria > Bacillati > Actinomycetota > Actinomycetes > Micrococcales > Micrococcaceae > Glutamicibacter > Glutamicibacter sp. AOP38-B1-38. Next base: position 102,159 of record NZ_JBQSWU010000009.1, on the reverse strand, counting down.
GACCGGCGTGCGCCTGAGCCAGCTGGCCCGCCAGCTCATCTTGGCCAAGGGAGCGAAATGAAATTCCTTGCACTAGGGGATTCCTTCACCGAAGGTGTCGGAGATATCAGCATGGTGCGCCCTAACCGGGTGCGCGGTTGGGCCGACCGGGTGGCCGAGGTGCTGGGCACCCAGGGCGACTGGGAATACGCGAACCTTGCCATTCGCGGCAAGAAGATCTCCCAGGTCATCAACCAGCAGCTCGACGCCGGGCTGGCGTTGGAACCCGATCTGGTGACCATCTATGCAGGGGGCAACGACATTCTGCGCCCCAGCGCCGATCTGGACGCGCTCATGCGCGGTTATGACGGGATGGTCCGCCGATTTGCCGAGTCCGGCAGCACCGTGGTGCTGTTCACCGGGTTCGACACCGTGGATTCCCCGCTATTCAACAAGACCCGTCCGCGGACCGCCATCTACAACGAGAAGATCCGCGAAATCGCTGACACCCATGGTGCGCTGGTGGCCGACTACTGGCGCTGGCGGGAATTCTCGGACCTGCGCTACTGGGCGGGGGACCGGCTGCATATGAACGAATTCGGCCACGCGTTGATGGCGCGCAAGGTGCTCGAACTGCTCGGCAGGCACGGCATCGTTGAGCCCGAATGGGCCGGGCAGATCAATCTTCCGGGGTTGCCGCAGCTGCCGGTCAACTCCCGTGGCGAGAGATTACGCGAGGATATGGGCTGGGTGAAGGAGCATTTGGGACCCTGGATCAAGCGCCGGCTGACGGGCACGTCCTCGGGAGACTCCTTGCCAGCGAGATATCCCGCCTATGTAAAACTCGCTCAAGGCTCCAGTGCAAGTTAATTTGTGAATCGAACCGAGCCGCCGGTCTTGGATAGAAGCATGCGGTGCAGGTAAGATGGTGATGTGTTTTGGATCATCAGATCCACGGCACAGCCTTCGACGGATGGCGGGAGAGACCCGTTCACACCATGGATGGGCGCCGTAGGAGCAATTCCTCCCCAGGAAACTCTCAGGCCCCCGTACCGCCATCACGAGGCAACTCTGGAAAGAAACCGGCCCGTTCCGGTTCACCGAAGGTGCAAGCGCCCGGCTTTGTAGGTCGGATGCGTAAAACTCTCAGGTTATGCAACAGGGATGGGGAGGGACAGAGACCTTCCTTTGGCATGCGCCAAGACAGATCCCCCTGGAGATAACTGCACCATGACTATTACGCAGACCTCGGCATCAACGAGTAGCGAATTCGTGTCCCGCCACATTGGCCCACGTCCGGCCGATGCAAACCACATGCTCCAGACGCTGGGTTACTCCAGCCTCGACGAGCTGATCGACACCGCAGTTCCGGCCGACATCCGCCAGGGTGCGGCATTGGATCTTCCTGCTGCCCTGAGCGAAACCGAAGCGTTGGCTCACCTGCGCAACCTGGCATCCAAGAACGTGATGAAGACCCAGATGATCGGCCAGGGCTTCTACGACACCTTCACGCCAGCGGTGATTCGCCGCAACATCGTGGAAAACCCGGCCTGGTACACCGCCTACACCCCGTACCAGCCAGAAATCTCCCAGGGCCGCCTCGAAGCGCTGCTGAACTTCCAGACCATGGTCATGGACCTGACCGGCCTGCCCATCGCCAACGCCTCGATGCTCGATGAGTCCTCATCGGCGGCCGAAGCCGTGCTGATGATGCGCCGTTCGAATAAGAAGAAGGCCAGCGGCAAGACCGTGCTGGACTCGAACATCTTCCCGCAGACCATCAAGGTCATCGAAGGCCGCGCCGACGCGCTCGGCTTCAAAATCGAAGTTGTTGACCTCTCCCAGGGTCTGCCGGAAGGCGACATCTCGGGTATCGTGCTCCAGCAGCCGGGCAACGACGGCTCGATTGCCGACCACAAGCAGATCATCGCCGCCGCCAAGGACGCCGGCGCGATGGTCACTGTCATCGCCGACCTGCTCTCGCTGACCATGATCACCCCTCCCGGTGAACAGGGCGCGGATATCGCAGTGGGCAACACCCAGCGCTTCGGGGTGCCGCTGTTCTTCGGCGGACCGCACGCTGCCTACCTCGCCGTCGGCGCGGGCCTGCAGCGCTCGATGCCCGGGCGCCTGGTCGGTGTCTCCACCGATGACGCCGGCACCCCAGCCTACCGCCTGGCACTGCAGACTCGCGAGCAGCACATCCGCCGCGAGAAGGCCACCTCCAACATCTGCACCGCACAGGCGCTGCTGGCCATTTGCGCCTCGATGTATGGCGTCTACCACGGCCCGGCGGGCCTGAAGCAGATCGCGACCCGGGCGCACAACCACGCTCGCGTCATCGCCAGCTCGCTGGTTTCCGGCGGCTTCACCCTGGCGTCCGACTCCTTCTTCGACACCGTTGTGGTCAACGTCGAGAACGCGGAAGCGGTCATCGCCAAGGCGGCCGAAGCCGGCATCAACCTGCGCAAGGTTTCCGAAACCCAGGTGGGCATCTCCACCGATGAGGCAACCACCGCGGATATCGTGCGCACCCTGGCCGAGGTCTTCGGCGTTGAGCTGTCCGTACCGGAGGGCTTCGAGATCCCCGAGGCGCAGGTGCGCACCAGCGCCTACATGACCCACCCGATCTTCAACACCATCTCCTCCGAGACCCAGATGATGCGCTACCTGCGTCGCCTCTCGGACCGCGACCTGGCCTTGGACCGCACCATGATCCCACTGGGCTCATGCACCATGAAGCTGAACTCGGCCGCCGAGATGGAATCCATCACCTGGCCGGAGTTCGCCACGATCCACCCCTACGTTCCCGCCGAGCAGTCCATCGGCTGGCGCGAACTGATCACCGACCTCGAAGGCCGGTTGACCGCCATCACCGGTTACGCCGGCATCTCGATCCAGCCCAACGCCGGCTCGCAGGGCGAATACTCCGGGTTGCTTGCCATCTCCGGCTACCACGCCTCGCGCGGCGAATCCCAGCGCGACGTCTGCCTGATCCCGGCTTCGGCCCACGGCACCAACGCGGCTTCGGCCGTGCTGGCAGGGATGAAGGTCGTCGTGGTGAAGACCGCAGCGGACGGCACCATCGACGCAAACGACCTGGATGCCAAGATCGAGGCCAACAAGGACGTCCTGTCGGCCATCATGATCACCTACCCATCCACCCACGGGGTCTACGACGCCGACGTGCGCGAGGTCTGCGACAAGATCCACGCCGCGGGCGGCCAGGTCTACATCGACGGCGCGAACATGAACGCCCTGGTGGGCCTCGCGCAGCCGGGCCAGTTCGGCGGCGACGTCAGCCACCTGAACCTGCACAAGACCTTCTGCATCCCGCACGGCGGTGGCGGACCGGGCGTCGGCCCGGTCGCTGTCGCCGAGCACCTGGTGCCATTCCTGCCCGGCGACGCTTCGGGCAGCTACACCGAACGCGACGGTGTGCCGGTAGTGTCCACCGCTTTCGGCTCCGCCGGCGTGCTGCCGATCTCCTGGGCCTACATTGCGATGATGGGTGGCGACGGGCTGACCGAAGCAACCAAGACCGCGATCCTGAACGCAAACTACATTGCCAAGCGCCTGAACGAGTACTTCCCGATCCTGTTCACCGGCAACAAGTCCCTGGTGGCCCACGAGTGCATCCTGGACCTCCGCGAACTGACCGCGAAAACCGGTGTGACCGCAGAAGACGTGGCCAAGCGCCTGATCGACTTCGGATTCCACGCACCAACGCTGTCCTTCCCGGTCTCCGGCACCCTGATGGTGGAGCCAACCGAGTCCGAGGACCTGGCGGAAATCGAACGCTTCATCGAAGCGATGATCACCATCCACCAGGAAATGCAGGAAGTGCTGTCCGGGGTCTACACCATCGAAGAGTCGCCGCTGCGCAACGCACCGCACAGCGCCACCGCGCTGATCTCCAGCAATTGGGACCGCAAGTACAGCGTCGAGCAGGCCGCCTTCCCGGTAGCCAGCCTCAAGCGGGACAAGTACTTCCCGGCCACCGGGCGCATCGACGGCGCAGCCGGTGACCGAAACCTGATCTGCTCCTGCCCAGCTCCTGAAGCCTTCGAAGACTAGGACATCGCGATGACTGAGACAAGCACCGATATCAAGCACACCGCGCTGCACGGCAAGCATGCCGAGCTTGGCGCTTCGTTCACCGACTTCGGCGGCTGGGATATGCCGCTGAAGTATGGTTCGGAACTTGCCGAGCACAAGGCCGTGCGTTCCACCGCGGGCCTGTTCGACCTGTCCCACATGGGCGAGGTATGGCTCACCGGTCCCCAGGCCGGCGAGGCGTTGAACACCGCGCTGGCCGGCAACCTGTCCATCATGAAGGTCGGCAAGGCGAAGTACTCGCTGATCCTCAACGAAGCGGGCAAGATCCTTGACGACTTGATCGTCTACCGCCTCGGCGAAGAGCGCTTCCTGGTCGTGCCAAACGCCGGCAACGCGCCGGTTGTGGCGGCCGCACTGGCCGAGCGCGCAGCAGGTTTCGACGTCGTGGTGGATGACGCCTCGGCACGCACCTCGCTGATCGCTGTACAGGGCCCGAACGCCGAGGCGATCGTGGCATCGCTGGCGGCGGATGAGCAGACCGCAGCCGCGGTGCAGGAACTGAACTACTACGCGGCCATCGAAGTGGTTCTCGGCGGAATCGACGTGCTGCTGGCCCGCACCGGCTACACCGGCGAAGACGGCTTCGAGCTGATCATCGCCAACGAAGTCGCCGCCGCCATCTGGGACAAGACCGTCGCAGCCGGCACCGGCCACGAACTGGTCCCTTGCGGGCTGGCTTCGCGTGACTCCCTGCGTCTGGAAGCCGGCATGCCGCTCTACGGCAACGAGCTTTCCGTCGAGCGCACCCCCTTCGATGCCGGCTTCGCGCCGGTGGTGTCCTTCAAGAAGACCGAGAACTTTGTCGGTCGCGAAGCGCTGGAGGCACTGCGCGGACAGACACCGCCACGCAAGCTGGTGGGCCTGAAAGGTCTGGGCAAGCGCGCCGGCCGAGGCGGGTACGCCATCGTCAAGGATGGAGCGACCATAGGTGAGATCACCTCCGGCCAGCCATCGCCGACCTTGGGCTACCCGGTAGCACTGGGCTACGTAGATGTTGCATTTAGTGAAGTGGGAACCGAGCTAGATGTCGACCTTCGTGGCAAGACATTGCCATTTGTGGTCGTAGAACTGCCGTTCTACACCCGAGCAAAGTAACGTTTAACCTAAGCGGGCGTTCGTAAGACGCCCACCATTTCCCTTGGGAGAGGAATTATCGTGAGTAAAGTTCTTTCATCGTTGCGCTACTCGGCCGAGCACGAGTGGATCGATGCAGCATCGCCAGCCAAGATCGGTATCACACAGATCGCCGCCGACGCTCTGGGCGACGTGGTCTACGTTGACCTGCCAGAAGTTGGCGACACCGTGACCGCGGGCGAGACCTGTGGCGAAGTCGAGTCCACGAAGTCGGTTTCCGACCTGTACTCGCCAGTGACCGGCACCATCGTCGAGATCAACCAGGAAGCTGCAGACAATCCTGCAATCCTGAACGAAGATCCATACGGCAACGGCTGGCTGTTCACCGTTGAAGTTGAGTCCGAAGGTCCGCTGCTTTCGGCAGCAGACTACGCCAGCGCGAACGGTGGAAACGTCGAGTAATGAGCAACAAGACTTTTGAATCCCTAGCCCCTGCATCATTGACTCAGTCCCTGGCGCAGCTCGATCCTGAGGTTGCCCAGCGGATCGATGCCGAGCTCGCTCGTCAGCAGCGTGGTCTGGAGATGATCGCTTCGGAGAACCATACCGCGCAGGCTGTGATGCAGGCGCAGGGTTCGGTGCTGACCAACAAGTACGCCGAAGGTTACCCGGGCCGCCGTTATTACGGTGGTTGCGAAGAGGTTGACGTTATCGAGACGTTGGCGATTGAGCGCTTGAAGGCTCTGTTCGGTGCGGAGTATGCCAATGTGCAGCCGCATTCCGGTGCGCAGGCCAACGCTTCGGTGTTCCACGCGCTGGTTCGCCCGGGCGATACGGTGATGGGCCTGAACTTGGCTCATGGTGGTCACCTGACCCACGGGATGAAGATCAACTTCTCGGGTCGTCTCTTTAACATCGTTCCTTATGGTGTGAATGAAGAGACCTACGAGGTGGACATGGATGAGGTGGAGCGCCTCGCCGTGGAGAGCCAGCCGAAGATGATTGTTGCTGGTTGGTCGGCGTATCCACGCCAGTTGGACTTCGCTCGCTTCCGCGAGATCGCTGACAAGGTCGGTGCGTACTTGTTTGTGGATATGGCGCACTTTGCTGGTCTGGTGGCTGCTGGGTTGCATCCTTCGCCGGTGCCGCATGCGCATGTGGTGACCTCCACGACGCATAAGACTCTTGCTGGTCCTCGTGGCGGCATTATTTTGTCGAATGATGCTGATATTGCCAAGAAGATCAATTCGGCGGTGTTCCCTGGTCAGCAGGGTGGCCCGTTGGAGCATGTGATCGCTGGTAAGGCTGTGGCGTTCAAGATTGCTGGGTCACAGGAGTTCAAGGAGCGCCAGGCGCGTACCTTGGCTGGGTCGCGGATTTTGGCTGAGCGTTTGGGCCAGGGGGATGTGGCGGCTAAGGGTATTAGCGTGTTGACCGGTGGTACGGATGTGCATTTGGTTCTGGTTGATTTGCGTCATTCGGAGCTTGATGGGCAGCAGGCTGAGGATTTGTTGGCGCAGGTGGAGATCACGGTGAATCGTAATGCGGTGCCGTTTGATCCGCGTCCGCCGATGGTGACTTCGGGTTTGCGTATTGGTACTCCGGCGTTGGCGACTCGTGGTTTCTCGGAGGCTGCGTTTGGCGAGGTTGCGGAGATTATTGCGCAGGCTTTGATTGCTGGTGCTGATGGTAATGCTGGTGTGTTGCCGGAGTTGAAGCAGCGTGTGCTGGATCTGGCGCAGGCTCACCCGCTCTACCCGGAACTCGCGAAGGTTTCCGAGTAGCAGCTTTTAAGTAAGGAAGGCCCGGAAAGCAAAAACATCGCGTTCCGGGCCTTTCGTCTCTTGTGCGAATGCCAAACAGGCCACTATCGTGCATCACCGGGGACGGGGATCATCCTATTCTCTGCCTCACCACACACATTAGGTGTGAGCATCACCTATTGCCCCAAGTTCTAAGGATGTGAACCGTCATGGCGGTTAGCGTATTCGATCTTTTCTCGGTTGGTATCGGACCTTCCTCCAGCCACACCGTGGGACCAATGCGTGCGGCGCACGCATTCATTGCCCAGGTAATTCGCGAGGGGAAGATTGAGGCACTCGAATCCCTGCGCATCGACGTGTACGGTTCGCTTGCAGCGACCGGACGCGGGCACGGGACCTTCACCGCAATCATGCTCGGGCTGGAGGGCTTCGAACCTGAAGCCATTCTCCCGGCACAGGTAGATGAGCGTCTGGCACAGATGGAATCCACCGGTATTCTTCGTCTCGGGTCTCAGCTGGAGGTGCGCAAGGACCTGAATTACATGGTCAGTGACATGATTCAGCACCCATTGACCGTCCTGCCCCGGCACACCAATGGCGTGAAGTTCATAGCCTTGGATGCAGCAGGTGCAGAACTGCTCAACGAAACGTTCTTCTCCGTCGGCGGCGGTTTCATTGTCCGCGAAGGCACCGAAGAACGTATCGAGAAGAATATCGAAAAGAAGGTCAAGCAGCAGCCGTATCCCTTTACTACTGCTGCGCGCTTGATGGAACATACGCAGGATACCGGCAAGTCGATCGCCGAGATCATGATGGCCAATGAGGAGACCTTCCGTACCCGGGAGGAAATCCGCTCCGGCCTCGTCCATATCTACGAGGTCATGGAACAGTGCAAGGACGCATCGCTCGAACGCACCGGCGTGCTTCCCGGAGGATTGAAGGTTCGCCGCCGCGCACCAGAATGGCACGAACGCTTGCGCAAGGAAGACAAGGACCGTGATCCGGTCTACTGGCAGGAATGGATCAACCTCGTGGCGCTGGCCGTCAATGAAGAAAACGCTTCGGGCGGTCGCGTCGTGACGGCTCCAACCAACGGCGCCGCGGGCATCATCCCTGCCGTCCTGTTCTACGCAACCCACTACGCACCAGGGGCCAAGTACTGGAACGAAGAGGAAAAGAACGATGCCGTGGTTCGCTTCCTGCTCACCGCCGGTGCCGTTGGCGTGCTGTACAAGGAACAGGCCTCGATCTCCGGTGCCGAGGTCGGCTGCCAGGGCGAAGTTGGTTCGGCTTCGTCGATGGCGGCCGGTGGGCTAGCCGAAATTCTTGGCGGTACCCCAGCCCAGGTTGAAAACGCCGCGGAAATCGCCATGGAACATAACCTTGGACTCACCTGCGACCCGATCGGCGGCCTCGTGCAGATTCCATGTATTGAACGCAACGCGATTGCCGCTTCCAAGGCGGTGAACGCGGCCAAGATGGCGTTGATGGGCGACGGCGAACACCACGTCACCTTGGACGAAGTCATCATCACCATGCGCGAGACGGGCAAGGATATGAGCGACAAGTACAAGGAAACCGCAATGGGCGGCCTGGCCGTCAACGTGGTTGAATGCTAATTCAGCACCCCGAAAAAGCGTGCGGCGGGCTCTTGCCCGCCGCACGCTTTTTCATCTGACGGATGTGATCTTGTCGCCTACGTGGCAACTATTGCCCAAGATGATGATAGAACTAAGGAGAAGGTTCTCGGGCGCACGCCCGAACGGATTCCAGGAGGTGAGCTACATGGACGACGGCTCTAGTCGATCTATGTCCACGCGACCTCCGCAAATCAGCCGCTGAGCTACACGACAATTCCTGTGCAGCGGTGAGTGAGCTTTGGAGAGCCGCGCTTCAAATCCCTCCTCCACGCATGATTCCCGCCAACGATCACTGATGGACTTTTCACCTAGATTTCGCTAGGTGAACGCCTGCCGGTGATTCGCCCGCACCTCTGGAATGATGCGCCAATACACCGTTTGGGCTGATGACCTTGCACATTTCCAAAGAAGTAGACTTCTCTACTATTTCAACGCTGATCCACGAGCATCTCGGCTCACCGGATTTCAACGAGCTTGCCTTCCTGCTGCGCGGCCTGAGCTTGCAGCAAACCCTCCAGCAGCTGCACCGGCTGCCGGCCAAAGACATGGCAATCGTCTACCGGCTGCTCGCCAAGGATCAAGCCCTTGGTGTTTTCCAACGCCTGGATCCTGCCATCCAGGCCGAACTGATTGGCAGCTTGCAGCAAGACGCGGTCAGCGAAACCTTTGCCGGGATGGCAACCGATGATCGCGTGGCGCTGCTCGATGAACTACCGGCGCAGCTTGCGGCGAAACTGCTGCGAGGCCTAGCCCCGGAGCAGCGCGAAGCGGTCAACGTCCTGCTCGGCTATCGCGCTGGGGTGGTGGGGCACCTGATGAATCCTTACTTTGTCACGACCCGCCCAGAGCTGAGCGTTGCCGAAAGCCTGCAACGGGTACGAGGCCAATTGGATAGCGCAGAGAGTATCTACACGCTGGTAGTGACCGATGAAACGCGTCGCTTGCTCGGGGTAGTTTCACTGCGCGCACTGATGGCCGCCGACGAAGAACAGCGGGTATCGGAGCTGCTCACCGTTGGCGCCGGTCTGCACGCCGAGCAGCCCGCAACCGAGGCGGCTCGCCAAGTGGTGCTTAGCAAGGAACTGCTGACCCCGGTGGTGGATTCCGAACAGCGGGTTGTCGGAGTCTTTAGCTCCACCGACGCGATCTCGATTCTCGCCGCGGCCGATGAGGAACGCGCTGCGCGCGGTTCCGGTGCCGAACCTCTGCGGCGTCCCTACCTGAGCACCGCGGTTGGTTCTCTGGTAAAAAGCCGCATTGTATGGCTGCTGGTGCTTGCCGTCGGGGCAAGCCTCACGGTCCAGGTGCTTTCGAGTTTCGAAGAAACCCTCGAGTCGATGGTGGTGCTCAGCTTGTTCATTCCACTGATCGTCGGCATCGGCGGCAACACCGGAAACCAGGCGGCGACCACGGTCACCCGAGCAATTGCGATGGGCGATGTTCGCGTCGGGGACCTCGGGCGGGTCATGCTGCGTGAGCTCTGTGTGGGGCTCATCCTCGGATTATGCCTGGGAACCCTCGGATTTGCGCTGGCCGGATTCATCTTCGGCGGATCCATTGCGCTGATTATCGGGATCACGCTGGTGGCACTGTGCACGATAGCGGCAGGAGTCGGCGGCATCATGCCGATTATCGGCAAATGGCTGAAAGTCGATCCTGCGGTCTTCTCGAATCCATTCATCTCTACTTTTGTGGATGCCGCCGGGCTGATCGTGTACTTCAGCGTGGCAGTTGCCGTGCTCGCAAACTAGCATGGCCCCAGCTCATGGCAACTTGCCTGTTGGAATAATATCCGGGACTACAGCGTCACACTAGATATGCCTCTAAGTAAATTGTTCACCCCAGTCACCATCCCTACGCGCAGCGGAGCGGGCCTGATGCTGCGCAACCGGGTCGTGCTGCCACCTATGTGCCAGTACGCCGTTGACAAGACAGACGGCGTGCCCACGGACTGGCAGCTAGTTCACCTCGGCTCGATGGCCCATGGCGGTTTTTCGCTGATCGTCACCGAAGCTTCGGCGGTGGTACCCGAAGGCCGGATCTCGGACCGTGACGCCGGAATCTGGAACGAGGAGCAGGTCCAATCATGGGCACGCGTCAACGAATACGTGCACGCGCACGGTGCCGCAACGGCCATCCAGCTGGCTCACGCCGGGGCGAAGGCCTCGACCCATGGCTGGCTCCAGGAGCTCGAAGCAGAGCAGAAGACCGGAAGCCTCGCCGCGTCCGAGGGAGGGTGGGACACCGTCACCTCCACGCCGAGCGAAATTTACGGTCTGAAACCAGCGAGCGGAATGACTCAAGAGCAGATCGCCGACTCCGTCCAAGCCTGGGCCGCGGCGGCGGAGCGTGCCGATGCCGCAGGTTTTGACATGATACAAATCCATGCGGCCCATGGATACTTGATTCACCAGTTCCTCTCGCCATTGTCGAATAAGCGAACCGATGAGTATGGCGGAAGCTGGGAAAACCGCACACGCTACCTTCGCGAGATCGTGCATGCGGTCGCGGCCCGCTGGCCCGAGAACAAGGCCCTGGGCATTCGCTTCTCTGGAGACGATTGGGTCGAAGCCGGCTGGCGCATCGCCGACACGGTTAGATTGGCCGAGGAGCTCTACGCGGCAGGAGTGCGGGCCTTTGACCTTTCCAGCGCCGGAATCGGTGCCTTCCATGGCCCCAGCGGTCCCGGATACCAAGTCCCACTGGCCCAGGCGGTTAAGCAGGCACTGCCAGATGACGCCTTTGTGACCGCCGTGGGCGCAATTACCGAAGCGCATCAGGCCGAGCAGATATTGGTGACCGGACAGGCCGACGGCGTATGCATCGGGCGGGCGGCATTGGGCGACCCGCAGTGGCCAAACCGCGCCGCACAGGTCTTGGGGGCCAGCAAGTCGCACCCCTCGCATTACTGGCGTGGACGCTGGTAAAAAACTTAGGTCGGGTGGCTATTTGGGCTTTGCCCATGCGATCTTTTCGCTTTGCTCTTCCAGCTATCGACGCGCGGTGTTAGGTTAGTCACACGGAGCTAGTCGCACGGCGGCCAGGGGTCGCGTGCGGAAGGGAGTCAGCATGGCACTACGCGCGGATTCTAATGGAATCGACGCTTCGCTTTATCGGGAAAATGGTTCGTGGTGCACCGCTTTGGTGGATGCATCATTGGGAACCACCGCGGCGCACGAAGCAGCTGACCGATTGCCGGGGGAAGTGGCCAAACTACTGAAAAGCCAGCAGGCCAGCTCCAATGATATTGAAGCTGTGACCGGGGCTTTGGAACCGGCGAAGGGGCTTCGTGCACCGGTAGCTCGATTCATCGCAGTCCATGACGGGACGGCGGTACTCAACGAACTCATTCCCGGACTGAAGGTCGAATCCGCCGCCGTGGATGCGGGGCCATTTCCGAATTTCACCGCCCTAGCCAGGGCGCGGGGTGGGGCATTTTCCTATCTTGTGGCCGAGGTCGGGCGCGATGGCGGAGAGGTGCACCTGTACAACACCACGTCCCCGGAGCGAGTGGGCAGCCGCGGGATCGTGGGCTCACCGGAAGAAACCCACCATGCACGCAAGGTGCCAGGCGAGTATGACCAGCCGAAGAATCAGTCCGCGGCCGATGAGATGGCGCGACGCAACGCCGAGGAAGTTGCGGAACTGATCACCGAAATGTGCAAGGACACCTATATCAGGCTCATCGTGCTTTCCGGCGACGTGAAATCGCGAGAGGCCATCGCTGGGATGCTTCCGGTGGCGCTCAAGCCGTATGTCGAGGTCTTGGATGCGCACACGCGCACCGGCGGCGCGGATACCAAGCAGGTTGATGACCGCATTTCGCAGTTAGTCTCCGATACGCACGCCGAAGCGATAGCGGAGCTTGAGCAGCGGGTGTCGGCTCAGGCTGGCAACGGTCGCGCGCAACTGGCCGTAGGCCTCGCCGAGGTGGTGACAGCGCTTCAATCCGCTCAGGCAGAAGTGGTGCTCGTTGGACAGTATCAAGATGAACACACCCTGCGGGCGCTATCCGCCGAACCTTGGGTGGCCCATGAAGAGGGCGATGATCATTCGGACCTGGTCATGGGGCAGTGGCCGGCTCCAGAGGTGCTGCTTCGAGCGACGGCGTTGACGGATGCCACAATCCGTTACGTTCCCGACTCGATTCTTCCCGATGGCGTGGGCATCGCAGCCTTGCTGCGCTGGGCCAAGTCCTAAAACCGAGAAAGCTTCGCCGGTGAGAGCGCATGATGCGTGCTCACCGGCGAAGCTTTTTAGCGCCACCCTAGCTACGGGTTAGGTGCGTTATGGTCGTGGGGGTTCGCGTCCGGCTGGCTGGGATTGGGGTAGCCTTCCAGCGGTGGCTGCGCCGGAGGGTAGGCCGAACCGCTCTGCGGGGCGGGCGGAGCCCAATACGCCGGTGCCGGCGGAACCGCAGGATAGGCCGCCGGCCAAGGCTGCAACAGCTGTGGGGCACGGCGCTGCGGTGCCGGCCCGGCCGTTCTCTCGATATGCCGCCGCTTGGCCACCCAAAGCAGGATGTAGGTCACCAGCGCGGTGAATCCTATCGAAGTAAGCAGGCTAGAGAGCGACGATTGCGTGGCGTTGATATCGACCGCTCCGACGGCGGCCAGCAGGAACAAGCCCACATTGTTGATCACGTGTATTGCGATGGCCGCTTCCAAGCCGCCGGTGCGCCAGGTGAGGAATCCTGCGGCTATGGCGAAGAACGCCACATCAAGCAGCCCGTAAATATCGTATAAGTGGCCAAAGGTGAATAGCGGCACCGGAAGCAATATCGCGAACAACGGGTGTTTAAGCCAGCTGCCAATGGTTTGCATGAGCATCCCGCGGAATACGATTTCCTCCGCCGCTGCCTGGAACGGCACCAGCAGCACCACGAGCAAGGCGAAGAAGAGCGGATTCGCGGGGAGGTTCTCTGCGGGGACATTCGTCGGAGCCACGAGGCCGGCGGCCTCGATGCCTAAACTAATCCCAAAATAAATTGCGTAGAGCACGACCGCGATCCCGGTGCACAGGCCCAGCCATTTCCAGCGAATCCTGCCGGCCACGGAGATCAAGAGCCCCAGTGGTTTGGGGCCGAGCAGCAGGTAGGCGAAATACGCTACCGGGATCAATACGATCAGCGAGAGCATGGTGAAGAGGAAGACCGCAGGGTCGGCCATGTTCATGCTGTCGAAAGCCATCATCACCGGATCGGTCGGCTCGTCAAGCCGCGTCCCCAGCGAGCTGAAGAGCACGATCATGAGGCCTATGAGCAAGATGACAATTGCCACCAGGTAGAAACCCGTGGCCGTTCCCAGCAATGCCAACGGGCGCCACCACGCATATTTCGGATCCCGGCGCATCAGACGATGGAACTCGTATCGAGGTTCATCGGCGCTTGCTGCATTGGGTGTAGGCCCATTTATCTCTGGCTTGCTCATAATACAATTTTCGCCCCGAACAGGTTCTTTAGGTATGAACCTTGCGGAGGATTTGTTGGATCATCCTTTAGGGGTGTTCATTACCGGGTGTACAGGTTGGCTGACTAGACTTGGGCGCGACGAGTTCTGAAAATTCCTTTGAGGAGTACACCGCACGTGGGGCATCACCATCACGATCAGCCGATTTTGCAAGACCCGAGCCGCAGGCGCCGCGCTTCAATCATTCTGTGGGCCCTGCTCGCCCCCGTCGGGGCGCTCGCTTTGATCATGGTCATCGCGCTCTGGCCGCAGGGCAACTATGATCGCTTTGCCCTGAATGGCGCCATGGAGACAACCGGTGGCGCGAGCATGCAGGTCGGCACCGTGACCAGATCGGCGATTGAGGACTGCCCCTCGAGCATCGGGCTTGAAGATGTCGGAGGCAAGACGCTGGAATGCAACGTCACCTACCTGATGCCAGATAGTGGCGGCGCCGAAATTCAGCTGGAGATTCCGCCGGAGACGCTGCATTCCCGCGAAGCGCGTTCCGGTGACCAGATTCGATATTTGGACCTGTCAAGCGTTGACTCGGGCAGCGGCAGCCCCTATGTCTTTGTGGATTTCGTGCGCACCTTGCCGATGGCCCTGCTGGCGGTGGCTTATGGCCTGGTGGTGGTACTGGTAGCTGGCTGGCGTGGTGCTCGCGCGGTCATTGGGCTCGTTGGCGGCATCGCGTTCATGATCATCTTCATGGTGCCGGCGTTGTTGGAGGGCGGGAATCCCGTGCTGATTGCGCTGACGGGTTCGACCGCGATCATGTTCGTGGCGTTGTATTTCGCCCATGGGCTCAACGCGAAAACGTCCACCGCACTGCTCGGAACGCTCTTTGGCTTGGCGGTGACAGCCGGTTTGGCGGTGTGGCTGACCGACGCCGCGGCGCTCACGGGCGCCAATGATGAACATGCGATGACGCTCTCCACCGTGGTGCCGCAAATATCCCTGCCCGGCCTGCTGATCTGTGGCCTGCTGGTGGGTGGCATGGGTGTGTTGAACGACGTCACCATCACCCAGTCCGCAACGGTCTGGGAGTTGGCGGAGACCGCTCCGCATGCTTCGGCCAGGGAGTTGTTCTTCAAGGGCATGCGCATCGGTCGCGACCATATCGCCTCGACCGTGTATACGATTGCCTTCGCCTATGCCGGTGCGTCACTGCCGATCTTGGCCATCGCGGCATTGAGCGATCAAAGCTTCGGGACCACCCTGAGCTCGGGCTCGATGGCGGAGGAAGTCATCCGAATCCTCATAGGCTCCATCGGCTTGGTCCTCGCGATCCCGGTCACCACGGCTATCGCCGTGGTTGTCGTGAAGGCGACTGGTACCGGCGGTGCACACGGTAAAAGCAGTGTGCCGCTCGGACGGCGAGCAGCGCTAAGTGCGAATGGTTCTCAAAACTAATGTAGAATAGTTCTCAATAGCGTGATGGGTGAATGGAGACTAATAGATGAAAAACCGTGGAATGCTGGCCTCATTGGTGACGATCCCACTGACCGGCTTACTGCTGGCAGGATGCTCGGCAAATACAACCGCCGAGGCGCAGGGCACCGAGGAGCCAGCTGCCGGTGGCAAGGTTGAGGTTGTCACAACGATGAATGTGTACGGGCAGATTGCCCGGGCTGTCGGCGGCGAGCATGTAGAAGTCACCGAAATTATCACTTCCACGGCGCAGGATCCGCACTCTTACGAGCCAACCGCCCGGGACAAGCTCACCGTGTCCAAGGCCTCGATCGTCTTGGCCAACGGCGGCGGCTATGACCAATTCATGGACTCGCTGGTTTCCTCGTTGCCTGCCGAGCAAGCTGAACAGGTGCAGCTGATCCACGCTGTGGACTCCTCTCCGGTAGCGGCAGAGCACGAAGAAGGCGAAGCGCATGCCGAGCATGAGGGCGAGGAGCACGCCGAGCATGAGCATGAGGGCGAGGAGCATGCCGAGCACGAGCATGCAGAAGAAGCAGCCGATGACCATGCTGGACATGATCACGCGGAATACAACGAACATATTTGGTATGACCTGGATTCAATGGAAGCCCTCGCAGCCAGTTTGGCTACCGAGCTTGGCGAATCCGACCCAGAAAACGCCGAGACCTTCAAAGCCAACGCTGCAAGCTTCGCGGAGGGGATCGGTGGATTGCAGGAGCAGCTCGCATCCGCGAAGCTTGGCAAGCGCAGCTACGCCATGACCGAGCCGGTGCCATTCCATCTGCTCGAGGATGCAGGAATGGAAAATAAGACTCCCGCTGGACTGAGCGAAGCCGTCGAAGCCGGCGAAGGGATCGCGCCGCTGACGCTCAAGTCATTGAGCGACACACTGGATGCAGGCGAACTGGATGTGCTGGCTTATAACGTGCAGACCGAAGGGCCTGAAACTACGGCACTTCGTGCGAGCGCCGAATCCGGCAAGGTGGCGGTAGTGGACTTCCGCGAAACCATCACCGACGACTCCAGCTACCTTGAATGGATGGAGAAAAATATTAGCTCCTTGGCTTCCGCGATTGGCGAGTAGTTAAAACGTAGACTAGAGGCATGTCTCTGATTACCTCCCAAGTCAATCAAGTCGCAGGACGTGCAAGGTCAATTTTCGCTGAACGTGCGGTGCGAACGCAGATTGCCGAGGCCAAGCAAGACTTGGATAAGGCGGAGAATGTCCTCTTTTTCGCCGAGGGTCCCGGACAGTTCTACCAACTTGGGGTTTGGCTGGAAACCTTCGAACGGTTGGCGGCGCAGGGGCAATCTGCCGGCGTAGTGGTCATGGATGCATTGACTGCCCGCGAAGTGCTCAAGGTCAGCAAATTGCCGGTTTACTTCACGCGGTCCATTGAGCAGATCGAGCGAAAGCTTACCGAGTTGGGAACCAGGACCATTTGCTACGTGAATAATTCACAGCGCAATTTCACCATGCTCCGTTTTAATGGACCGGCGCATATTCACCTGAACCACGGGGAGAGCGAAAAGGCCTCCATGGTTTCAAACCAGCTCAAGGCCTATGACTATGCCTGCGTTGCCGGCCCGGCCGCCGTGGCACGTATTTCCGAGTCAATAGCTCGTTTCGATATCAAGCACCTGGTGCAGATAGGCCGACCGCAACTGGACGCGTTGACTCCTGAAAGCCCGTCGACAAAAATTCGAGTGCTCTACGCGCCGACGTGGGAGGGCGACTCGGAGGCGATGGATTATTCCTCGGTGGTGCAGTTGGGTGAAAGCATCCTGACCCAGTTCGAGGGCGACCGCCGCTTCGAGGTGCGATTCCGTCCACATCCCAAAACCGGTGACAATTCTGCAGCGACCAAACGCGAAATCGCGGCACTACGCACCCGATTTGCCGCGGAACTTGATCCGCTGGCCGACCCGGGACAGTCATTGGTTTGGGCAGACGTCGCGATCTGCGACACCTCGGCGATGGCCTACGACGCGGTGGCGTTAAACGTTCCGTTGTTCCTGACCGGAAAACGCCCCTCGCAATTGCGTGATCGCCTACCGCAGGAGCAGCTATTGGGCTCGGCAAACGGGCTGGCGCAGCGTGTGGCCGAACTGGCCAAGGCCGGCGTATCTGGGCGACAAAAGCAACTGGCCCAGTATTTCTTCGCCACCACCTCTCCGGGAGACGCTACGAAAAAGTTGGGCCAGTTGCTGGGTTCCGTCTAGCGCTGCAGGAACACGGTATTCTGCCATTCGCGGTGAGTATCCGTGTCGTGCGAGATCAACACATGCTTGACGTTGGTGTATTCATCAAATGAATACTGGCTCATGTCCTTGCCCATGCCGGAGGACTTGTAGCCGCCGTGAGGCATCTCGGAGACGATGATGATGTGTTCATTGATCCACACGCATCCGGCCTGAATCTGCGCACTGGCACGCATGGCCCGGTTAAGGTCCTTAGTCCAAGCGCTGGCAGCCAGGCCGTACGGAGTATCGTTGGCTAGCTCGATCGCTTCCTCATCGGTTTCGAAAGGCAAGGCCACCAGCACCGGGCCAAAGACCTCGTGCTGTACGATCTCGGAATCTTGGCTGGCCCCAACAAGCAGCGTAGGACGATAGAAGTTCCCCGGGCCTTCGAGCCGGCGTCCACCGGCCAGGACGCTGGCACCGGAGCCAACCGCGCGCTGCACCATCGAGGAGACCTTCTGCAGATGGGCCGCGCTGATCAGTGCTCCCATATCGGTGTTCGGATCCTGCGGGTCACCGACCACCATGGCGTCCATCAGCTGGGCAACCCGCCGGGTGAATTTCTCGAATACCGACGAATGCACATAGGCGCGCGTGGCGGCGGTGCAGTCCTGCCCCGCATTGATCGTTGAACCGGCAACCGCCCCATGGGCTGCCGCCTCGATGTCCGCGTCGTCGAATACCACAAATGGAGCCTTGCCACCGAGCTCCAGATGCACACGCTTTCCGGTCTCGGCCGCCATCGTCATGATCTTCAGGCCGACTTGGGTGGAACCGGTAAAGGAAGTCATGCGAACCTGCTTGTGCCTGACCAATGCCTCACCGACGCTTGCGCCGCTGCCAACCACAACGTTGATCACGCCGTCGGGCAGACCCGCATCCTTGGCGGCCTGAGCGAAGAGCAGGCTTGTTCCGGGAGTTAGCTCGCTGGGTTTGAGCACGATGGTGTTTCCGGCGGCGATGGCCGGCAGCACTTTCCAAGCGGCCATCTGCAAGGGGTAGTTCCACGGCGAGATAGAGCCAACCACGCCGATGGGCTCCCGGCGAATCATCGAGGTCGTATTACCCGCGTAATCTCCGGAAGCCAGACCCTGCAGGTTGCGTGCGGCTCCAGCAAAGAAGTTCACGTTGTCGATCGAACCGGGCACATCAAACTCGGTGGACATGCGCATGCTCTTGCCGGTCTGCGCGGTCTCCACTTCGGCCAGCACTTGTGCGTGGGATTGCAGCTCGCGGGCCAGCGCCAACAGATGATCGGACCGCTCCCCGGGAGTGAGGGCCGACCAGATCTCGAAGGCCTTCGCCGCCGCCTGGACCGCTTCGTCTACCTCGGCCACGCTCGCAGTATCAACTTCTTCGAGTTGCTCTCCGGTCGCCGGATTGATTCGAATAAGTAGCTCACCGGTACCGCGGCGCCAGGAGCCGTTGATGAATTGGTGTCCTTGTGAAAAATTGAAACCTGACATGTTCTATCGTTCCTTGGATTTGTGGATTCTTTGCGGGCTAGAGACTCAGATAGATCTTGCGCAGAGTTTTCGTGACGCGCCATTCGGTATGCATCTGGGCGTGCAGCCGCACCAGGGCACCGGGGAAAAGCTCAATTTCTTGCGCGGCGAAACCCGCGCTCTGCGCAATCTTGATATTTCCGGACCCGGAAAGCACCACGAAGTATTCGTCCGCTTCGATGTCGCGCATTGCGCCGATCGACATCTCCCAGATCCCGATGGACGTCCCGGCCAGGTCACCGACCTCGTGCACGGCGGTGCGGGTGCCGGCCGCGTCTAGTTCCAGATGCTGCGGAATTGGTTCGGCCGCTAGCGGGATGCTGGCAGCGTCAACAAGGGTGGCTAGCGGTCTGATTTCATCTGCCATTAGGAATCGAAGCCCATGCCGATCTTGTCCATGACCTTGAGGAAGGCCGGCCGTTTACCCTCATTGCGATCGGCGCTGATCAGCTGACTGGTCATGAGCTTAACCCCGACATACGCGGCGGGTTCCGGAGGGAAGGGAATCGGCTTGGTGCGAACCATTTCCAGCTCGGTGAGCTCGGTCTTTTCGCCCGAGAGCAGATCCAACATGACCTTCGCACCGAATCTTGTGGCGCCGACACCGAGTCCGGTGAATCCTGCGCAGTAGGCCACCTTGCCGCCGTGAGCCAGGTCAAAGAAGGAGAAGAAGCGTGAGCAGGTATCGATTGCCCCGCCCCAGGCGTGGGAGAACTTCACGTCCTTCAGCTGCGGGAAGTTTCCGAAAAAATGGGCTGCGAGCTTCTCGAATGTGGAGTTATTGGTGTCGTAGCTCGAGCGGACTTTGCCACCGAAATGGTAAATGGCATCGTAGCCCCCGTAGAGGATCCGGCAGTTGCCATTTTCATCTACGGTCGGTCTGGCGTAGTGGAATCTATTGTTCAGATCGGCCAGCCCGACTGGCTCTTTCCAACCCAGCGAACGGTGTTGCTCTTCGGTCAGCGGTTCGGTCATCAACGCGTAATCGTAGACGGGGATGACCCTTGCCCGGTGACGTTTGAGCAAGGAGGGGAAGACGTTGGTGGCTAAGGCCACGCGCTGGGCCCGAATGCGCCCGGCTGCCGTCAATACGAGTATTTGCCCATTGTCTTCTTTCAACTCGGCCGCGTGGGTGTGCTCGTAGATGCGCACTCCCAGCTCCCGGCAGACCCGGGCCAGTTCCCAAGCGAGTTTTGCTGGGTGCACCAGCGCCGTGGACGTTCGATCCAAGGAGCCCGCAAGGAAATCCGGGGAGTTGATGACTTCCTTGACTTGTTGGCCATCGAGATATTCGGTGCCTTCGGACTCGGCAGCTTCGGCAACCCAAGGGACCTGATGCGGCTCGGTGGCCACTTCGAGTACGCCAGCACGAGTGAACTCCACATCCATGCCATAGCGCTCGACGGTGGCTTGGAACTCATCGAGGTTTTGAGTTCCCAGCTTGCCGAGCAGAGCATTTTCCCGAGGCAAGTGGTTTTCGCCGTTGGCCTCACCGTGTACTAGTGAGGCTTCGCAGAAACCGCCATTGCGCCCCGAAGCAGCCCAGCCGATGCGTTGCCCTTCGATGAGGACCACATCCCGGTGGGGGTCTCGTTCTTTAGCTTGAAGCGCCGTCCAGAGACCGGTATATCCACCGCCGACAACGAGCAGGTCTGCCTCGATCGAACCGTCTAAAGCGTGCGTTGCATCGGGGCGGTGCTCGTTATCAAGCCAGTATGAGGTGTGCTTGGCACCGGACAGGGATTCTTTGATGTGCCCGGCCGCGGCATTTGCTTCGTGCCGGTCAAAGGTAAGGGGCAAATTCGTGCTCATTATTGGTCCTCGAGTCGTATCAGTGTGAAGTTTGCTGTGTTGGGCTACGACAGGGGAACCACGAGCGGGCACAGGATGGCAGCGGGGATCTGGTCCCCAGGGATTGCAGGCATGACGGATGCCGATTGCCGAAGGGCAGGATCGCGTTTTGCGGCAATGCGGTGCGCGGCATGATTCGATAGCCATTGGCTGGCCACGGATATCCCTCTTCTCGGAGTGCTTGCCTCGCAGTGAACGTCATTCATTACTTATCTAAGCCCGGTTTCTCGGGCAGGTCAAGGGAAAATTCAATTCTCTGTGCAGCGAAATGATGACATGAAACGGCTGAGGACCAGATCCATGATCTGATCCTCAGCGATTAATTTGCCGCGTATTGCGGTTTTGGCGTCCGACTTCGTGAACGGTTGAGTAACACGGCCGCGAAGAACATCAGCAGGAGCTCGGCGACTCCCACCACGAGCATTGGCACGGCGTGGGCAACATGTTCAGGCGCGGCGCCTGATGAGTGATGGGCGGCGCCTCCGGGGAGTCCTAGCACCATGATGATGTGCGCCAGCCCCATCAACGCGCTCATCAGCATCAGCGCCTGCGGTGACTCGCCTTTCGCCACCGCCAGCGCGCATTTTATGCACCATGCGGTCATGAGGAGCAGCACCAAGGACCAGCCAAGGTCATGCGGCGCCGCGATGAGCAGCACCAGATGGGTAGCTGACATGATGAGAGTCGCGGCCACCAGGACCCGGAGAGCCGCCGGCACGGGATTAGCTGTTCGTGGAGCAGCATCCACCGGCGGAGTCCGATGCGGTTGAGCAGCAACCGTGCTTGGCTGGTTCCGGGACGTCTAGTGCCGGTGAACGGTCAAAGAACCCTTCGGGGCGGATCTTGAATCCAACGGTGTCCACCGGCATGATTGGCCAGTCTTCGGTGCGTGGGAAATGGGTCAGCGCAAAGGTGTGCCAGAGGCTCACCGCCTCGCCGTCAATGTTCTTATCTTCCTCTATCCAAGAACCAATGCCGGCAACTCCCGGGTTCTGGTTGACGAAATCTCCGGTGGGGTAGCGCTGTGCCGCATTGCGCTGGGTAACCCAAAGGGCCTTGGAGGCAAATTCGGCACGCTTCTGCACCGAGGAGCCCTCGGCGGCAAGCAAGGTCGGCAGCCCCTGCGGCATGAGCTTGTAGCCTACCGGCTTGCCGAGGTAATTCTTCGACTCGGGATTGGTCACTACCCATGAACGTCCCGCGGCCATGTTCGCATCGCGGACCGCTTGCTGCTCGGTGGCCAGCACGGTGTGCGAACGGCTGAAGGCGTTGCCGCGCGGGTTCTCTGCGCTGATCGGCAGGCGGACGGCTTCCTCCTCGATGACCTGGCTGGGGCCGCCGTCGAGGGCGAAATCGAGGCGGGCGCCGAAGATGTGCTGGTGGAATGGTGCCCCTAGTCCCGGTGCCATTTCGGAGGCGAAGCGCTCATCGAGCATGGCGGAGGTGAAGACGACGCCGGTGGCCTTGGCCTCGAACTCGATGGTGCCGTCCAGGTAGAGGTACCAGTAGAAGCCGTAGTCGTAGTTGCCCACGGTGGTGAAGAAGCTGATCACCAGGCGACGGTTGCGCCGGGTGTACTTGACCCCCGACCAATCATCGGAGTGCTTTGCGAGAATCGAGGCATCCTCCTCGTGCATGCAAATTCCGTTGGTAATTGTTTGGGCCTCGCCGTTGGCGTCGGTGATCACCGGGGAGATGTAGTGGATCTCGCCGAGGCAGTCACAACCCAGTTCCAGCGAGTTGGCGAATCGGCCCACCAGGTATTCGCCGGTATCAAAATAGTTCTGCCAGCTGCGCACCGGAGAAGGGTCGCCGTAGGGGACCACCATTTCGGCGATGGAAGCGCGATCCAGGATGCGGCGGCGCTGCTCCTGGTCGTCAAAGGCGATGTTGTAGAGCACTAGGCCTTCGCGCATATCGAAGCCGATATCCAGCGACCATTTCTCCCACTCGACGTGGTTTCCCTCGGTTACCGTGAAGCTTGCGCCCTCGGGCTGCGTGATTTCGATCGGTCGTTGGGTGGTGCGGACCGGACCGGTGAGTTCCGGATCCGTGTAGTTTCCATGTGTTTCCGGCACCGGAACGATACCAAAATCCAGGAGCTGGTCCACGGTGCCGGCGATGGTGTCGAGGTAGACCACGAGCCCATCCACCGGGTGGGCCCAGGCGGAATCTTCGGCAAAGTCCTGGCGGAAGGCCAAGCCGCGCAGGATACGGCGTCCGGATTCCTGCGGGTACTCGAAGACGCCGGCGGATAATGGCGCGACCCGAACCTGCTCGGGCTTCAGATTTCTTTTGGCCAGCGCCGCGGCCCACTGCTCGCTCTTGGCCAAGATTGCTTCGACCATTTCGAATTCTTCCACGAGCACCGGCAGCTGGCCGGTGGCCCCTGGATCCAGCTCCACGAGCGTTTCAATCTTCCCAGTGGAGAGGTCAAGGACTACATCCTTCGGCTCATTCTCCAGCCGGTCCATCAGCATGGCGCGGACCCTGCGCCCAGGGGCCTGCGGGTTTGGATCTTCAAGTCCCATGTAGGCAATGCGGGTGTTCTGTCCGTAAATCCCCGCGGTCACCAAGATCTTCTTGGCCGCGGCAATTTCTTCTGCAGAAAGCAGGGAGAAGTTAGTTTTTGTATCTTGCATGACAAACGCATCCTTTGGATTGATGTGAGTCGAACCACTTTTTATTCTCTGCTTGTAGAGAATACGGAAAATGGCGACTCGTGGCAATAGCGCGCCGAAGAAAACTTGTCTTAGCTAGGCTGGGTGCATGCCAAGAATTGTTGACCACAACCAGCGGCGCCGCGAGATTGTCGAAGTCACCTGGCGCTTTATTGCCAGGCAAGGCTTCGACAAGCTGAACCTGCGCGACCTGTCCGCCGCGGCTGGCTATGCCAACGGTGGATTGAAAACCTATTTTCCGAACCGCGATGCGATTCTGGTTGCGACATTCAATTACGTTGCCGACTCAACCAGCCGACGCATTGCCGAAAAGACCGCGACGCTCAAGGGCGTAGACGCGATTCGCGCCTTTGCGCTCGAGGTGCTCCCCTTGGATGAGGAGCGTCGGGACGAGGGGCGTGTTGCCGTGCATTTCTGGCATCTGGCACTCGGCGAGCCGGATTTGGCTGAGGTGAATGCGGTGGCGATGGATCGCTGGCGCACCATGCTGGACGGCTGGCTGGTCGATATCTTGGGTGATGGGCACCCGGGTGCGATGGTGGCACGTGACTCGCTGCTCAACTTCATGCTTGGTGCGCAGGGTGCGAGCGTGCTCGACGCCCGGACGAATACCGCTCAATCGCTGGTTGAGCAGCTCGAATACCAGCTGCGTGCGCTCGTGGCCCTGCCGCGATAAATATTCTTTATTCTCCGCCTGAAGAATAAAGGTGACTTTGGAGTAGAACTGCCGTACCCTCAAACGTGATGCCCGACACAACAGGGGTGCGTTCCAGAGAGGTCTCGATGTATCAGATTCAACATGTTGACTCGTTCAGCGCATGGTCCAGGCTGATCTCTGATGCCTTCGTGCAATTACGCAGCGAGCAGGTAACCGCCGGTCACTTCTCGGCCAGCCTCGGGGTCAATATGCTCGGCAACATCGGACTGATGCGAGTGAATTCCAAGGCGCACACCGTCTTGCGTACCGAGGACCTGACCTCCACCGGAGACGGGGAATTCTACAAAGTCTCTTATCAGCTCGCCGGGCACGGCCTGTTGATTCAAGATGGACGCGAAACCGTTTTAGCCCCCGGAGACTTGGCAATCTACGATACTCAGCGGCCCTACACGCTGAGCTTTGACCAGGCGGCCTCACTGATGGTGGTGCTCATTCCGCATCATCAGTTTCGGCTCTCGCGCCACCAGGTCGGCGAAATCACCGCTACTCGAATGGAAGCCGGGCATCCGCTCACCGGAACTGTTACGCCGCTGTTGCGGCATTTGGGCGAAAACCTGGCACAGTGGGATCGATATGGTGGCGCGGGGCTTGCCCGCAATACCGTGGATCTGCTGGCGACCTCGCTGGGCGGTGTGCTATCCCATGCCCATGCGGTGGACCCACGGATTGCCCAGCGCGAACGCATTATCGAATTCATAGAGCAGCGCCTGGACGCTCCGGAGCTAACGCCCGCTTTTATTGCAGAAGCCCACTTCATCTCGGTGCGAACCCTGCATGCTCTCTTCGCGGAGGAGCCACGCAGCGTTGCCGCCCTCATCCGGCATTATCGGATGAAATACGCTGCCGAGCTTTTGAGCGACCCATTGCTGGCACAGGTGTCGGTCCAGAGCGTCGGCACGCGCGTAGGCATCGTCGATGCACCCGGATTCACCAGAGCCTTCGCCCGCGAATACGGGCTGACTCCCGGTAAATTCAGGCTCAAGGCGTTGGCCTGAGCCATCGTATGCGCGCAAGGGCAAGAGCCCAGCACGCAACGGCAACGTGAATGTGAACCCCGTCATGGATCCTTGAGATATCGATAGATTGAGTGGGGAAACCAATGGGACTCGAACAACGCACCTTATCGGTGCCAGCACTGGTAGTCATGATTATCGCGGCCAGCGCACCGCTGACGGTTGTCGCCGGCGGCGTAACGACAAACTATGCGGTGACCGGCATGGATTCGGTGCCGCTGTCATTTGTCATTCTGGGAATTATCCTGCTGATCTTCAGCATCGGCTACACCGCGATGAGCCAGCATATACCTAACGCGGGCGCCTTCTACGCGTATATCGCCGGAGGCCTGGGCCAAGCCGCCGGCGTCGGCGCGGCTATGGTCGCGGTTGTCAGCTACAACCTCATGCAGATCGGCATCTATGGGCTCTTCGGGTTCGCGGCGGCTTCCTTCGCTTCCGGCCTCTTAGGCTCCACCATCCCTTGGTGGGTTATGGCGCTAGTCGCTTGGATTCTGGTCGGTGCGCTGGGGATGAACCGGGTCGATTTCTCCGTCAAAATTCTTGGATTCGTCGTCGCGCTGGAATTCCTCGTGGTCATTGTTTATGACGCGATGACCTTCGCGGTCGCTCCGGAAGCACCAGAATTCAGCGCTGCATTCAACGTCGGCGACGCGATGGCGCCGGGCATGGGCGCGGTCATGGCGTTCAGCATCGCGGCATTCATGGGGTTCGAGTCTGGAACTATCTACAACGAAGAGGTCAAGGATCCAAAGCGCACGGCCCGCAGTGCCACGCTGATTGCCGTCACGATCATCGCAGTATTCTATGCCTTCTCCGCGTGGGCCGTTGCCGTGGGCGAGGGGCAGGGAAATGTCGCCGCGGCCTCGGCAGAATTCGGACCCGATCTGATCTTCGTATTCCTCGGTGCCCATGCGCCGGGCTGGTTCGTTGACATCGCTAACCTGCTGTTCATCACCAGCCTGTTCGCCGCGCTGCTTGCCTTCCACAACGTGGTGGCACGCTACTTCTACTCCATGGGCCGCGGTGGCGCCTTGCCGAAGTTCCTCGCGAAGACCTCACGCCGAACCCACGCGCCGGTCGCCGGTTCCCAGGCCCAGTCATTGCTTGCCTTGCTGGTGATCGTGGTATTTGCGGTGGTCTCCGCCGGCAAGGACCCGATATTTATCGTCTTCACCATGTTCACTTGGATGACAAACTCCGCCGCCTTCGGGCTGGTGCTGCTGATGGCGCTGACTTCATTCGCGGTGTGCGGATACTTCGCCCGGAACCGTACGGCAGATTCGCTGCTCACCCGTGTTATCGCCCCAATTGCTGCCGGGCTGGCGCTGAGCTTTGTCTTTGTCCAGATCGTCATCAACTTCGATGTTCTGATCGGCTTGGAGGAACCAGGGGCGTTGCCCTATATCTTGCAAGCAATAGTCATTGTGCCCGGTATCCTCGGCTTCCTGCTTTCTTGGTGGGTGCGAAAGATCCGGAATAAGTCTGCTCAATCTAAAATCCATGAAACAACTCTGAACTAACCAAGGGAGATCTCAATGTCATACTCCAACGCACAGGAACTGCTGTCCGCTATTCAGCCGGCTTCCGGCGGCACCGAAATCTTTGACCCGGCCACCGGAGAGCTCGTCGGCCGGGTAGCCCAAAGCAGCGTGGCAGATTTGGACGCCGCGGTGAGCGCCGCCCGAACTGCGCAGCCTGCATGGGATGCACTCGGCCACGAAGAGCGCAATCGTCTGCTGAACCTGGCCGCGGATCGCATCGAAGCCAACGCCGAGGCCTTGGCCGAGCTGCTTTCCCGGGAACAGGGCAAACCGCTAAACGGTCCCAACGCTCGCTTCGAAATTGGAGGATGCGCGGCTTGGCTGCGCGCCGCCACCGCCTATGAGGTGGAGCCGGAGGTCGTGGTGGACGACGGGGAAACCTACGCCGCCAAACACTACCGTGCCCTAGGCGTGGTCGGCGCCATTGGACCGTGGAACTGGCCGATGATGATCTCCATCTGGCAGCTGGCGCCTTCGCTGCGCATGGGCAACACCGTGGTCATGAAGCCAAGCGAATACACCCCGTTGTCGGTGCTGGCCTTGGGGCATGTCCTCAACGAGGTCTTGCCAGCGGATGTGCTGCATGTAGTGGCCGGTGGCCGTGAAGTAGGAGAGAAGCTCTCCGCCCACCCAGAGATCAATAAGATCATGTTCACCGGGTCCACCCCGACAGGAAAGGCGATCATTCGCTCTTCGGCCGACACCGTCAAGCGGCTGACCCTCGAGCTGGGTGGAAACGATGCGGGAATCGTCATGGAGGACGCCGATCCGAAGGCCTTCGCCGAGGATCTGTTCTGGGGCGCATTCATCAACACCGGCCAAACCTGTGCCGCCTTGAAGCGCCTGTACGTCCCGGAATCCATCTACGCGCAGGTCTGCCAGGCCTTGACCGAGGTGGCCGCCAAGATGCCAATGGGCGTGGGCCTTGATGAGAACAACGTCCTCGGCCCGCTGCAGAATAAGGCCCAATATAAGATCGTCGCCGACCTGGTCCAGAGTGCGGTGGACTCCGGTGCGACGGTGCTGCTGGGGGCCGACCCGGACAGCGAAGCTGCCGGATACTTCTACCCAACCACCCTGGTGGCAGATATCGATCCGCAAAATCCTCTGGTCACCGAGGAGCAGTTCGGTCCGGCCTTGCCGATTGTCAAGGTTAAGAACGTGGAAGAAGCCATAACCCACGCTAACTCGTTGGAGACCGGACTGGGCGCTTCGGTCTGGGGCTCGGATCGCGAGCAGGCTCTTGCCGTGGCGGCACGGATCCAGGCCGGCACGGTCTGGATCAATTCGCACGGCACTATCGATCCGCGCATTCCGTTCGGCGGGGCCAAGCAGTCCGGCTATGGTTTGGAATTCGGGCTGGATGGGCTCAAGGCACTGGCTCAGCCGCAGCTGATCAAGGGCTGATAAAAAAGCGCAAAGGGTCCGCAACTCCGGCAAGGAGCTGCGGACCCTTTGAAGCAAGTGGCGCCTGCCCGCTAGCCGCGCAAGACGACCTCAACCGGCTCCATGTCTTGGCCGTACTTGTACTGGCCGTTGAACAGGGCCGAACCCTGTTCCGTCAGTGATGCCGCGAAGCGGGTTTTGACCAGACCGAAGGCATTGGACACCGCGGTTTCGACCAGCTCGGCGATGGGCAGGCGCTCGCCGTTTTCGTTGGCGACGCTGAGCAAGACCAAATCATCGTGTTCTTCGATGCGCGGTTCGATGAGGTCCAGCTTCATCATTCCGCCATGGCCCACGAAGGAGACACGGCCGTTGAAGCGCAGCTCGCCTTCGGGGGATTCGGCGTCCACGGCGACCGGGAACGCGAGGTTATTGCCAACCTGCCACACCCCGTTGGACGCTTCGATACGGCCGTCGGGAAGCGAAGAAATATAGCCCACAAAGGAAGCCTTCAGGCCCCACTCGAGGTGAGGCTGGAACGGATCACCCGCCGGTGCACCATTCATACCCATCATCGTGTTCATTCCCCTTTGCGGCTTGACGTCGCGCGCGGTGCGCAAATTAGATCCGGGGATCAGTATTGCATATACATTAGCTTGAAAGAGACTACTGGTTACCTTGTTTGCGCTCGTGGTACCAAATCTCCTCGATAAAAGGTTCCCCGGCCTCACGAACCTCGACGACGACGTCGCTGAACGACGTGCCGTCGGGCAGCACCAAGCTGGTGGTAGCCCAGGAACCATTCCAATAGCCCAGATCCAGGCTTGTCGGCTCGTACTTCAGCGCAATGTTCGCCTCGAGGTGCTTCATGGCGGTGAAATAGCCGCTGGCGGCGACGATCGTGCACACGATGGCAAGCAAGCCGGAGGCACCGGCAACGATCAGTTCGGTGCGTATCGAAGACTTCAAGGCATAGGTTTGCAGCCCGTCGGGCTTCCGCTGGAAGTCGCCGCGGCGGATCAGCCCGTGGATGAGCGTGGGGAAGCAGATCAGCACCAAAGTCACCGCGACACCAAAATAAACCAGTGGCCGCAGAAAATCTATCGGTTCGTATCCCAGCATCTCCATGGTCCGATCCTAGCCAAAGATACGCTAGCTGACCAGAGGTATTAAACACCAGTAGATCGTCCAATGAGTGGGGCCGGTCCCTTGTGGGCGCCGGGCAGCACGCGCCTAGATCCCCTTGCCGGGGTTGAGGATTCCCTGCGGATCAAATACCTGCCTGATGGAATGCTGCAGCCGCAGCGAACGCGACCCGATTTCTTCCTCGAGCCAATCCTGCTTGAGCAGGCCGATGCCGTGCTCGCCGGTCAGCGTGCCGCCCAAGCGTTGGGCCAGATGGAACATGTCGGCCAGTGCCGCCTTGGGCGCCCCTGAGGTGATGGACTGCCCCGGATCCACCACGATGACCGGGTGCAGATTGCCGTCTGCGGCGTGGGCGATGGTGAAGATGCGCACGCCGCGATGCTCGCCGATTTCGGCCAGGCCGGCCAGCGCCTCGGCGAGTTTGCTGCGTGGCACCCCGATGTCGCAGATCGATACCGTGCCTAGCTGCTCCATGCTGGGGATCGCCTGGCGCCGTGCTTCCATCAGCTGAGCCGCCTGCGCTTCATCCTCGGCGCGGTCGATGCGCGAGGCCAGCGGCGTAATGGCCTCCACCAGTGCCTGCATTTCCAGTTCGGCGCCGAACCCGTCGGTTTGCGCCAGGAGCAGGGCGCCACCTAGCTCCCGGTGCCCGGTGCCCAGGGCGCCATCGATGGCCCAGAGGCTGGGCCCATCCATGAGTTCCAAAACCGAAGGCTGCAGCCGAGCGGAAATAATCGCCGCCGCGGCCTGCGCGGCGCGGGACTCATCGGGGAAATAGGCGGCGGCGGTCGCGGTGCGAATCGGCTTGGGGCGCAGGCGCAGCACGGCTTCCACCACAATGCCCAAGGTTCCCTCGGAGCCGATGAAGAGGGCATTCATGTCGTAGCCGGCCACGCCCTTGATGGTGCGGCGCCCGGTGCGCAGCAGCTGCCCATCGGGGAGCACCACGGTCAGGGCCAAAACCGATTCGCGGGTCACCCCGTACTTGGCGCACCACATGCCCCCGGCGTTGGTGGCAATATTTCCACCGATGGAGCAGATGGCGGTGCTTGCCGGATCCGGGGCGTAGAACAGGCCGAGCTCACCGGCGGCGGCATTAACCGCCGCATTGATGACGCCGGGCTGAACCACCGCGATCTGCTCGACGGGATCGATGGAGATGATCCGATCCATTTTCGAGACGTCCAGGACCACTTCGCCGCGCCGGGCCGTTGCGCCGGCCGCCAAACCGGTTCCGGCGCCACGCGGCACAATCTTCACCCCGAACTTGCTGGCCAGCTCCATGGCCAGCACCACGTCCGCGGTGCTCCGGGCAAAAACCACGCCGTCCGCGAAGGATTCCGGGAGATATCCCGAGCGGTCGATGCTTGCCCGTTGGCAGTCTTCCGGACGTATCGAGGCCTGTGGATGCGCGTCTAATAGCTGCTTGCTGGACTGGTTGGCTTCTCCGGGGATCACTGGGACGTCCTTGGCTCGAGAGGGGGTGGGGGTGTTAAAAAGGCCCGGCGGGAGCGCATAATGCACTCCCGCCGGGCCCGATACAACTCATGGCTAGCCGGTCACGAACTTGTCGGCGACAACCAGCGCCTGCTCCAGCCGGTCCAGGGCTTCGACCAGGACATCGTCCGGGATGTTCAGCGCCGGAACCACATGCAGCCGGTTGAAGTTGGCGAAGGGCAGCAGCCCGGCAGCCTTGGCCGCGGCCACCACCTCGTTCATCTCGGGGGAGGAGCCGCCGTAGGCCGCCAGCGGCTCGCGGGTTTCACGGTTCTTGACCAACTCGATGGCCCAGAACACCCCGGCTCCGCGGACCTCGCCCACCGAGGGGTGCTGCGCGGCGAACTGCGCCAGCCGCGGGCCGATGATCTCATCGCCCAGGCGCTTGGCATTGGCCACCATGGACTCGTCCTCCATCGCGTGGATGGTAGCGACCGCCGCCGCGCAGGCCAGCGGGTGGCCCGAGTAGGTCAAGCCGCCAGGGTAGGGGCGTTCGCGGAAGGTCTCGAAGATCTCGTTGTTGATCGCCACGCCGCCCAGCGGCACGTAGCCCGAGTTCACCCCCTTGGCGAAGGTCAGCAGATCCGGGGTGACGCCCCAGTGGTTGACCGAGAACCACTGGCCGCTGCGCCCGAATCCCGCCATCACCTCGTCGGCGATGTACACGATCCCGTACTTGCGGGTCAGCTCGCGCACCCCGGCCAGGTAGCCGGCCGGCGGCATATAGATGCCGGCGGTGCCCGGAATGGATTCGAGGATCAACGCGCCGATGGTCGAGGCGCCCTCCAGGACGATGGTGTCTTCCAGGTGCTTCAGCGCCCGCTCGGTTTCCTCCGCTTCGCTGGTTGAGCCGAAGTAGGACCGGTAGGGGTAGGCGGGGAAGAAATGCACTACCCCGTCGGTGGCATGGTCCGAGGCGAAGCGCCGCGGGTCGCCGGTCGCATTGATCGCCAGCTGCGTGCCGCCGTGGTAGGAACGGTAGGCGGAGAGCACCTTGTGCTTTCCGGTGTGCAGCCGAGCCATGCGGATGGCATGCTCCACCGCGTCGGCCCCGCCGTTGGTGAAGAAGATCCGATTCAGGTCTCCCGGGGTGCGCTCGGCGATGAGCCGGGCCGCCTCGGAACGCGCATCGTTGACATGCTGCGGGGCGATGGTCGCGATCTTCGCGGCCTGCTCCTGGATGGCCGCGATCACCTTGGGGTGCTGATGGCCGATATTCGTGTTGACCAGCTGGCTGGAAATGTCGATCAGCTTCCGGCCTTCGCCATCCCAGACGTAGGAGTCCTGCGTCTTCAGAATGGTCATCGGGTTGAACGGTCCCTGCGCCTGCCACGAATGGAAGACGTGGTCGCGGTCCAGCTGGTAGGCGCGCTTGCCTGCTTCGATCTCTTCCGCCGAGATGTCGGCGGTGAGCTGTTCGGTCATGAATCTAGATCCTTCTACTCAAACCACGTGGGCACGCGGGGAAAATTAGTCGTTCTGCGGGAAGCCGAGGTTGATTCCGCCGTGGCTCGGGTCCAGCCAGCGCTTGGTGATCACCTTGTTGCGGGTGAAGAACTTGAATCCCTCCGGTCCGTAGGCATGCTGGTCGCCGAACAGCGAGGCCTTCCAGCCGCCGAAGGAGTGGTAGCCCACCGGGACCGGGATGGGCACGTTCACGCCCACCATGCCGACCTGGATCTCGTTCTCGAAGCGGCGCGCGGCGCCGCCGTCGTTGGTGAAGATCGCGGTGCCGTTGCCGTACTTCGAGGCGTTGATCAGCTCGATGCCGTCGTTGAAGGTCTCCACGCGGACCACCGAGAGCACCGGGCCGAAGATCTCATCGGTGTAGATGGACATGTCGGTGCCGACGTTGTCGAACAGGGTGGGGTGCAGGAAGAAGCCGTTGCCGTCCGCGTCCAGCGCCCCGGTGCGGCCGTCGACCACCAGCGAGGCGCCGGATTCGATGCCCGCCTCGATGTAGCCGGCGACCTTGTCGCGGTGCTCG
Organism: Glutamicibacter sp. AOP38-B1-38; assembly: GCF_052377485.1. Classification (NCBI taxonomy): domain Bacteria; kingdom Bacillati; phylum Actinomycetota; class Actinomycetes; order Micrococcales; family Micrococcaceae; genus Glutamicibacter; species Glutamicibacter sp. AOP38-B1-38. The sequence continues at coordinate 69,128 of NZ_JBQSWU010000009.1, read as the reverse complement.
CCGGTGATCAGCGGGCCCATATCGCAGCCGCGGGTGCCGTCGCCCACGCGCAAGTTCTTGGCGCGCTCGGCGATCTTGGCGACCAGCTCGTCGGCGATGTTCTCCAACGCCACGACCACGCTGATCGCCATGCAGCGCTCGCCGGCCGCGCCGAAGCCGGCGTTGATGGCCATATCCGCGGCCAAGTCCAGATCGGCGTCGGGCAGCACGAGCATGTGGTTCTTGGCGCCGCCGAAGGCCTGGACGCGCTTGCCGTTGGCGGTGCCGGTGGAGTAGACGTACTGGGCAATGGGGGTGGAGCCGACGAAGGACAGCGAAGCGATGCGTGGATCGTTCAGCAGCGTGTCCACGGATTCCTTGTCACCGTGCACCACATTGAGCACGCCCTCTGGCAGGCCCGCCTCGGCGAACAGCTCGGCCATCCACTGGGCCGCGGAGGGATCCTTCTCCGAAGGCTTGAGCACTACCGTGTTGCCCGAGGCGATGGCGACCGGGAAGAACCACAGCGGCACCATGGCCGGGAAGTTGAAGGGGGAGATGATGGCCGAAACGCCGACCGGCTGGCGCTGGGACTGCACGTCCACCCCGGTGGAGGCGTTCTCCGAGTACTCGCCCTTGAGCAGGTAGGGGGCGTTGCAGCACAGCTCGACTACTTCCATGCCGCGCGCCACTTCGCCCAGTGCGTCATCGAGCACCTTGCCGTGCTCCGCGGTGATGATGGCCGCCAGCTCGCCCTTGCGCTCGGCGAGCAGCTGGCGGAAGTTGAACATGATCGCGGTGCGGCGGGCCAGCGAAGTATCGCGCCACTGGGGGAAGGCTGCGTGGGCTGCGGCGATGGCAGCTTCGGTGGTGCTCTTGGACGCCAAGGCGACTTCGCGGGCGATCTCGCCGGTGGCAGGGTTGTAGACCTTGCCGGTGCGGGTGTCTCCTTCGCCGGAGAACGGTGCGTTATTGACCCAGTGCTGCAGAGTTTCGGTCAGCGTAGTCGTCATGAGAAAGTCCCTTCAAGTGCGTTCGTGGTTATCTGATTCCATCTTGCGCCACCAGTATGACAAGCAACACAAGCGATGTGTCATGATTTAGGCAGAAGGTCTTACGCTTTGTAAAGGTTGACGGATGAGTGCTGAAACAACTGGTTCCCTGACCATGGCTGACGTGCTGGCGCTGAAGGTCGTGCAGAACGCCGAACCGCTGGTCCTTTCGGGGGAGAAGAACCTCGACGTGAGGCTGCGCTGGGTGCATGTCACCGAGTCGGCAGAGAACGTCGACCTGCTCTTCGGCCGGGAAGTAGTGCTCACCACCTTGCGGAATGTGGAGCCCACCGTGGCGCGGCTGCGTGCGTTCATGACCAAACTGGAGGATTCCGGAGCGGCCGGGGTGGTGGTGGAACTGCTGGAGGATCCCGGCGAGGCGGAGGCCGGCATCGGCGCACGCTTGGCCGAAGCGGTGAAAGCCCTGGCGCTGCCGGTGATCCGGCTGCGCAAGAAGGTGCGTTTCGTGGAGATTACCGAGGTCATCCACGAGCGCCTGGTGGCGGAACAGCTGGCCGCGGTGCAATTTTCCCGAAATGTCCACGAGATCTATACCGAACTTTCGCTGCATGAAGCCAACGAACAGCGCATCGTGGAGCGCACGGCGGAGCTGTTGCAGGCTCCGGTGGTCTTGGAAGATGTCCGGCACCATGTGCTCGCCCACGCAGGTGCCGGATACGGGGCCGAGTCGGTGCTGGAGCACTGGATCAATCGCTCGAAATTCGTCGGATACGCCGAACAGACCGGGCGCGGCCACGGCGCCGAGAGCTGGTTGCAAACCCCGGTCGGCGCGGTTCGTAGCCGCTGGGGCAGGCTGGTGGTTCCGGCCGAGCTCGAGGACGAGCATAACGCCGCCCTGGTCCTCGAACGCGCCGGCCAAACCTTGACCATCGCGCGGCTGGCCGGACGCGACCAGCGCGAACTTCTCTACCAGGCCCGCACCTCGATGCTGCACGAGCTGCAGCAGCACCACTCCTACACGGATAAGGAAGTGGCCGTACGCGCCGAGTCTCTTGGCCTGGATGCCGGAGCGCACTATGTCCCACTGGTGGTCGCGCTGGCCGTGGGGGAGGCCCACAGCCCCACGGACATCCAGCTGCGCGAACGAGAAGTGCTGGAGGTCGTGGACCAAGTGGCCGAGAACATGCGTCTGGGAGTGCTCGCCGGGTCGCTGCGCTCCGGATACCTCGGGGTCATTCTCCCTGTCGCGGCGAAGCAGCTGGTGGAAAACTCGCTGCAGCGGTTCACCCGACAGCTGACCGAGATGCTCTCCGCTCAGGTCGCCGTCGGGGTGGCGGCCGAAGAATTGAGCATCAGCGCGAGCGCTCGCCGGTTGGAAGAAGCGGCCCACGTCGCGGAGATCGTTCCCAACCTCCCGACCCGGGCCCGGCCCTACTACCGCTTCGCGGACCTGCGCTTGCGCGGGGTGCTCTCGGCCATGGGCCAGGATGCGCGCATGCGCAGCTTCGCGATGACCGAACTATCCGGGCTGCTGAACCCGCCAGATGTATCCGGTCTGGAGCTGCTTCAGCTATATCTGGAGCAGGCAGGCAATAAAAGCGCGTTGGCCAAACAGGGCTATCTTTCGCGGCCAACCCTGTATGCCCGGTTGGCGAAGCTCGAAGAGAAGCTTGGGGTATCGCTGGATTCGGCAGAATCCCGAGCCAGCTTGCAGGTAGCGTTGCTTTGGTATCGCATGCACGGATAACTGGATCCAGCAGTTGCACCCACCACGAGGCCGGCGGAGAAACGGAGCACCCATGCCCATCCTGAACAAAGATATGACCCTGTGTATTTCGCTCTCGGGGCGTCCTTCGAATCTCGGCACGAGATTCCACAATTACCTCTACGAGGAACTCGGGCTGAACTTCATCTACAAGGCGTTTGATACCCAGGATCTGGCCGGCGCCATCGCCGGGGTTCGCGCCTTGGGCATCCGCGGTTGTGCCATCTCGATGCCGTTCAAAGAAGAGGTGATGGAGCTCGTGGATGTCATCGAGCCCTCGGCAGCGTCCATAGAATCGGTGAACACCATCGTCAATGACCAGGGTGTGCTTCGCGCGTCGAATACCGATTACGAAGCGATAGCGACGTTGATAACCCGCCACGGGCTGAACCCGAACGCCTCGGTGCTGGTCCGGGGATCCGGAGGCATGGCGAAGGCGGTCAGCGCAGCATTCCGCGACGCGGGATTCGAAAAATTGACGGTACTTGCCCGCAACGCAGCTAGTGGAAAGGAACTGGCCGCGAAGTATGGCTACCGCCATCAGGTCGGCGACCCCGAACCTGGACACGATATTTTGGTGAATGTGACCCCGTTGGGAATGGACGGTCCGCACCAGGAGGAACTGGCCTTCGAAATGCCGCATCTAGCGGCCGCAGAAACCGTCTTCGACGTGGTAGCTTTTCCGGCGCAGACACCGTTGATCCGCGCCGCAGAACAGCTGGGGAAACAGGTCATCACCGGTGCCGAGGTGATCGCCTTGCAAGCGGCGGCGCAATTTGAAAAGTACACCGGAATTCGGCTCAGCGAGGACCAGGTGCGACGCGCTTCGGAATTCTCCCGCAGCTAGTCCTTGCTGGGGCGCTGCACGGGGACACCGTAGGGTCTGCGGACATCCTCGCGAGGTTCCTTCGACCATTCGGCGATCCACGGGCCGGTGCCTTCCGAGACATCACGCACTCCCTCTTCGAGCCATTGGAAGTCACCGTCCAAGAGCTTGGCGGCAACCTGTTCGTCGCGGTGCGTAGTATTGCTCCACAGATGGCTGAAGTGCTCTTCGCAGCGTTTGGTTGCCTGTTCGCAGAATGCCTGGGCCAGGGTTTCGGCCGAGAATCTTTGAGCGGCGCCCGAATCGTGGAGCGACAAGGTCTTGGTGATCGTTGCGGACATGGCGAATAGTTCGGCGCCGATGTCCACGATGCGTCCCAGGAATACCTGCTGCTTTTCCATGCTGGCCTGCCACCTCGCCATTCCGGCAAAGGTCTGGCGTGCCAGGCGGCGTGAACTGCGTTCGATGTACCGCAGGTGCTTGGCCAGCGGCCCCTGGTCCGCAAAGGACCCCGGCACGGTACCGGCTCCGACCATCAGTTTTGGCAGCCAGCGGGCATAGAAGCCGGAGGCCTCCATGGCTGCTCGGGCCTTTTCTTCCAGTGTGGAGTCGGTCTGCGCCAATGCCCCGGCGGCTTGGAGGTGAGCGTCCACCGCCTCGCGGGCAATCAACAGGTGCATGATTTCGGTGGAGCCCTCGAAGATGCGGTTGATGCGCAGGTCGCGAAGCAGCTGCTCGGCCGGGACAGCCCGTTCGCCTCGGGCGGCCTGGGAAGCGGCGGTTTCGAAACCACGCCCACCGCGGATCTGAATGAGCTCATCGGCAATCTTGCACGCGGCTTCGGAACTGTAGAGCTTGGCGAGTGCCGCTTCGATGCGGACATCTTTCATTCCCGCATCGGCAAGGCTCGCGCTCAGTTCAAAGACCGCCTCCAGCGCGTAGGTGCTTGCCGCTATATAGGAGAGCTTGGCGGCCACCGCCTGGTGCTTGCCCACAGGGTGGCCCCATTGCACCCTGGCTGCGGACCATTCGCGAGCAATTTTTGTGGCCCATTTCCCGGCGCCCGCGCACATTGCGGGAATTGATAACCGTCCGGTGTTCAAGGTGCTCAGCGCGATTTTCAGTCCCGAGCCTTCTCTGCTCAGCCGGTTCCCCACCGGCACCTTGACGGCGGAGAAACGGGTGACACCGTTTTCAATCCCGCGTAGTCCCATAAATGCGTTGCGATTTTCCACAGTGATGCCCGGGGAGTTCGCCTCGACGACGAACGCGGTAATTCCGCCTCCGCCTGCCGGTTCGGTTCCGCAGGCCTCGTGAGGCTTCACCGCTGCCATTACCACCAGCAGGTCGGCCACAACGCCATTGGTGGTCCAGAGCTTCGAGCCTTCCAGTTGGTAGTGCGTACCGTCCTCGCTCAGCGTTGCATGCGTCCCCAAGCGCGCCGGGTCGGAGCCGACATCGTTCTCGGTCAGGAGAAAAGCGCTGATTTCCCCTGCTGCGCAGCGCGGCAGATACTCGCGTTTCTGGGCCTCCGTGCCGAAGCGCTTCACGGGCTCAGGGACACCGATGGACTGGTGCGCCGAAAGCAGCGCTCCGAGTGCGGGGGACACCGAACCGACGCGCATCAAAGCGCGCCCATAGTCGAGCAAGCTCAGTTCCAACCCGCCGTATTCCTCAGGGATTTTCATGCCGAACGCGCCCACATCCCGTAGCGCGGCAATGTATTCATCCGGTACGCGTGCCTCTTCTTCAATACCGGAAACGTTGAAACCATCCAGCACAGTTTTCAGCTCCGCAAGGAATTCTTCCCCTCGTGCCGCGGCCTTCGGTTCCGGAACTGGCATCGGGGTGATCAGCGAGAAATCTACCTCACCCATATAGAGGCCCTTGGCGAAGCTAGGCCGTTCCCAGCCTTGCTCGCGAGAAGTCTCGGCAATTTCTCGGGCTTGGGCTGCGCCGACGCTTGCGCTTGATGGTTCCGGATTCGGGCACATGGCAGATCCTTTGCACTCCAGGCGCGTTTTGCCCTGGTGGCATCTGCGCCTGTCCTTTGGTTGGCCCAAGCCTAACCCTGAATTAGCAGACAAGAAAGGGGGCATGCCTTGGCGTGCAGAGGAGGAACCACGACTCGATGGAGAAGCCGAACAACACCGATGGCTGCGGCTCAGCGGGCACCACGGAGCATGAAGCGAAAATACTGCAAGGCCTGGCCCTGGCCTTGCCGCTCGCTAGGTCAGCGGATCAAAACGTACACAGCAATGCCCGGTTTCCGGTGTGACAGGACAGGCTCGGTAGAGGGCGTCGCCGGATTCGACGACCGCCCCTAACAGCTCTCGGTTCATCAGGCATACGGTGTCCCGGTGTTGCGCCGAAAGCTGGTGGAATGGGCAATCGGTGAGGTGAATTGAACCTGCGGCATCCGTCTGTGGCAGGTAACCGCCATTTGCCAGGATCTGTTGCAGGGAGTCTTTGGAGGCCGCAATGCTCCGTCCGGTTTCGCGCGATACTTCGGCGAGTAATTCATTGACCGGCCGTTGTTCCTGTGTCGCCCGTTCGATGGCTTTTGCCATGATTTGGGCGGCCAGGGTGTATTCGCGGTGCGGGACGCTCGCCTCGATCTCCTGGGCGACCGGGGAATACAGTTTCGCGGGACGTCCCGAGCCGGGGCCGGTGTTTTCGCGCAGCTTGCGAAACTCGTAGCTCAGCAGGCCTTCCTTGACCAGCCGTTCAAGCTGAAATGACACCGTATTTCGTGGCAGTCCCAGCGCCTGCGCTACCGCATCGCGGCTGGCCGGCTCCGCGGCGCGGGAGAGATATTCGTAGATTCTCGCGCGGAGCGGATCGGCTAATGCGGAGACCGCCTGGACCGAACGTTTACGGGGAAAGAACTGCATAAGTTAAGTGTAAATCTAAAATTGGTTTTTGTTGACTTAGAGTGTGCGGAGTTCTAAAATCAGATTAACTGCTTTTAGAAAGGAGGGGTGGACATGGCTTCGACAGCTATGAGCGCAGCGGAGGTCCGCTCGCGCACATTGGAGCATCAGGCGTTTTTGCTGCTGCGCACAATCTTTACAGTGGCCCCGATCTTGTTCGGCTTGGACAAGTTCTTCAACTTGCTCACCGACTGGACGGTTTACCTCGCACCGTTGGCCACCGACATCATTCCGGTGTCGGCCCAACAGTTCATGTACGCCGTCGGCATCGTGGAAATTGCCGCCGGCCTCTTGGTGGCTCTGCGGCCCAAACTGGGTTCTCTCGTGGTGAGCCTCTGGCTACTGGGGATCATCGTGAACTTGCTGATCCTGCCCGGGTACTTTGATGTTGCCTTGCGCGACTTCGGACTGCTGGTCGGCGCGCTGGCGCTCAATCGGCTGGCTGCGGCGCGGGCTGCGGCGCACCGATAAAACCGACTCCCAGATAAATATAGCGACCGGCTCCGTGACGGAACCGATCGCTATATCCGGGTTGGAACCGGTTACCTTGGTATCGACTAGATCTTGTTGGCGGCCTCAGAGAGCACCGCCCGCAAGATCGATTCGATTTCATCGAATTCCGGTTGCGCGATGGTTAGCGGGGGCGCAAGCTGGATGACTGGGTCTCCTCGGTCATCGGCGCGGCAGTACAACCCGGCCTCCCATAACGCAGGGGAGAGGTACTGGCGGAGCAGCCGTTCGGATTCTTCGTCGTTGAAGGTCTCCTTGGTGCTCTTGTCCTTGACCAGTTCGATCCCGTAGAAGTACCCGGCACCGCGAACGTCGCCGACGATATCCAAGTCCTTGAGTTTGTCCAGGGTCGACTTGAAGTTCTCGGCATTGTTCTTGACGTTCTGGTTGAGTCCCTCGCGCTCGAAAATGTCGAGGTTTGCCATGGCTACGGCTGCCGCCACGGGGTGGCCGCCAAAGGTGTAGCCGTGATAGAACGTGGTGTCGCCCTTGGTGAATGGCTCGAAGAGCTTGTCCGAAACCACCATGACGCCCAGGGGCGCGTAGCCGCTGGTGAGCGCCTTCGCCGAGGTGATGATATCCGGGACGTAACCGAAGTCATTGCAAGCGAACATCGAACCGATGCGGCCGAAAGCGCAGATGGTTTCGTCTGAAACGAGTAGCACATCGTGCTCGTCGCAGATTTCGCGTACGCGATCGAAGTACCCCGGAGGCGGTGGGAAACAACCGCCGGAGTTCTGCACCGGTTCCAGGAAAACCGCCGCGACGGTGTCGGGGCCCTCGAACTCGATAGCCTCGCGGATTCTTTCCGCCGCCCACAGCCCGAAGTCCTTTTCATTGTCCGCAAACATTTCCGGTGCTCGATAGAAGTTGGTATTCGGAACCCTGAAGGTTCCCGGAACCAGAGGCTCGAAGGGTGTCTTCATATCCGGCAAGGAAGTAATCGCCAACGCACCTTGCGGAGTGCCGTGGTAGGCCAAGGCGCGTGAAATGACCTTGGTTTTTCCTGGCAGGCCCTTCATCTTGAAATGTTGCTTGGCAAGCTTAAAAGCCGATTCCACCGCTTCGCCGCCACCGGTAGTGAAAAAGACCCTGTTCAGGTCTCCCGGTGCATAGTGCGCTAGCCGCTCGGCCAGGTCGATTGCGGGCTCGTGCGCGTAGGACCAAAGCGGCATGAAAGCCAACTTTTCGGCCTGTTTGGCGGCGGCCTGCGCAAGCTCGGCGCGCCCGTGTCCGGCGTTGACGACAAACAGGCCCGAGAGTCCGTCAATGTATTCCTTGCCCTGATCGTCATAGATCTTGTGCCCCTCGCCGCGGGAAATAATTGGCACATTGCCACCATTGTGAAGGCCTGAGTGGCGGGCCATATGCATCCAAAGATGATCGCGAGCTGCCTGCTGGCGATCGGTACCGCGTGGAGTTGTACTCATCGTGTTCCCCAGTTGTATTCCTGTTTTTTCAAAGAAAGGTACGTGTACGTATTCGTGCTGACGACGCCTTCGGTGCCGCGGATCTTGCTGATCACGCGCAGGAGGTCTTCATCGCTGGAACAAATGACTTCGGCCAGGATGTCGGCGCTTCCTGCGGTCACCACGCAGTAGTCCACTTCTTGAACCGCTGCGATGCGGTCCGCGGTCCCGTTGATGTCGCTTGACGCGGTAATTCCGATCATTGCTTGCCGGGTGAAACCCAGCTCCAATGGGTTGGTTACCGCCACAATTTGCATGGCTCGACTGTCCACCAATTTCTGCACGCGTTGACGTACTGCAGCTTCGCTCAGACCCACAGCTTTGCCTATCGCCGCGTAGGACCGCCGTCCGTCTTCTTGCAGCTGTTCGATGATTTCCTTGGAAATCTCATCGATTACCGCCGGCGCGTGGCCATTCGGTGGCATGGTCATTCGGTATCGACCTCCCAGGTCTTTCGATGCGTATTCGCCACCCAAACGCTTCCAGCGTTTTGGGTATAGCACCGACCCTACAGCTACTGATCCAGTTGCGAAAGGGGGAAATTTTGATTGTTTCCAGCATTGGAAACACGAAATTAACAAGGATTCTTGCGTCCATCCCTTGTTTCGCCAGCGAAGAACTGACATTATGAACGTCATTGATATGTTGTGTGGCACATCACAGCCACCCAACAATTCGGACAATTCAAGTTAGGACGGATCCATGTCTCACTCGCGAGGACAACTTCCTGAAGATCCAAAGATCCGAGCTCTCGTGCAAGCGATGAGCCAGCGATCGATGTCTCGACGCGGCGTGCTGGGGGCAGCCGGCGCACTGGGGCTTACCGGCTTGCTGGCAGCTTGCGGAACCGGAGGAACGGGCGGTGGCGGCAACGGGCCAGCGGCTACCGTCAAAGACATTTCGGAAACCGACCCCACGGTCAATTGGGCCAACTGGACCTTGTACTTGGACTACGACGACAAGGAGAAGACCTACCCCACCCTTGACCAGTTCACGAAGCAGACCGGAATCAGCGTCAATTACGTCGAAGACATCGACGGCAACGACACCTATTACGGCAAGGTGCAAGGCCAGCTCAATGCCGGCCAGGATATTGGACAGGATCTGATTACGCTCACCGACTGGATGGCGGGGCGCATCATCCGCCAGGGATACACCCAAGAGCTGGATCATGCGAACATCCCGAACATGGCCAATTTGCTGCCGAATCTCCAAAATGTCGACTTCGACCCAGGACGAAAGAATTCGCTGACCTGGCAGACCGGCTACGCCGGAATCGCGTGGAACAAGAAGAAGTTCCCGAAGGGCCTGAAGAGCGTCTCGGATCTTTGGGATCCTGCGCTCAAGGGCCGCATCACGGTGCTCGACGAAATGCGCGACACCATGGGCCTGCTGATGTTGGAGAATGGCGTTGACATCACCGGTTCGTGGGGTGAAGCGGAATTCGGGGCGGCCCTGGATGATCTGCGCAAGAATATCGGCAACGGCCAGATCCGACAGGTTAAAGGCAACTCCTACAAGGAGGACTTCATCTCCGGTGACGCGGTGGCAGGCGTTGTCTGGTCCGGGGACATCGTGCAGATGAACTTCGAAAACGACGACCAATGGGAATTCGTCATCCCGGAAGCAGGCGGAGCCCTGTGGAGCGATAACTTGATGGTTCCCATCGCTTCACCGCGAAAGAGCAATGCCGAAGAGCTCATGAACTTCTACTACGACCCGAAAGTTGCCGCGGAAGTGGCAGCCTATGTGAACTTCATCTGCCCGGTTGTCGGCGCCAAGGAAGAAATGGAAAAGATCGATCCGAGCCTGGTGGACAACCCGCTGATCTTCCCGACAGACGAAGACCTGAGCCATGCACATGTCTTCCGTTCGTTGAGTGCTGATGAGGAAAACACCCTCGGCAGTGAATTCCAAAGCGCGATTGGAGCCTAGGGGTACGTATATGTCACGCCAACGCGCCATCAATGAGCAACGAGGCCGACTTGCCCAAGCCATCGGGCAGGCGCAAGCCAGCCGGCGGGGGGTTCTTGCCGGGGCGGCAGGCCTTGCGCTCGCTGGACTGCTCAGCGCCTGCGGAACCAAAGGGGCCAGCAGCGGTCCGGCACAGGCATTAACCCCGGGAATAGATATTTCGGATACCGAACAACTCGTTCGATGGGCAAACTGGACCCTGTACCTTGACTACGACGACAAGGCCAAGCACTATCCAACGCTGGAACAGTTTAAGAAGTCCAGCGGTTTGGATGTGCGCTACGTCGAAGACATCGACTCGAATGATTCCTACTACGGCAAGGTGCAGTCGCAGCTGGCCTCCGGGCAAGATATCGGCCAAGACCTGATGGTGCTCACCGACTGGATGACCGAACGGGTGATCAGGCTGGGATACGTTCAGGATCTTGATCACGCGAATATTCCGAACCTGAAGAATCTGCTTCCCAGCCTGAAAGATGTCCGCTTCGACCCGGGACGCACCAAGTCGCTGACCTGGCAGTCCGGTTACACCGGCCTGGTATGGAATAAGGAAGAGTTTCCCAAGGGGCTGCGCAACGTTGCAGACCTCTGGGCTCCTGAGCTCAAGGGCCGAGTGACGCTACTCGACGAGATGCGCGATACCATCCCGCTTCTGCTCCTTGACCAGGGTATCGATATTACGGGCCAATGGGGCCAGGAAGAATTCTCCGGCGCGATCGAAATCGTGGAGAAGAATATCCAAAACGGACAGATCCGCCAGGTTAAGGGCAACTCCTATAAGCAGGACCTGATCTCAGGCGATGCCTTGGCCGGGATCGCCTACTCCGGCGATATTACGCAGTTGAACTATGAGGAGGGCAACAAGTGGGAGTTCATCATGCCCTAGCGCGGTGGATTGATCTGGTCGGATAATTTCACGGTTCCCATCGGTGCAACGCATAAGAAAAATGCTGAAAAGCTGATGGATTTCTATTACCAGCCAGATGTCGCGGCGGAGGTCGCCGCCTACGTCAACTATTTGTGCCCGGTGGTTGGCGCGCAAGAAGAAATGGAAAGAATCGACCCGGATCTCGTCAACGATCCGCTGATATTCCCAACCGAAGAATTCCTGAACAAAGCAAGCACGGAACGCGAACTGTCGGTCGAAGAAGAAAACGACTTCCAAAACCAGTTCCAAGAAGTAATTGGGGTATAGAACGTGATGAATACCAACACCGCAGAACCATCGATCAAGCAGGTGGAACTGCCGCGCAGCGAGGGCGCGGACCTGCACCTTAAAGGCATCACCAAACGCTTCGCGGAATTTATTGCGGTCAAAGACCTGGACCTCACGGTTCCCGCCGGAACATTTTTCGCCTTGCTCGGGCCTTCCGGCTGCGGCAAGTCAACCACCCTGCGCATGATCGCTGGATTGGAAGCGCCAAGCGAAGGCGAAATTTCAATCGGTGGCAAGGACGTCACCGCGCTGCCAAGCCACCAACGCGAAGTCAACACGGTCTTCCAGTCCTATGCGCTCTTCCCGCACATGACGGTGCTGGAAAACGTGGCTTTCGGGCTGAAGCGCAAAAAAGACAAGCAAGCCATGGAAAAAGCCAAGGCCGGACTCGACATGGTGGAACTAGCGCACCTTGCAAACCGCCGCCCCGAACAGCTATCCGGCGGACAGCAACAGCGCGTCGCCCTGGCCCGGGCACTGGTGAACCGTCCACAGGTGTTGCTGCTTGACGAGCCGCTCGGTGCCCTCGATATGAAGCTGCGCCGGCAAATGCAGATGGAACTCAAATCCATTCAAACCGAAGTCGGCCTGACCTTCATCCACGTGACACACGACCAGGAAGAGGCCATGACCATGGCGGATGTCGTCGCGGTGATGAACGAAGGGCGAATCGAACAGATGGGGGCGCCGCGCGATCTATACGAACTTCCTAAAACAGCCTTTGTGGCAAACTTCCTGGGAAAATCGAACCTTATGCGCGGAACGGTAACCGGGGAACGAGACGGACTGCTGGAAGTTGCGGCCTCCGGGCACAAGATACTCGTCGCCGTGGACCGGGCCGTGCAACACGAGGGAGAGATCGTTGTCGGAGTGCGCCCGGAGAAGCTGCACTTGAACCATGAAGCACCCACCGAGGCGACGGGGTACAACGAGCTCAGCGGTGAGGTTATCGATGTGTCGTTCACCGGAACCACCACCGAGTATCTCATTGACGTGGCTGGCATTGGACGAATCGGAACTTTCGCGCAAAACCGTGGACAACAAGCGGCGGAAGTAGGGAACACCGTGTATCTCAGCTGGGATAGCGCGCACTCCTTCGGCCTGGCCGGCGATGAACTTGTCAATGCCGGAGTTGATAAAACATGAGCAATACGGTGATGACCAAGAAAGGAAAGATCTCGGACCTGCGCAGCCGGGACGAGATCAAGGCCGAACGCCGCAAGGGACGAACCGGGGTGTACCTGGTTGTGCCCGGTATGCTGCTGCTTCTATTGTTCTTCGCAGTTCCGGTCATGGTGCTGCTGTCGATGTCGCTGTACGCCAGACCGGAAGGCGCCGGCATCGGCGAGTTCGTCCCGGCACTTGAATTCCGAAATTATGCGACCGTGCTCGAGGCATACTGGCCCGACTTATTGCGCTCCTTCGGTTTCGCGCTCATTGCCACGGTGCTGGCACTGCTGATCGGCTATCCGATGGCCTACCTCGTCGCCGTGCGCTTGCGCCAGCATGGCTTGCTTCAAGGCATCTTGCTGGTCTTGCTGATTGCGCCGTTCTTCTCCAGCTTCATTCTGCGCACCCAGGCGTGGAAACAAATCCTGGCCGATGAAGGTTTCGTGGCGCAAACATTGAAATTCCTTGCGATCCTGCCCGCGGAAGCGCACCTGACCGCCACCCCATTTGCCGTGGTGGCCGGTTTGACCTATAACTTCCTGCCCTTCATGGTGCTTCCGATCTATGCGAACCTCGGCCGTTTGGATACGAGACTGTTGGAAGCCTCCGGGGATCTTTATGCCGGGCCGATGACCTCGTTCTTTCGGGTGACGCTGCCGTTGTCCGCGCCGGGTGTGTTCGCCGGCACGCTCTTGACCTTCATCCCGGCGGCCGGCGACTACGTGAATGCCGCGCTGCTGGGCAACAACCGAAACACCACGATGATCGGACAAGTCATCGATTCACGATTCTTCCGGGTCATCGACTATCCGGGAGCCGCGGCGCTGAGCTTCGTGCTGATGCTCTCGATCTTGGTGCTAGTCACGATCTATATCCGGCGTTTCGGAACCAAGGAATTGATGTAGGAGGCAATGATGAAACAAAAAATAGGGCGCTGGATCATTCCCGCCATTGCTGGACTGGCTTTCATCTACCTGCTGGTTCCGATCGCGTACATCTTCGTCTTCTCATTCAATGATGCGGGACGTACGAACCTTGAATGGCGCGGATTTACCCTGGACAACTGGCAGAACCCCTGCGGTGCGCCGGCCGTTTGCGAATCCTTGGTCAATTCCTTGCAGATCGGCGTGGTTGCCACGCTCGTGTCCACCGCGCTGGGTACCTGCATTGCCATCGGCCTGGTGCGCTACAAGTTCCGTTTCCGCAAGCTGACCGACGTGCTGATCATTCTTCCCCTGGCAACCCCGGAAGTTGTTCTCGGCGCTTCGCTCCTGGCACAGTTCCTGAACCTGGGGTGGGAGTTGGGATACACCACGATCGTGATCGCACATTCGGTGTTCTGCATGTCCTTTGTGATCGTGACTGTTCGGGCGCGAGTCTCTTCGCTGGATCCGCGTCTGGAAGAAGCAGCAGCTGACCTGTACTCCACCCCACGGGCCGCCTTCTTGAAGGTCACCTTCCCGTTGTTGGTGCCCGGCATCGTTGCGGCAGCGCTGCTGTCCTTCGCGATGAGTTTTGACGATTTCATCATCACGAACTTCAACTCCGGAACGTTCCAGACCTTCCCGAAGTTCATTTATGTTGCGGCAACGCGTGGCATTCCGGCCCAGGCTAACGTCATCGGTTCGGCAATGTTCATCACCGCGTTGCTGGTAGTAGTCATTGGACAGGTGATGGCCTATCGAAAGCGGAAACGTCTAGCGCAGGTTTAGCGCGGCATAAGAATGCCATAACACCCGCCAGTTCCTTCGCGTTGAGGAACTGGCGGGCTTTGCCGGTTAGGGCAAACAATTGGGACTGGATCTGCGAGAACCACCAGGCAGACCGCTGGCAACGGATTGTGCTGCGGCACTCGGTGCTATTCTCCGATTAGTTCTCGAACAGCGGTCTGAAGCATTGAGGCCCCAAGGTCTTGCGGCGTTCGCTGAGCTAGACCTTCGTGAGCATCGTGGCGCAGCGGACGAAGTCTGGCACCTCGCTGCCACTGACCTGCCGTATTGCCGGAGCAGAGCTGGCCTCGGTATCCGGCAGGGGACAGGGTAGGATTCAACCGATTAGAATATTCCCACAATGTGGTAGCGACTTACTGCGCGTGCGGTAGAGGAATGGTGTGAAAATACATGGGTGAACAGGTCGTCTGGCTTTCTGCTCAAGAGCGAAAGGCCTGGCTGGGGCTGAACACAATGATGTCATTGCTGCCCGCCGCATTAGATTCAGACCTTCAAGGCCTCGAAGGGATCACTCTCTTCGATTACCATATGCTGGCGATGCTCTCCGAGACGCCAGACCGTGAACTGACCATGACCGATCTTGCCGCCCGCACCAGCGCTTCACTGTCGCGCTTGTCCCATGTGGTGAAGAAGCTGGAGAAGCGCGGATGGGTGGTACGTGCTCAATCTGCCGGAGACGCACGTGTGAAGATCGCCTCATTAACCAAGGAAGGTTGGGACGCGGTGGTCAAGATGGCGCCGCATCACGTCGCCACCGTCCGCGCACTTCTCCTCGAAACCTTGGATGACAAGGACGTTAAAGATCTTGCGAGGATTTCGCGCAAGGTTGTGAAGGTTTTGGACGCGGATCACTGGGTCTTAGAGGATTCCACCTCCGATTTGGCTCCCTGAGCAATCCCAGATATTCTTATAGCGCGTTAATCGCGTGTTTCGTTGTGCCGCCATTTCGGTGGAGCAGCGGGTACGCGTAGCCCGTAATACCGAATATTGCGACCATCTGAGTACGGGGAAATTGCTCAACCGGTTGCAAAGTTCACCGACTTACATACTTTAAGGCTCTTCGGTTGGTTCTCACCCAGCCTGGTTACCTTCCTAGTGTGCAGTATTAACGGTGTTTCACTGGTTGGCGGGGCTCATAACGCACTAAGTGGTGTCGTTATTTCGGTAAAGACACTGCGCGCGAGAACCGCCGAATTTTACTACTAACTAACTAAGGAGTGATCATGGCAGCTGTTTGCCAGGTAACCGGTACTACCCCGGGCTTCGGACATAGCATCTCCCACTCGCACCGTCGCAACAAGCGTCGTTTCGATCCGAACATCCAGAAGAAGCGCTACTGGGTTCCGTCCCTGCGCCGCAACGTGACCTTGACCCTTTCGGTTAAGGGCATCAAGCTCATTGACGTTCGTGGCATCGACGCTGTTGTTGCCGACATGCTTGCGAAGGGTGTGAAGCTCTAATATGGCAAAGAAGGATAAGGACGTACGTCCTATCATCAAGCTGAAGTCGACCGCCGGTACCGGATTCACTTACGTGACCCGCAAGAACCGTCGTAACGATCCAGACCGCATGGTTCTGAAGAAGTACGACCCAGTTGTCCGTAAGCACGTTGAATTCCGAGAGGAGCGCTAAGACATGGCCAAGAAGTCCAAAATCGCAAAGAACGAACAGCGCAAGGTCATCGTCGAGCGTTACGCTGAGAAGCGCCTCGAACTGAAGAAGACCTTGGTTGACCCGAACGCAACCGATGAAGCCCGCGAGGCTGCACGCGTTGGTCTGCAGAAGCTTCCACGCGATGCTTCGCCGATCCGCGTCCGCAACCGCGACTCCATCGACGGCCGTCCGCGTGGTACCTTCCAGAAGTTCGGTATCTCCCGTGTTCGCTTCCGCGACATGGCACACCGTGGTGAGCTTCCGGGCATCACCAAGTCTTCCTGGTAAGCCACAAAGTCTTACGGCTTTAGCTTTCTAGCGCGAATGCCGCCTCAATCCCGCAAGGGGTGTGAGGCGGCATTCGTCTTTTAATCCGCCAGCTACTTGCGACGCGACCACCAACGCCTCGGCGTAGCCGTTTGCTGCCTCGGCTCAACATGCTGGACGGTTCGGCGTGCTGTCCAGGCCTACACCTCGGCCTGGACATCGCGCAGTTTGGTGACCACCGGTGGACCGCCGAGTAACTGGCGGCGAGCGTCGACTATGCGCTGATTAAAATCGGCGAGGTGTTCGCGTACCGCGGCGGTAGTGGGCAGGCAATCTAGGGTCTGGTGTAGCTGTTCGTCTTCAACACGCAAGGTCAAGGCCGGCGGACCGAGACCGGAGAGCTGCTCTCGATGCATCATAGATTTTAACCACCAGTCTGGATCGGTAGTGGCCGTGATGTGGTCAATATTCTTGCCAGCCAAGGGCAGGTTATCGAACTCTCCGCGAGCGAAAGCCTCATCCAAGGCGCTATTTGCAACTTCCCATGCTTCATCTTGGGCATAATATTGCAGGGGTGTACGCGCCGGTCCGGTGACACTAGGCTTGCCCGTTTTCTCGGCATACTCGTCTACCGGAACCGGCACATCGGAGGCGGCGGCCATTTGATAGCGGGCGGCATTCAACGCTGCGTGCTGTCCCGATTTCTCCGGTTTGTTGCTCACCCTTCCATGGTGGCATCCCCAGCACAGACCGGCAACAGGGCACGGTAGGCTGGGCTGCTGGCACCGCGATCTGCAGAGCAAGGCATAGTAGCGTTGAGCCATGAGCATTGAAGCCCGTGCCGGAACCCTGGACCGCTTAGGCTATGGAACGCCGCACCATGACGTATACGCCAATCGAGCCCGTTGGGCTGGCCTCGGAGCCGGGAAAGCCGCCGTCGTAACCGGCGCCAATTCCGGCCTTGGATTCTTCACCAGCCTCGCACTGGCAGAAAGCGGCGCCCACGTGGTGCTCGCCTGTCGTAATGAAGCGAAGGCCGAGGTGGCCATGAAAGAGATCCAACGTCGTGTACCCCACGCGAAATTAGAGTATCTTCCCTTCGAAGCCTCATCCCTAGAATCTGCAACGGCACTTGGAAGCATTTTGCGTCATCGGGAGCTAGATATCTTAATCGCCAATGCCGGGATGATTCGCACCCCGGCAACCCGGGTGGCCGGCAGCCTGGGATACGAGTCAACGATGAGCACAAACTTCTTGGGACACGCCCGACTAGTAGGGGAGCTCGCCGAAAATTTCCGCAGCCGGCCGATGCGTTTGATCGGCCTCGGATCGGTGTCTACGCTGTTGCTGAAAACAGACCCAAATAACTTAGCGCTGGATCACGGCTACCACGCCTATCGGGCCTACGCCCAATCCAAGGCGGCGGTTCAAGCATTCACTCTAGCCATGGACCACCGCCTGAAACAGCTTTCGTGGCCGTCGCGCGCCGTCGCGGTACACCCCGGATATTCCATTTCGGGATTGACCCTCCCTGTGCCTGGAATCAACGAACCGCCCTATTTCAAGCGGGTCCGGGACCAAATGCAGGCCAGTTTCGCGCAGGGCAAACATGAAGGTTCGGTATCCCTCGTGGAAGCGGCGCTAAACCCCGGGATACCAGCAAGTCCCCGGGGGATCTATCTCGGTCCGCGGTTCCTCTCAAAAGGCGAATCTGCGCTGGCCAGACCGGCAAAAGTCACTCGACAGAAGCGGCTTATGGACCCCGTTTGGAAGATCTTTATTGAAGCGAATGAAGGGATGGATCCATTCAAAATTTGAGCTTCAGTGAACTTTCACACCATGTAACTTCACCGAATATCGGCAAAAACCGCGGATCTGTGCGCCTACTGTCGGTAATTGCTGGTAAGTTCTCTCAAGTAAGCCCGTGCGAGCGTGCGGCATCCGGCCCCCGGATTGGGGCGGCGGATCACTAGTCCAGGAGGACCACACATTGGCTATGAACCGTAGCGAACTTGTTGCCGCTGTTGCAGCTAAGACCGAAAACTCCCAGGTAGCCGTCAACGGTGTGCTGGATGCGCTGTTCGAAGTTTTCGTTGACCAGATCTCCCAGGGTGAGAAGGTTTCGATCCCAGGTTGGTTGGCCGTGGAGCGCACCGATCGTGCAGCTCGCACCGGGCGTAACCCACAGACCGGTGACGCTATCCAGATCCCAGCTGGCCACTCGGTCAAGCTGACCGCTGGTTCGAAGCTGAAGGCTGCTGTCTCCAAGAAGTAATGCCACGGCGCAATTTGCGCATTCCATTGACCCGTTATCCGAATTTATTTCGCGGTGGCGGGTCGATGTCGTTAACTATCAGATTCTCGGTATTTGGTTCCCCTCAACCTAAAAAAATGACCGTCTGGCGTTTAGAACCGTAAATAGTTGAAAAAATCCCCAGAATTCGCACGTTTTCGTCGGTTTCGAGGTCAAAGATTTGATATGTTCTCACTGATAAGTCCGCACGAGCGTGCGGCATCCGTGGCCCGCCGGGTCATGGACCACTAGTCCAGGAGGACCACACATTGGCTATGAACCGTAGCGAACTTGTTGCCGCTGTTGCAGCTAAGACCGAAAACTCCCAGGTAGCCGTCAACGGTGTGCTGGATGCGCTGTTCGAAGTTTTCGTTGACCAGATCTCCCAGGGTGAGAAGGTTTCGATCCCAGGTTGGTTGGCCGTGGAGCGCACCGATCGTGCAGCTCGCACCGGGCGTAACCCACAGACCGGTGACGCTATCCAGATCCCAGCTGGCCACTCGGTCAAGCTGACCGCTGGTTCGAAGCTGAAGGCTGCTGTCTCCAAGAAGTAAGTCCCCAGACTTTTGCCGAGGACCCGATTCTCTTCAAAGAATCGGGTCCTCGCATTCTTTAACGGTGAATGACACCAACCCCTTTGGGACATTGTTCTACCTAGCGTAGAATCGATCTGCAGGGTCAAATACTCCAACTGAACGGTAGCTCTTCGTGCTCAAGGACTTCGGCGCCACTCGCGTAATGCGCGGTTGGCTAGCTGCGAGCCTGTGCACCTGGACGGCATTCGCTGCGCACGCACACAGTGCGCCAACGCGAGCCTCGCTCGTGGTGATGGTTTTGATTACCTGCGTCTCGGCGGTCATCGCTACCTCCATGCTTGGCAAGAAATTCAGTTTGCCAGCTACCAGCATCGTAGTGCTGCTCAGCCAAGGGCTCTATCACCTGGCTCTGTCCGTCATGACTCACCATGCGCCGGCCGCATTGCCGATGACTCAACAACATGCCGGGCACCATCACGGTGCTGAGCTGGCAGGAAATATTGCATCACAGTACGGTGCCGTGCAGTCCGATTCGATGCTCTACGCCCACATCTTGGCGGCGGTGACCAGCATTGTCGTATTGCATACCGGCGAACAGCTCTTGGCGATCATTGGTGGCCTGCTGACGTTGAGTACGGTGCGCCACATTCTGGCCCGCGCCCGAAGGCTCGTTCCAGAATTTCCGCAGGCACCAGCGACATTCATCGAACCGGTACTGAACCAAATCTCTGTCCTGCTCCGGCTTCCCGCCCGGCGCGGGCCACCTTCCAACGTATTGACCCTCTTCGCCTAAACGAATCAATACGCTTCGATCGTGCACCGAGGTGCACCGATCATTGGAAGGAAAAATCTTGAAAAACCTTACTAGCCAGCAGCCATCCCGCACGCACCTCGTGCGACTTTCGGCCGCCATGCTCGTGGCATTCTTTGCCGTGTTCAGCAGCATTAGCGCCGCTTCGGCCCACGACCAATTGATCTCCTCGGATCCTGCCAGCGGTTCGACAGTGACCGAATCACCGGAACAGATCGTCCTGGAATTCTCCGGAGTATTGCAGCAGCTTGCCGGAGCGGAAACCAGCGTGGTGGCCTTGAGCTCCGAGGACGGGACAAAGATCGCCAGCGAAGCTACGACCGAGGGCACCAACGTCACAGTGGTACCAGAGACGAATCTGAGCTCGGGAGCGTACACGTTGACCTACCGTGTCGCCTCCTCTGACGGACATCCAATCGAGGACAGCATCTCCTTCACCGTAGACGTGGCAGCGGAAGCCAGCGAGACCGCTAGCGCCTCAGCAAACAACGCGCCGGTGGAATCGGAACCCGCAGACCAGCAGCCCGAGCCGATTCAGGAACTCGGCTCACAGGTGAACCCGATTATTTGGGTCGTGCTTGGTGTGGTGATCCTCGGTGCTGCCATTGCGGTACTGGTGAAATTCACTCGCCAGAATAAGTAGGCCGCAGCGCTCCACGCGCAACAGCATCCACCCTTATGAGATCTTCGCAAGGCGAGGTGAGCCAGAGTTATACCGGCTGACCGATCGCGCGCATTTGCGCGCCCGATTCGCCGACCCTGCTGGATCAAGCCTTGCGAGCTAGCGAAAGCTGACACACCAATGAAGTATTTCAAGCTCACCGCCGCTCTTGCCGCGGCCACCACGTTACTGCTGACCGGTTGCGCTCAAGAACCCGCGAGCACAGCACCACAAAGCTCTACCGAGCAGGTGCCGGACACCCAGGCAGAAAATCTGCGAACGAATGAGACCTGGGCTAAAGCCGCCGAGCATGGCATGAGCGCCGCGTTCGGCGAATTGCGCAACGAAGGCGACTCAACGCTGGAACTGGAGTCTGTCACCGATAAAACTCACGGCACGGTGATAGAAATCCATGACACGCAGGGCCAAGGCGCCGAAGCGCGGATGGCGCAGCACGAAGGTGCATTGCTCATCAAGCCAGCCGAAGAAGTGGTTTTGGCTCCCGGCGGCACGCACTTCATGTACATGGATTTGAAGACCGAGCTGATTGCCTCGCAAACCTCCACGCTGGAACTGAACTTCAGCGACGGCTCCAGCGCTGAAGTGCAGTTCCCAATACGCAACTTCAGCGGCGCCAACGAAAGCTACCACGGGTCGCCCGAAGAGCATGCTGAACACGAGGGCCACTAGATGGGAGCGGCTAATGTCCAACCGACTAGGCGCGTAGTACTCGGTGGTTCGGCCGCCGCAGCCATTGGCGGCGTCTTTGCGGGCTTCGGCGCTGGGCGCGCTACCGCCGCCGAGAACGGTGGTGCCGGGCCAAAGGCAACCGACGCTGCGCACAACCCGCGATTCCAACCTTTCCACGGTAAATATCAAACGGGTATCCTCACGGAACCGCAGGCTCATGCGGAATTCCTCGGATTCAACATGCACCTTGACGGGCTGGACCGCTCCGAGCGGATCGAACGGATTCGTTCGATCCTCAAAATGCTGACCGCGGACGCCCAGCGGCTGATGTCAGGTAGGGGAGTGCTTGCGGATACCGAACCGGAAATGTCGCATGCGGCAACCGATTTGACCGTGACGGTGGGAATCGGCCAAAGCATCTTGGATCTTCTCGGGCATGACTCCGCGGTCTTGGGAAAGCTTCCGGCCTTCGCGGGAGAGAAACTCGACGCGCGCTATGGCCAGAGCGATCTGCTCATTCAATGCTGTGCTCAAGATCCGACCGTGCTGCACCATGCGGTACGTGCACTGCGTAAGAATCTACGTGGAATTACCGAACCCGCCTTTGCCCAACGCGGTTTCATGCACGCGGCTCACCCCTTACGCCAAGGCCAGGGATTCCGAAACCTGTTCGGACAACTCGACGGGATCAACAATCCCACCGGGGAGGCGCGCGAATTAGCGGTGTTTGGCGATGCTCAGGAGCCGAGCTGGATCGCCGGCGGCACCACCTTGGTGCTTCGCCGCATCGAAATGAATCTGGACAAGTGGGACGAGGTGGATCGGGCCGGTCGCGACTTCGCTCTGGGGCGACGGCAAAGCGACGGCTCTCCGCTATCCGGGACGAAGCCAACGGATCCGGTGGATCTGCAAGCGGTCGACGGCATGGGGTTGCCTGCTGTTGCGGCTCATGCCCACGTGGCCAGAGCGAAACCGGAAACGGCTGATGAGGTACTGTGGCGCCGCGGCTATAACTACCACGAGACTCAGAGCTCGGGGTTGTTATTCGCTTCGTACCAGCGCGACCCGAGGCGCAGTTTTGTGCCGATCCAACGCCGCCTGGCGCAAGTCGATGCGCTCAATGAATGGATTACCCACGTGGGCTCGGCGTTGTACGCAATCCTCCCCGGGGTCGCGGAAGGCAAATATTTGGGGGAAGGCCTATTCTCCCAAATTGAGCAGTAGGAGCACTACCAAGCGGTGAGGCGGTGTGAGATGCACCGCCTCACCGGCCCAAAACCACTACCCGATTCAAAGCCGGGTAAATGCAAGTGAGATGATGGAGAGGTTATGGCCACTCAAACTCCAAAGCCACCGGCGACCAGGTCGGCACCGCAGCAACCCTCCATATCGCGATATCTGCTACCGGCAATCCCGGTTATGGCGCTGGTCTTCCTCGGTGCGGCGCTATTCACCGGAATCGCCGCTCCCAGCGAGCTCGCAGACCCCGGGGCCTTCGTGCGTTGGGCGTTGCCCATCTCCCGAGCGATCCACCACAGCTCCATGGCAATCACTATCGCCGCGCTCATCTTTGCCGCGGTCATACTTCCCCGCAGCGCTAAGGTCCGGCGCCCCAGCGTCGAAGACGGGCGAGTAGAAGTGGGCCAGAGCCATCCGGCTTTCAACCGCGCGATGAACATTGCCGCCGGCGCCGGTGTGGTGTGGACCCTCGCGGCCGCTACCGTGCTGCTGCTGACCTTCTGGGACCTTGCCGGTGTGCCGATGAACCTCGACGCGAGCTATACCGCGGCAATTCTTGACTACATTCTGCAGTTGGCCACCGGCCGGGCCTGGGCTTGGATGATCGTCATCGCGGCGATCACCAGTTCCCTGGCCCTGGCAATTCGTTCGCACACCGGGGTGGGGCTGGCCGCGGTGTTCTCGCTCTTCGGCATTGTCCCCATGGCATTTATCGGCCACGCCGCCGGCGGAGATGACCACTACGGCGCGGTGAATTCCATTGCCCTGCACCTGCTGGCTGTGGTCATCTGGTTCGGTGGCATCGTGGTGCTGGCCTTGCTGTCGCCGACGCTGACTTCTGCCGCCCCCGGACGCTTCGAAACCCGTCCGGTGCTTGCCGGGCTGGTGCTCAGGCGTTTCTCCGCCTTGGCAACGGTCGCCATTGTCTTGATGGCGGGATCCGGTCTGGCCTCTGCAACGATCCGCATCACCGAGCCGGACCAATGGCTTTCGAGCTACGGGCTCGTGGTGATCGCCAAGGTGGGCTTGACTCTGGCACTTGGTTTCCTAGGCTTCATGCACCGCCGAAACGTCATTCCGCAACTGCTGGCCGGGAAACTCACGGCACTCAATGCGGCTTGGCGTGTGGTGCTGGCCGAATTCATCCTGATGGGCGCCACGATGTCGCTGGCTACGGTGCTGGCACGGACCGCTCCGCCCACCGATGACCAGCCCCCGGTGGAGGCCACCCCCGCACGGCTGCTGACCGGCTATGAACTTCCAGCGCCGCCGACCACTGCCAGCTGGTTCACCGTCTGGCGCCTGGATTGGCTGTGGGTTGCGGTGTGCTTCTTCCTGCTGGCCTTCTACCTCTGGGCGTTTATCATCCTGCGTCGCCGCGGAGATAAGCCAAGCTTCCCGCGGCTGTTCAGCTGGATCATCGGCTTGGTGGTGCTGTTCTACATCACCAGTGGTGCGCTGGCCGTCTATGGCAAGGTGCAGTTCTCGGTCCATATGGTCGACCACATGTCGCTGACCATGATCGCGCCGATCTTCCTGGTGCTCGGAACCCCGATCACCCTGGCCCTGCAGGTGCTTGGTTCACGAACCGATGGAACGCGTGGACCCCGCGAATGGATCTTGTGGGCGGTGCACTCGAAGTATTCGGCTGTGGTCACCCATCCGATCTTCGCCGCGGTGATGTTCGCCGGTTCGATTGTCGTTTTCTACTTCACCCCGATCCTGGAAATCGCGATGAGGTACCACGCGGGGCACGAACTGATGAACGTGCATTTCCTGCTCACCGGCTATATCTTCGCGCTGTCGCTGGTCGACGCGGACCCGATCCCCAAGCGCTACCCGTACCCGATGCGACTGATCGTGCTCCTAGCCACCGTCGCCTTCCATGCCTTCTTCGGAGTGGCGCTGATGGGCAACGAAAACCTGCTGGCTCCGGATTGGTACGGCAATATGGGGCGTACTTGGGGTGGCACCGCGATGGAGGATCAAGTGGTGGGCGCCGGGGCGATGTGGGCCATTGGAGAGGTGCCAACCTTAGTTTTGGCCATGCTCGTGGTGGTTTCCTGGCTGCGCCAAGACAAGAAGGACACCAAACGATATGACCGCCAGGCTGACCGTGACGGAGATGCCGAACTGGCAGCCTACAACGAGATGTTTGCGAAGATGAAGCAGCAAGATGCAAAGGGAGAATATCGTGGCCGCTAAGGTATGGAAGCTGACCGCCGGAATGCTGGCCGGGGCACTGCTATTTTCCTCCTGCTCGGCTCAGGAAACGGGCACTGAAATGCCTGATGACCTCACGCACCAAAAAGCCACCGAGCAACCGAGCGAATCCGCCAAGGATCCAGCACCATCGGACTCCGCGGAAGCCGAACTGACTAAGGCGCAGGTGGTTGCCTCCACCGGTGCGGTGATGGCAGCGACCCTGGGTTTCCCGAACTCACGTCAGATCACCGCGGAAGAGCTCAAGGGCCTCGCGGTCGCCCCGACCGACACGCTGAAGGGTGTGGTCGTGCTGCCCGCGCAGTGCTCGGAACCGGTCGAAGAACTGAATTGGTCCCCGGCGCAGTTGGGCACCGAGGTTGCGCGCACCGACTTCACCAATGAGGCGCAGAACATTGCCGGATCCATCGAAGTCGCTGAGGTGAAGAACCGCGAGAAGCTGGAGGATCACTACCGCACCGTGTTGGAGATCCGCACCGAATGCGAGAGCGTGAAACTCAATGGACCGGAATACACCGAGACGCTGAAGTTCTCCAGCCCCGGAATATCCGAGGTTGAGTCTCAGTTGTACTACACACGCACCGGAGATTCCGCGAACGCCCGCGAATCGCTGGTGCTATTGCAGAGCAAGGGAGACTATGTGGTGATGGTTTCATTCATGTCCACCGCTTCGCTGGCCGAGCAAGAATTCAACGACGTAGCCAAGACCATCATGGACACCGCGATCGCCCAGCTCTAAACGGCTTAGCATCGCTTCATACTGTTCTGCGGTGCAGGGCTAGTGGCAGATAATTGAAATCTCACTGTCGCATCTAGATAGTGAAGTCGCCTTGAAAGGACAATCATGAGTGCAACTTCCGACTCGGTACGCGCAAACTACAAGGTCAGGGCCAGCGAACTGGTGGGCCGCAACTGGCTGAATACCGGCGGAGAACAACTGAATCTCGAAGCCCTGCGCGGCAAGATTGTCCTTTTGGATTTTTGGACCTTCTGCTGCATCAACTGCCTGCATGTGCTGGACGAGCTGCGTCCGTTGGAAGCGGAGTACTCCGATGTCCTAGTCACCGTAGGCGTGCACTCGCCAAAGTTTGAGCACGAGGCAGACCCGGAGGCGCTCGCCGCCGCGGTGGAACGCTACGAAATCCACCACCCGGTGCTTGACGATCCAGAGCTTGTCACCTGGCAGGCCTACGGCGCTCGCGCCTGGCCGACGCTGGTGGTGCTCGATCCCGAGGGCTACATCGTGGCGCACCTTTCCGGGGAGGGCCATGCCCAGGGGCTGGGCTCCCTGGTCGACGAACTCGTGGCAGAGCATGAGGCCAAGGGAACCCTGCACCGCGGCGACGGACCCTACGTGGCGCCCGAGGCCCGCGAAGGGGATCTGCGTTTCCCGGGCAAGGCAATCGCCTTGGAGAACGGGAACTTCCTGGTCGGCGATTCCGGACACCACCGCCTCGTGGAGCTGGGCAATGACCTGAGCACCGTGGTGCGCACCATCGGCACCGGGGTCAAAGGCTATGCCGATGGCGATGCGGATACCGCACAGTTCAACGAACTGCAGGGCCTGACCATACTGCCGGCGGAACTCGCCGCGAAGGTCGGCTACGACGTGATCGTCGCCGATACCGTCAACCACCGGCTGCGCTCGGTCAATTTGAGCACCGGGGCGGTCGGAACCGTTGCAGGCAATGGAGTGCAGCGCCTCTTGGACGCGGAGAACGCCCGCCAAAAGCAGCAGCCTACCGAGCTTGGCACCGACGCCCTGAACATCTCGCTGTCCTCGCCCTGGGACGTGCTCTACCACCCCTCGGGCAAGGTCATCATCGCGATGGCCGGCACGCACCAGATCTTCTCCTTCGACCCGGTCACCAGCGCGGTTAATGTCTTCGCCGGCAGCGGCCTGGAAGGCCTGGCCGACGGCAAGCCGCTCGAAGCGTGGTTTGCCCAGTCCTCGGGTTTGACCTTGGACACGAATGACGATGTGTGGATCGCCGACTCGGAGACCAGCGCCCTGCGCCGGTTGGAAATCGACGCGCAGGGCAACGCTGTCGCGGTGCACACCGCGATTGGCGCGGGACTCTTCGACTTCGGTTTCCGCGATGGCGAAGCCGAGCAGGCTCGCCTGCAGCACCCGCTGGGCGTGACCGCATTGCCAGATGGTTCGATTGCGGTGGCCGACTCCTACAATGGTGCGGTGCGCCGGTTCGACCCGGTGACCGGTATGGTTTCGACTTTGGCCAAGGGGCTGAAGGAACCTGCAGACGTGTTGCTGGACGATTCGGTCGACGGGGCCCCGGTGCTGCTGGTTGTGGAGACCAACACCCACCAGCTGATCCGCATCCCGGTTCCTGCCGAGGCGCTAGTGGTAGACGAGGGCGCGAGCCAGACCCAGCGTCCCAAGACCAAGGTGCAGTCCGGGAACCACGAGATCCTGGTGCGTTTCGCGGCGCCGAAGGGCCAGAAGCTCGATGACCGTTGGGGCGACCCGACACAGCTGAAGATCTCCGCCAGCCCCGAAGAGCTGATCCTCGAAGGTTCCGGTACCTCGGTGGGGCTGACGCGCACCTTGGTGCTGAACCCTGAAATTGCCGACGGCGTCCTGCATATCACCGCACGTGCAGCGGCCTGCGATGGCGAGCCCGGCGGCGAGATCCCAGATCATGCCGCGTGCCACCTGTACCAGCAGGATTGGGGCATCCCGGTAGAACTCGATGCCGGCGGCGATAACGAATTATTGCTTGATCTGCGCGGCGTGAACTAGCAATCATGCACTCAGCTCGGGGCGCACCAAGTATGGCTTGGTGCGCCCCGAGTATTTAAGTGACAGGAAATTGAGGAAACCTCACCAATTTTTCGGTACCCGGTCGCTAGACTGGATGCCGACGGGAGGAGTCGAAACATCTGGTGTTCGGCTAATTAATTCGTGGCAAATAAGATGTTCCGGGCACTGGAAGTGCCGAACTATCGTTTATGGGTTATCGGTGCGCTCGTTTCAAATATCGGCACCTGGATGCAACGCGTGGCCCAAGACTGGCTGGTGCTCACCGAGCTGACCGATCATGACGGGGTGGCCACCGGTATCACCACCGGCCTGCAGTTCCTGCCCATCTTGCTCCTCGGGCCCTACGCAGGCCTGGTTGCCGATCGGTATGACAAACGCAAGGTCCTGCTCGCCACCCAGACCTTTATGGGCCTCTGCGCGCTGGTGCTGGGCACCTTGGTCATCACCGGAACGGTTCAGCTGTGGCATGTCTATGTGCTGGCCACCCTGCTAGGCATCGGATCGGCCTTTGACGCCCCCGCCCGTCAGGCATTCGTCTCCGAGATTGTGCCCGGCACCCATCTGACAAACGCGGTGGCGTTGAACAGCGCCAACTTCAACCTTGCCAGGCTCGCGGGACCGGGCATTGCCGGTGCGGTGATCGCCTTGGTCGGGACCGGCCCGGCCTTCCTGCTCAACGGTTTGTCTTTCTTGGCGGTGCTGTTCTCGCTGAGCACCATGAAAGTCTCCGAACTGAGCCAGTCCAAACCCGTGGCTCGCGCCAAGGGGCAGGTGCGTGAGGGATTCAACTACGTTAAAAACCGCAAGGACCTGCTGCTGATCTTTGCCATGGCTTTTGTCATTGGCACCTTCGGGCTGAACTTCCAGATGACCAACGCGATGATGGCCGCCGAAGTGTTCGGGGTGGGCGCCGCAGAATACGGAATCCTGGGCAGCATTATGGCGGTCGGCACCTTCGCCGGCGCCTTGCTGGCGGCACGTCGCTCGAGGCCACGCTGGCGTTTCGTGATCGGTGGCGGCATCGCCTTCGGTGCGACCGCATTGCTCTCGGCGTTCATGCCGCACTATCTGCTCTTCGCCGCGAGCCTGGTCCTCGTCGGGTTGAGCGCGCTGACCTTCCTCAACAGCTGCAACACCATGGTGCAGACCTCCGTCTCGCCACAGTACCGGGCCAGAGTTCTGGCGCTTTATCTGATGGTGGTGCAAGGCGGAACGCCCCTAGGCGCCCCGCTGGTGGGTTGGCTCGCCGAGCTGCTGGGCGTGCGCGCAGCAGTGGCATTCGGCGCGGTGCTTTCGCTGCTGGTCAGCGTCGTCGCTCTGCTGGTTTGGCAGCGCTTCCGTCCCGACGCGGTGCCATTGCGCACCCAGTTCAGAGAACTCGTACCGGTTCGCAAACGACGAGGCTAATCCGGACTTATTCCTCGGTGCCTGCTACCGGAACCACGCTGACTTCGGAGGTGCTGGTGGTCAGCTGGGCGGTGAAGGAGAACTGCTCATTCACGGTCTTCTTCTCCAGCGTACCGGTACGCAGATCCTGCTCGGTCAACGACAATTTTGCGGTCACTTTCAACGGGCTGAGCACCCACGCGCCATTGTAGTAATTGACTTCAATGGTCGGGTACTTCGCGATGGACCACTCGATGGTCTCGGGGTTCACCCGTGAGGGAGTGTGATAGGCGAAGGGGCAGCCCGAAGGCATCAGCACCTGCTGCGCGGCGCATTCATTGAGGTAGGTGCGTACCTTGGAGTTGACCTGAGCAATAAATTCCTTGGTCGGCTGCGTCTTCAAGGAAATTTCCACCGGTTCCTTGGCAGGACCGGTCACCACGACTCCACGGGTGTCGGCCTCGAAGTTCTTGGTGCTGAAGCTCGCGTCGGTAATCGAGGGGTAGAACACCGGCAGGGTGCTCACCCCCTTGACCAGAGGGATCTTCTGATCATTGACGGCGACCTCGTTGACGGTATTGGCCTTGACCCGCACCGTAGGGAGCATCACCGGTTCAAAGGACCACTGGTCGAAGAACAGCCAGGACTTGCCGGTGCGGCGCAGGGTATAGGTGGATTCCTGTTCGACACCGTCGGCCTTGTACTTGGCGGTGACCGTATGCAAATCCGGGTCGTTCTCGGAAGAATCGGCCTTCTGCGCGTCGAATTCGGTAATCCCCGCTTGGGTGCGTTTGAGCACCTCACCGTCGAGTGCCACGGCGTCGCCCTGGGGAACTTGGGCTCCCATTAGGCCAAGTGCCTCGGCGCCTTCACCGGCAAGCAGATGCTTGTGCAACGACTCGACCGCGTGCTCTGCTGAGAACAGCGTGCGGTTGGCAACGAGGGCGCTGGTTACCGCCAGTGCAACGATGATGATGGCCGCAGTTGCCCAGCGCAGGGCGAGGCGCGGCACGGAGATACGAGATTTCATTATTAATCAGGCTAGCGGGTTTCCGTTCAGAGGTTGTAACTCAACGGCGGCGGCGTCGGCGTTTCGTGCCGAACATTCCGCGGAGCATTTCGCGCCCCACCATTTTCGCCGCGTCCATCGCGAAGTCCATCAGCGGGTTGACTTGATTGTTTGAAGAATCGTTGGGGCGCTGTGGGGGCCCGGAGGACGACGGAGATGATTTCGTACGTGACGAAGACGGCGGCGTGGATTCAACCGGTGGCTGTTCCGCCGGGCTCTGCGAACTGGGCGGTACCGAAGTGGGCTTGCCAAGAATTGAATCTGCGATCCGGCGTGCTTCGGCATCGACATCTTGCGCGTCCGATGATCCGGAACCTGGCGCCGCAGCCGGGGGTGCCGCCTCTGCGGCCGCCGGTTGGCCATTGAGCATCTCCATGGCCGAACGCCTATCGACCGCCGTGGCGTATTTTGCTGCCAGCTCAGAAGCCTGGATCAGCGAAGCCTGGGTTTCCGGGGACGGCGGACCGATGCGTGAGCCCGGCGAGGTGAGCTTGGTCCAAGCCACCGGCGTCGGCGCACCGCGTTCATTGAGCACGGTAATGACAGCTTCGCCAACACCGGCTTGGGTGAGAGCCTGGCGCAGGTCCAGGGGACCAGCAGGGAAAGTCTTGATAATCGCCTTGAGTGCTTCACCGTCCTTGGGCGTGAAGACGCGGACGGCATGCTGTATCCGGTTGCCGAGCTGTCCGAGGACCTCGTCGGGCAGATCCGCGGGCGATTGCGTGACAAAGAATAGGCCAACACCCTTGGATCGAATGAGGCGGACGGTCGAAATGATCGCATCGATGAAGGCCTTGGAAGCGTCTTTGAACAGCAGGTGCGCCTCGTCGAGGAAGAAGACGAGCTTTGGCTTGTCCAGATCGCCGGCTTCTGGCAAGTCATCAAAGAGATCGGCAAGCAACCACATCATGAAGGTGGAGAACAGCAGCGGCTGGCGATTCAGCGAGGGCAGTTCCAGGCAGCTGATGATGCCGTTCCCGGCCTCGTCGAAACGCAGAAAGTCATCGGTATCGAATTCGGGCTGGCCGAAGAATTTATCCAGGCCCTGTGACTGCATGATGGTCAGTCCGCGCAAGATGACTGCGGCCGTTGCGGCGGGAACTCCGCCGAGACCTTCGAGGTCCTGCTTGCCGTCATCGCTGAGCAAGAAATTAAAGACCGCTTTGAGATCCTTGAGATCGTCCATGGGCAGCTCACGCTGGTCGGCGTAGTGGAAAACCAACTGGAGGCACTCCTCCTGCGTCTCATTGAGTTCCAAAACGCGTGCAAGCAGGATCGGGCCGAAAGAATCAATGGTGGCACGCACCGAAAGCCCGTCGGTGCCCTCGCCAAGGGTCAAGAATTCCACCGGGTTCGCTCGTGCGGTGAACTCGTGGCCAATACCTGAAAGGCGTGCGGTGAGTTTGTCGCTGGGCTCTCCCTGCTGGGCCAGACCGCCCAGGTCGCCTTTGATATCGGCTAAGAAAACCGGCACGCCCTGAGCGCTGAGCTGCTCGGCCATCACCTGCAGGGTGACGGTCTTGCCTGTGCCCGTAGCGCCGGCAATGATGCCATGGCGGTTCAGCATTCGTAAGGGAACACGAACTTGTGCCTCAGGCTCCGGCGTTCCAGCGACAATTGCAGCGCCAAGCTCCAAGCCTGCGCCGTCGAAGGCGTAACCAGCTCGAAGCTGCGTGATGATCTCCTGCGAGGTACTTTCAACCATGCACATAGCCTACGCATCGCGTGAAGCTATCGGGAGAACGGCACGTAAAAATTCGTAGAAGACTTAGAAGGGATGCAAAAGCCGCTGCATAAAGGCCTTGGTGCGATGATGCGAGGGATTACCGAGAACCTGGGCGGCCGGCCCGTGTTCGACCACAACTCCACCATCCATGAACACCACGGTATCGGCCACATCACGGGCAAAAGCCAGCTCGTGGGTGACTAGCACCATTGACCAGCCCTCCTGTGCCAACTCCTTGATCACGGTCAGCACCTCGCCGACAAGTTCCGGATCCAGGGCGCTGGTTGGCTCGTCAAAGAGCAACAGGTCCGGCTGCAGCATCAGCGCCCGCACGATACCCACGCGCTGCTGCTGACCGCCGGAGAGCGAAGAAGGATAAGCCGCGGCCTTCTGCGAAAGTCCGACGCGCTCCAACAGTTCATTGGCTCTAGCCATCACCTCTTCGCGGGGCCGGCGCTGCACCTGCAAGGGGCCAATGGTCACATTTTGCAGCACCGTGAGATGGGGGAACAAGTGGTGACCTTGAAAAACCATCGCTGAGCGATCGCGGAGCACCTGGGCTTTCTTGGTCGGCAGCCCAGGGACAAAATGCACCTCGGGGCCACCGGCAAAAGCTACGACTCCTTGATCCGGATTTTCCAGGCCGTTTAAGCAACGCAGTGCGGTAGTTTTACCCGAACCAGACGGTCCAATGAGTGCTACAACCTCACCGGAATGCACAGTAAAATCTATGCCGCGCAGAACCTGATTGCTGCCGAATGCCTTGTGCAGCCCGGTGACGTTGAGCAAGGGGGTGGTATTCCTAGGCGACATACTTTTCAAGCCTGCTTTCCATGCGGTCCTGGATTGCCGAAAGGATCAGGCAAATGACCCAATAGATGGCTGCCGCTTCGAGATATAGCAGCATGAATTCATAGGTGGTAGCGGCGATTTCCTGGGCGCGCCGGAACATCTCGGTCACCAGGATCATCGATGCCAGCGAAGTGTCTTTAACCAGCGAAATGAAGGTATTCGACAGCGGCGGTACTGCCACACGCGTCGCCTGCGGCAAGATGAGCCGATACAGGGTGCGCGTACGGGACATCCCAATGGTGTAACCGGCTTCCCACTGCCCGCCAGGCACCGAAAGGATTGCAGCGCGGATGATTTCCGCGGCATAGCCTCCGACGTTGAGGGTGAATGCCAAAATGGCCGAAGGCCAGGGATCAATGGTTACTCCCAGCGAGGGCAAGCCATAGAAGATGACGAACAATTGGACCAATAACGGGGTGCCGCGGATGATCGAAATATAACCACGGGCAATTCCGGAGACCAGCTTGTTCGCGCTGATCCGCATCAGCGCGACCATCAGCGCTAACGCCAAGCCCAGGGTGAAACTGATCAAGGTCAGCGGAATGGTGGCCATTAACGCGCCGCTGACCATCGGCCACAGCGAATCCAAGGCTAGCTGCCAGAGTGAATCCATTTGTTCTCTTCCCGTCCTAGACAGCGGACACTGGCCCAAAGGGGTCCTTGGGCCAGCTTACGTGTCGGGGTGTGACGATCGAGGCTAGTTACTTGGTGATGTCTTCGCCGAAGTACTTTTCGGAGATCTTGGTGAGCGTCCCGTCAGCCGACAATTCCTCCAGCGCGGTGTTGATGGCATCGCGAAGTTCGGCCTGGTCCTTCTTCAAGGCGACGACGGTCTCGGACTTCTCCTCGGACTCGGCAGCGATCTTGATGCTGTCATCCGGGTTGGTCGTCTGCGAATCCAGGAAGGTCAGTTTGTCGTTGACCGTGGCATCAACCCGGCCCTGCTTGAGCAGCGTGACGGCCTGGGCCCAACCCTCGACCGCCTGGATCTTGGCGCCTGCATCCTTGGCATCATCGTGGAAGCTACTGGTCAGCGACTGGGCAGTGGTTTTACCGTCCAGCGAATCGAAGGAAGTGATGTCGGTGTTATCGCTTTTGGTCACGATGACACCGCTGGAGAAGTTGTATGGCTCGGAAAGCAGGTATTTCTCAACGCGTTCCGGGGTTACGTTGACCTGGTTGGCGATGACGTCAAACCGTCCGGCTTCCAGACCGGCGAAAATGCCATCCCACTGGGTTTCTTGGAACTCGACCTCTACGCCGAGCTGATCGCCGACTGCCTCAATGACTTCAACATCAAAACCGGTCAGCTGCTCGCCTTCGTGGAAGGAGAAGGGACGGTAGGTGCCTTCGGTGCCCACGGTCAGCACGCCGCTGTCTTTCACATGCTGCAGCAGGTTTTCATCCGCAGCGGGGGAGCTGGCGGAGTCTGTACTTGAGGCACCGCATGCACTCAGTGCCAGTGCGAGTACTGCCGTAATTGCCAGAAGGGGAGCTGTGCGCTTCATGATGACCTAACATTTCGAGGTGACGAGGTGTTCTCTACCCAAATCAACGGTGCTGACTTACCGGGTATTCCGTAAGATTTCCGTGAATAAACCTATGAAGCAACTGACATGTCATATATCTTCTTCTGTAATCGATCATCCTTCACGGAATCTTCCGCTAAAGCCCGAGGAGCAATGCCAGAATCATCATCATGGGGACGGCGCAGATAGTGGTGATTAACACCGTATCCTTGGCGACCGTCACACCACGCTCGTAGCGTTGCGCGGTGACAAAAATATTCTGTGCGGTGGGTAGCCCGGCCATAATGACCGCCGCGACCAGCATCCCACCGGAAAGGCCAAAGAGGTAGGCGGCGGCCAACCATGCGAGCAGTGGCTGCAGGAATAGCTTCGCAACCGAACCCAGCAATACATCTGCCCGGCGTCCGGACTTCTTTTCCAAGGGTTTGGAACCGACCAAGGAGATGCCGAATGCCATCAGCATGGCTGGAATCGACGCACCGGAAATTAGTTCGATGGGCGCCAAGACCAATTCGGGAACCTCGAATCCCGTCAGCGCCACCACTAGTCCCAGCATCGAACCGATAATCATCGGGTTCTTCGCAGTGGCAACCACCAAGGCTATCGGGGTAGTGCGATGTGTGCTGGTCGTAGCATCTAGCATGGCCAGATTGATCGGCTGGTAGAGAGCCAGCTGAAACAGGATGATGGGCGCCGCATGAGACACGTCGCCCAGCACGTACAAGGCGATGGGCAGGCCAAGATTCGCGGAGTTCACCGTGGAGGCCGACATGGCCGCCACGATTCGTTCGGCCGGTTCGCGTTTGAGCCACTTATAGGTCACCAGATGGTAAGCCAGAGCCGTCAAACCGGCAGAGATCGCGGCAACCCACATCAGCGGCCCCAGTACGGCCACCGGTTCCGACTCGGCCAAGGTGACAAACAACAGCGCCGGACTGGCGACGAAAAACGTCAGCCGGCTCAGCACATGGCGTCCCTGTTCGCCCAGCACTCCGGTGCGACCCACCAGATAACCCACCAAGATCACTATCCAGATGATTGAGAATCCTGACAGCACACCGGTCATGGAAACTCCTCGGTTCGATAAGGCGCGGGATGCCAACGCAAAACGTCGGGACACCTGAGGTGTCCCGACGTTCGGCATAATGCGAGCGGGCGACGGGAATCGAACCCGCGTATCGAGCTTGGGAAGCTAGCGCTCTACCATTGAGCTACGCCCGCAATGCTCCGGGCGGCCTAATGGCGGCCCGGGCGAAGTCCAGCTTATCCTACGAAATCGCAGGTCAGAAATCTGCGAACCGAGATGTCCGAATTTTGACCCGATCTCACTCGGCCCGTTTTTCCTTGAGCAGTTCTTCCTTCAGGATGGCCACTCCATCCGCTGGAACTTCAAAGCTCAGTTCATCTCCCGGATTCACCACGAAACCGGTTCCTTCCAACGCGCGCACAATCGTGGCACCCTGCACCTTAACTCCATAGGGGGCCATGTCGATGTAGGAGCCAGGGATACGATCCAATCCGGTAAACAGCGCGACCATTGCGGCCCCTGCCGGGTTGGTGAGCAGCATCGGCTGCGCATTCTTGTTGTCCTCGGTCACCTCTTCGCGTGAGAGGAAGTAAACCTCGGCGGTCATGAAGGCGCTGATCACGGATCCGGAAAGTTCGGGTTTGTTAAGTCCGGCCTG
Source organism: Glutamicibacter sp. AOP38-B1-38 (assembly GCF_052377485.1). Lineage (NCBI taxonomy): Bacteria > Bacillati > Actinomycetota > Actinomycetes > Micrococcales > Micrococcaceae > Glutamicibacter > Glutamicibacter sp. AOP38-B1-38. The sequence continues at coordinate 33,141 of NZ_JBQSWU010000009.1, read as the reverse complement.
CAACATCATCTCGAAGTGCGTTTTGGGACGTTCGCGTTCCTTGTCCATTGGCGTTTCGACGACCATATTCGGCTGTTCGTCGGGATTGCGTCCGTCCCGCGGGGCGTTGCTGTTATCGGAGCTCATGTACTCAAGCATGTCGCGCCAAACCCGCAGGTGCAAACGCCGAATGAGGAAAATCGGCGCAAAGGCCTAAAATAGTTGAAGAGCAATCATCATCATTTCCAAGGACTGAGCATGCCTGAATTTCGCTATGAAGATCTTCTGCCAATTGGCGAGGATCAGACCCCATACCGCAAGATTTCCTCCGAGGGCGTCAAAGTTGTCGCCGGACCGGACGGCAAGAACTTCCTGCAGGTAGCCCCCGAGGCACTGGAACAGCTGGCCGAAACCGCACTGCACGATATCTCGCACTACCTGCGTCCGGCCCACCTGCAGCAGCTGCGCAACATCCTCGACGATGACGATGCCAGCCCGAACGACAAGTTCGTGGCACTGGATCTGCTGAAGAACGCAAATATCGCCGCCGGCGGCATCCTGCCCATGTGCCAGGACACCGGAACGGCAATCGTCATGGGTAAGCGCGGCCAGCGTGTGCTGACCGAAGAGCAGGACGAGATTTCGCTATCGCGCGGCATCTACAACGCGTACACCCGGCTGAACCTGCGCTACTCGCAGCTCGCCCCGATCACCACCTGGGAAGAGAAGGCCACCGGCAACAACCTGCCCGCGCAGATTGACCTGTACGCAGACACCAAGGCCTGCCACGACACCGACTACAAGTTCCTGTTCATGGCCAAGGGCGGCGGCTCCGCCAACAAGTCCTTCCTGTACCAGGAGACCAAGGCGATCCTCAACGAGAATGCGATGCTGCGGTTCCTGGATGAGAAGTTGCGTTCGCTGGGAACGGCCGCTTGCCCGCCGTACCACCTGTCCATCGTCATCGGTGGAACCAGCGCCGAGATGGCCTTGAAGACCGCCAAATACGGGTCGGCCAAATACCTTGATTCGCTGCCCACCGAGGGTGCCATGACCGGACGCGGATTCCGCGATACGGAGCTTGAAGACAAGGTGCTGGAGCTGACCCGCCACTTCGGCATCGGCGCCCAGTTCGGCGGCAAGTACTTCTGCCACGACGTGCGCGTGGTGCGCCTGCCACGCCACGGTGCCTCGCTGCCGGTGGCTATCGCGGTATCCTGCTCCGCCGACCGCCAGATGATGGCGAAGGTCACCGCCGACGGACTGTTCGTCGAGCAGCTGGAAACCGATCCGGCGCGCTTCATGCCAGATGAGAACCACCCGGCGATCGCCGCGCACGACGACGAAACCGCTGGGGTCTCCGGCACCGGCGGATCCTCCGTGGTCAAAATCGACCTGAACAAGCCCATGGATGAGATCCTGGCCGAACTGTCCAAATACCCGGTCAAGACCCGACTGTCGCTGAACGGTCCGCTGGTCGTGGCTCGCGATATCGCGCACGCCAAGATCAAGGAACGGCTGGACGCCGGCGAAGAGATGCCGCAGTACCTGAAGGACCACCCGGTCTACTACGCGGGTCCGGCGAAGACTCCCGAGGGCATGCCCTCGGGTTCCTTCGGCCCAACGACCGCCGGTCGCATGGACTCCTACGTGGATCAGTTCCAGGCAGCCGGCGGCTCGATGGTCATGCTGGCCAAGGGCAACCGCTCCGGCCAGGTCACCGAGGCCTGCAACACCCACGGCGGGTTCTACCTCGGTTCGATCGGCGGCCCGGCCGCCCGCTTGGCGCAGGACTGCATCAAGAAGGTCGAGGTCGTCGAATATGAGGAGCTTGGCATGGAAGCTATCTGGAAGATCGACGTCGAAGATTTCCCGGCGTTCATCGTTGTCGATGACAAGGGCAATGACTTCTTTGAAGCGACCATGAAGCCGACCTTCACCGGCATTCCGGTTCGCGCCAAGTAGTACGCGAACGTGGCTTAAATGCTTGGGGGCTCACCGAATGGTGAGCCCCCAAGCATTTAACATATGGGTATTGAACTACTTTTCGGTGAAACCGAAACCCCAGTCGCGATACGGGGGAAGGAAACGAAGCACCAGCAGGTCGTCGTCCTTGACCGGACCTGATTCGTCCTTCTTCTTGGAAGCCGGCGGAGCGGAATCTTCTTCGACGGTTGCCGCGTTTTCCACGGTTTTCTCGCCAGCCTCTTCGCTTGCCGCTGCTTTCGCGTCGTGCAGGAATTCGTGATACTCCTCGAAGGTTTCGGCCTTCGATTCCTTCATGGCCGCGGCGTGCTCCTTGCCGATATAACGCACATGCCATGGCTCGTACTTATAGCCGGTGATCTCTTCCATGCCTTCCGGATAGCGAATGATCAATCCGTAGTCCACCGCATGCTCGGCAACCCACATGCCGGCGTTCGTTAGGCCGAAAGATTCTTTGAGATCGGTGCTGCCGCCGATGCTTCCAACATCTGCGGCCAAGCCAAGCTGGTGCTCGCTGGTTCCTGGGCGTGCAGAAATGCGTTCGGCATAGGCCGTACCGTATTTGGCCTGGTACTGGTTGAAGAGCACCGCTTGGCGTCCATAGGATCGGTAGGCGCTCAAAAGCTTGATGGGGTGACCGGACTTGCGTGCCCCGGCAATCAAAGCCTCAACGGCCTCGGCCGCTTCGGGGCGCAGCTTATGGGAAGTTCCCGCGACATCCACCAGCTTCTTTGGCGTGTAATCGGCAGGGGAGAGCTGGGTGTCGGGATTGATCAACGCGAGGAAGCTTGCGGCATCGGTAAACTCTCCAGCCTCGACTACTGGCAGCGCTTCGGGAGCCGCATGAGCTGCCACGCTGCCAGAGAGCACAACAACGCCCGCCAAAACGGCACTAGTGACTGCTGAAGCCAAGCGCATGAAACGTACCTTCTGTTGTGGATCGGCGAATGGGACACAAGTCCCTAGACCACGATAGCCTCAAATCCTCTATAAACTATGGGAATTTGAGCAGAACCACATGTTTCGATGTCACCGGGTTCACCCGGTGCACAGCACAGTGTCCGCGAGAATGACCGGTAGCATCAAGGAGACGAATCAAGAGTCTTGCTTCGCGCATAAGATCCGCACCTAGCCCCAATCATGCAAGGAACTCGATCTAGTTGAATAAGAACGAACTCAAGGCCGATGGGTTCACCGGTTTTCGGCCCTTTAAGGCGCTGGAGACGAACCGTGTGCCACAGCGTCAGGGCATCTTTGCGGTCTTGCGCCCCGCGGATTTCGAACCGCGTTTCCTGGCGCGCAGCGGCGCCGGAATATTCAAGAAGAAAAACCCTTCGCTGCCGATTGAAGACTTGAAAGCCCGCTGGGTCCAGGAGGCGGACATCTTGTATATCGGAAAGGCCAGCCCGGGCAGCCAAGGAAATCGCGGCCTCCGCATACAACTGAAAGAGATCATCGATTTTGGGGCGGGCAAACCCCCGGGGCACTGGGACAGCCGTTTGCTCTGGCAACTTGCGGGCTCCGGGAAGCTCATCATTGCCTGGAAGGAACTACCAGCCGAAGACCTGAACCAGGCTCTGGCCAACTATCAAGCGAAGTTCCTTGCGCACTATGGCCAGCTACCCTACGCGAATATCGTTCAAACGCGCGCCTAGGGTGAGCGATTCAGCAGATTCGGGAATAGTTTGCCCTAAAAACGCTACTTTTTGGGTTTCCTACTGCGACTTACAGGGATGAACAGGATAAATTTAGTTACGTGTTGTATTCAGATCGTGATATTCGTCGAGAAATTGTATCCGGTGAAATTGGCTTAGAGCCGTTTGACCCTGAGATGGTGCAGCCCGCATCGGTTGATGTGCGCTTGGACAGATTCTTTAGGCTCTTTGATAATCACAAGTACGCTCATATCGATCCGGAACAGGATCAGAATGAGCTGACCCGGCTTGTTGAGGTCGCCCCGGACGAACCCTTCATCTTGCACCCGGGAGAATTCGTGCTGGGATCCACCTATGAGGCGGTGACTCTTGGCCATGGAGTTGCTGCGCGGCTCGAAGGCAAGAGCTCCTTGGGCCGCCTGGGTCTGCTGACGCACTCAACCGCGGGATTTATCGATCCGGGTTTCTCCGGTCACGTAACCCTGGAGCTGTCGAATATGGCAACACTGCCGATCAAGCTTTGGCCGGGATCGAAGATCGGGCAGCTGTGCTTCTTCAAGCTGACTTCGGATACCGAACACCCCTACGGCTCGGGTCCATACGGGAATCGCTACCAGGGGCAGCGCGGGCCGACCGCTTCACGTAGCCACCTGAATTTCCACCGCACCACTATCGAAGAATAAGTCCCGAGTTCCCCGCGCGCTGTTCTTGGGCAGGCTGCCCGGATTGGCCTTCGAGGTGTGGTTGCTCCTTAGCGATAAGGAGCAACCACACCATCGCCATTTAAAGCATCAGGGCGCTTCCGCCGAGCCAAGAGCCGATGGCGAAGGTGACGACCAATGCCGTGGCCCCACCGATCAGCACGCGCAGCGTTGGGCGTAGCACCGGTGCGCCACCGAGCTTGGCACCTAAGATGCCGGTGACCGCCAGCGCGAGCAACACCGCGGCAAAGGTCACCGGAATCTTCAGTGGCCCAGGCAGCAGGACGGCGGTGGCAAAAGGCAGGACCGCACCGCTGAGGAAAGCAATAGCCGAGGCGATGGCCGCGTGCCACGGACTGAGCACCTCATCCGGATCAAGATTCAATTCGGCATCCAAATGGGCTCTGAGCACATCGTGCTCGGTCAGCTCAACGGCAACCTGTGCCGCGGTGCGGGCGCTCAGCCCCTTGTCCCGGTAGAGCTGGGTCAGCTCTTCGAGCTCGGCTTGGGGCGTGTCGCGCAGTTCGGCCTGCTCCTTCTCGATCAGCGCCCGCTGAGAATCTGCGGCGCTGGCGACCGACACATATTCACCGAGAGCCATGGAGATGGCTCCACCAATCACGGCTGCGGCGCCGGCGGTGAGGATCGGAGCGTTGGCGGTCGTGGCACCGGCAACACCGACGACCACGGCGGCAACCGAAACGATTCCATCATTTGCCCCGAGGACTCCCGCGCGTAACCAATTGAGCCGTTCGGCCACCCCCGAATCATGCGGCTCGACACCGTGCTCGGTATTTTCTGCGTTCATGAGCGACAGTCAATCACAAGTGCACCGGGCTTAGCCAGCAGGAGAAGATTTACGGCATTCGCGTTTCTAGCTGCCCGGTGTTTTGTGAGGCGAGCGGATCGGCAGCAGCAACAACAGGCCTAGCAGAAGCACCACTAAAATTCCCAGGATTCCATAACGTTGTGCCTGACCGCTCTCCACCAAGGGGGTGGCAAGGGCAATGGACAGTCCAAAGAGCGTCGGAGCAAGGAAGGAGACCGCACGTCCGGTGGTCGCGTAGAGACCGAAAAGTTCGCCCTCTCGCCCTTCGGGGATCATCCGGGACAGGTAGGAGCGCGAGGCCGACTGGGCCGGTCCCACGAATAGGGTGAGCAGCAGTCCGAAGATCCAGAATCCTGAGGCACCGGGGGAGAAGAACACCCCGGCCCCGGCAATCAGCAAGCCAATGAGCGAACCGGTGATTACCGCCTTCGGTCCAATCACGTCATCGAGGCGACCGCCTATTACCGCGCCGAGCGCGGCGACCATATTGCCCACAATTGCGAAGATGATGACCTCGGTGAGCGTAAAACCGAAGGTTCCGGCGGCAATCACGCCGCCGAAGGTAAAGATCGCGCTGAGCCCATCGCGGAAAACGGCCGAGGAGCCTAGGAAGAAGAGCAGATTGCGGTCTTCATGCCACAGACCCACGATGCGGCCCCACAACACCTTGTAGGACTGCGACAACGGAATCTTCGTCGACACCGTCGAGGTGCTTTCGGGAATGACGAAGAATAGCGGCAGCGCAAAGATCAGGCACCACAGTGCGCTGAACACCGCGACCCACCGCAAGTTCAGCGAGTCGGCCGTGTTCGCTCCGGGCCAGTCGACGATTGGCTGGACGAATCCGAAGAGCACCAGGGCCAGCGCCAGAATTCCGCCGACATACCCCATGCCCCAGCCGAAGCCGGAGACCTTGCCAACGGTGGCGCGCGTGGAAATCTGGTTCAGGACCGCGTTGTAGTTCACCCCGGCGAATTCAGAGAACAGCGACAAGGCCGCAATGATCCCGACACCAAAGAGCAGGTAGTTCGGATCGGGGTAAACGAAGAAGCCGGCGGCGCAGACCAGCACAAGCAGCAAGGTATTAACGATGATCCAGAGTTTGCGCCGCCCGGCGGCGTCCGCCCGGAGCCCGGTCACCGGAACAAGCAAGGCGATCAACAAGCCTGCGATGGATAGGGCTTGCGAGAGGACCAGCGATGAATGGTCGGTATCACCGAAAAGTTCACTGGTCAGATACACGGTGAACACGAAGGTGATCATCACTGCGTTGATCGCCGCCTGGCCCCAATCCCAACTTGCCCAAGCCCAGGTGTACTTATTGAGCCACTTGCCACCGTGTTGGTCTACCACCGGTTCAATATTCGATCCCATGTGGGCATCGTACAGGTTTGCGGTGATCAGAAAATGAATTAGCACATGCATATGCCAGTGTCGGAATTCATCATGTTGTTCTCCGGTGGCGCAATTACTCCCCGAAGCGCTCAACAGTGCATAAAATCCCCTCTGGACTGATAAAATTGCGTAGCGGACATTTTCTGTTCGTCGGACTCTGGCCCCTTGTTCAGTCGACAGAGGAGACGTGTGTTAATAATTCTCATTGCACTCTTTGCAACGGCGACGTTGTCCCCAATGCTGTTCCGGGCGCTCAAAAGAAACGCCTTCTATGTAGTGGCAATTGTTCCCGCAGTGGGTTTTATCTGGCTCATCACACGCATGCCGGCCGTCCTGGCAGCAGACCCGACCTTGTCATCCGGGGCCCCGAACGCGCCACCTTCTTTGAGCATCGACTGGATCCCGGGCCTGAATATCGGGCTGAACTTCCGCATGGATGCGCTAGCCGCAAGCCTGCTGCTGCTGATCCTCGGCGTTGGCGCACTCGTGCTGATCTACTGCGGACGCTACTTCAAGAACGATGACCCGCAAATCGGTGGCTTCGCCGCCAAGATGGTCGCCTTCGCCGGCGCCATGACCGGCCTGGTGACCGCCGACGACGTCATCATCATGTTCATCTTCTGGGAAATCACCTCGGTGCTTTCCTACCTGCTCATCGGCTTCAGCCAGCACCTGATCACCGCGCGACGCTCGGCAATGAACGCGCTGATCGTAACCACCTTCGGTGGATTGGCCATGCTCGCCGGGCTGCTGATGCTTGGCGCTCAAACCGGCAGCTACCGGCTCTCCGAGTGGATCGCGCAGTCCGAACAGCTGGTCTCCACCGGAATGTTCGTTGACGTGGCAATCGCCTTGATCCTGCTCGGAGCCATCTCCAAATCCGCGCTGGTTCCCTTCCACTTCTGGCTGCCCGGAGCGATGGCCGCACCGACCCCGGTTTCCGCCTATCTTCACGCCGCGGCCATGGTCAAGGCCGGGGTATACCTCATCGCCCGACTGGCCCCGGGCTTTTCCGAAACTGCTTTTTGGGTGCCGCTCACCGTAGGCATTGGCGTGCTGACCATGCTGATCGGCGGTTACCGCGCGCTGAAACAGTATGACCTGAAACTGATCCTTGCCTTCGGCACCGTCTCGCAGCTTGGCTTCATCATTGCGATCTTCGGCTTCGGCACCGCCGAAGCCGCCTTCGCCGCGCTGGCATTGACGCTGGCACATGGCTTGTTCAAGGCCACCTTGTTCCTCACCGTGGGCATCATCGACCACAACACCGGTACCCGTGATATCCGCAAGCTCTCCGGACTGCGGCGCAGCATGCCGATCCTGGCGCTGATCGCCGCTATCGCCGTCGCGTCGATGGCGGGGATCCCGCCATTGTTCGGATTCGTCGCCAAGGAGGCGGTCTACGAGGCCGCCTTGCACCTGGACACCGGCTGGGGGACGTTCGCGCTGATCGGGCTGGTTCTGGGCGCCGCGCTGACCATGGCCTATTCCTTGCGCTTCCTCATCGGGGCCTTCGGCGTGAAACCGAAGATCGCCGGCGAGACCACGTATAAGCGTCCCTCGCTGATCTTCCTGAGCCCCCTGCTGGTGTTGACCTTGTGCACCCTGGCGCTGGGCCTCTACCCGAAATTCATCGAACCGCTGATCGCCCACTGGTCGCTCCTGCAGGGCGGACCGGGGCAGATGCATCTAATGCTTTTCGCCGGGTTCAACCCGGCCTTGGGACTGAGCGCCATCTCGGTGGCCATCGGTATTTTGTTCTTCTGGCTGCGCAAGCGCACCGATACCGGAGCGCCGTTGCGGCGCAGCGTGATTTCCGCCGAGGAAGTCTACCGCGGGAGCATCAACGTGCTGGACCGTGTCGCCATTTGGACCACCGGTCGTACCCAGCGTGGTTCGCTGTCCTTCTACCTGGGCGTGATCCTCATGGTCGTGCTCATCTTGCCGCTGTCCATCGCGTTGACCGTCGAAACTCCGTGGCCCACCAACTGGGTCATTGCCGATCATCCGGCCCAGCTGGTCATCGGCGCGATCATCATCACCGGTTGCGTGATCGCGATCGTGGCGCCGAAGCGTTTCATGGCGGTGCTGATGGTCTCGGTGACCGGCTACGGGATGGTTGCCATCTTCGCGCTGCAGGGCGCCCCGGATCTGGCGCTCACCCAGCTGTTGGTGGAAACCATCGTGCTGGTCTCCTTCGTGCTGGCGCTGCGCGCCCTGCCCAAACGCCTCTGGGTTGGCCTGACCGAGATCAATTGGGGCCGCGCGGTGCTCGCCATCGCGCTGGCGATCATGGTGGTGTATATCGCTATCGCGATGATGGCCGCACGCACCGAAGCCCCGATCTCGCTGGCCTACCCGGATCTGGCCTACTACGAGGGCTTCGGCGAGAACATCGTGAACGTGACGCTGGTGGACATCCGCGTCTGGGATACCTTCGGCGAGATCACCGTGCTGGCGGCTGCGGCCACGGGCGTGGCCTCGCTGATCTTCGCCGGCCGGAGCTTCGGGCAGCGCGTGCGCGCCCATCATGTAGCACCGGGAAGCATCGACCGCGGCTCCGAAGCCATGGGCGACCAGCGGAGCAAGGAAGTTGGGCTGCGCGTGGCCCGGCGTTTCGCCAGCTCCAGCAACCAGGACTGGCTGATGGCCGGCAACACGCTGGTGGCCGAACGGCGTTCGATCATTTTCGAGATTGTCACCCGGCTGGTATTCCACACGGTGCTGCTGCTCAGCGTCTATGCGCTGATCGCCGGGCACAACGCCCCCGGCGGGGGATTCGCCGGCGGGCTGATCGCGGGGCTGGCCTTGACCATCCGCTACCTTGCCGGCGGACGCGTGGAGCTCTCCGAATCGATGCGTGTCGCACCTGGCATGCTGATCGGTGGCGGCTTGGCCCTGGCCGGAATTGCCGGAGTGATTCCGGTGCTTTTCGGCGACCCGATCTTCACCACCTACGTATGGGAATTCTGGCTGCCGGTCTTTGGCGAACATAAGTTCGTCACCTCAACGATTTTCGATATTGGAGTGTATCTGGTGGTCCTTGGCCTCGTACAGGACGTCCTGCGCTCCCTGGGTAGCGAAATCGATGAGCTCTCCGAGGGGCGCTCACCGATCGAACAACACGATGTCACCCACGCCACGGCTTCGGGGGTAGGACGATGAGCGTGAATATTACCTTCCTGGTGATTACCGGCGTGCTGCTGGCCGCCGGATTCTATCTGGTACTGGAACGTACCCTGACCCGCGTGCTGCTTGGCATCATGCTCTTGGGCAACGGGGTGAACCTGCTGATCCTGACCAGCGGCGGACGCCGCGGGGTGGCGCCGCTGTTCGATTCGAGCATTGCCCCGGAGGAGTACTCCGATCCGTTGCCGCAGGCCTTGATCCTCACCGCCATCGTGATCACCTTCGCGGTGACCGCGTTCCTGCTCGCGATGATCTATCGTTCCTGGGCGCTGACCAGCGCCGATGTGGTTGCCGACGATACCGAGGATATTAAGGTTTCGCAGTCCACCGCATATGACGAAGAAGAAGATTCGCCGGTAGCCGAGGACACGACAGAATTCGTCGATGAAGAAGGCCGACCGATTAGAGAAGGGGAAGAGTAACCATGGAATTTCTCGAACTCTCCCCGCTGGCTGTTCTGCTGCCGATATTCGGTGCCGGCGCAGCGTTCCTGGCGCGCCGCCGCCTCCGTGTCCAGCGGCTGATCACGATCGGCATCCTCTGCCTGACGCTGGTTCTCGAAGCCGGCATGGTGGCAGCGGTGTGGGGCGGCGAAAGCTATGCCATCCATATTGGCGGCTGGGACTCGCCGTTCGGCATTGCGCTGATGGTCGACGGCTTCAGCTCCTTCATGCTGCTGATTTCGACCGTGGTGTCCCTCGCGGTGCTGTTCTACGCGACCAGCCAGGGCCTGGCCGATGGGGACGAACCGGGGCCGGTATCGGTCTTCCACCCGGCCTACCTGATTCTGCTCGCCGGCGTGTCCAACGCCTTCCTCGCCGCGGATCTATTCAACCTGTATGTCGGCTTCGAAATCCTGCTGACCGCCAGCTACGTGCTGCTGACCCTCGGCGGTACCGCCGAACGCATCCGCGCCGGAACCACCTATGTGGTGGTTTCGGTGGTGTCCTCGGTGATCTTCCTGATGGCGATCGCAATGATCTATGCCGCCACAGGTACCGTGAACATGGCAGACCTGGCGGTGAAGCTGCCCGAACTGGACCAAGGCCCGCACCTGATCCTGCACGTGCTGCTGCTTATTGCCTTCGGCATCAAGGCCGCCGTTTTCCCGCTCTCGCTCTGGCTTCCGGACTCCTATCCAACGGCTCCGGCCCCGGTCACCGCGGTATTCGCCGGGCTGCTGACCAAGGTCGGGGTGTACGCGATCATCCGTACCGAAACGCTGTTGTTCCCCGGCGGGACGGTTAACGCCGCGCTGCTGGTGGTTGCGGCATTGACCATGGTCATCGGTATTCTCGGTGCGCTGGCCCAGACGGACCTCAAACGTATGCTTTCGTTCACGCTCACCAGCCACATCGGCTACCTGATCTTCGGTGTTGCCGTCGGCGGACCGCTGGCCATCGCCGCCACCATCTACTACGTGGGCCACCACATCATCGTGCAGACCTCGCTATTCATGGTTGCCGGGCTCATCGAACGCCGAGCAGGCAGCGCGAACGTGACCAAACTCGGCTCGCTGGCCAAGCTGTCTCCGATGCTTGCCGTGCTCTTCTTCATTCCGGCCATCAACCTCGGCGGCATCCCGCCCTTCTCCGGATTCCTCGGGAAGTTCGGGCTGTTGCATGCGGCGTCGTCCGAGGCAGACGCCTTGACTTGGGTGGTCATCGGCGCCGGGCTGCTGACCAGTTTGCTGACCCTGCTTGCGATTATTCGTGTGTGGGCGCGTATGTTCTGGCGCCGTGCGGCGGATGCCGAGGTGCCGAACGCGCAATTGATCGCAGAATCGACGCGGGTTCTGGAACATGCCGCGGCAGGCGGCGCCGAGTCCCCGCATCTGGGCAGGAAGCTTGCCCGCGAGTTGGAATCCGAGTCCCTGCCTTGGGGGATGCGCTACGCGACCGGTTCGCTCGTTGCCGCAGGTATCGCGCTGACCATTTTCGCCGGGCCGATCTTCGCCTTCTGTGAACGCGTGGCGGCCGAATTGATTGCACGTGAACCATTCATCAACGCAGTACTACCGTTGAGTTAGGAGGAAAGGCGCATGAAGGACAAGAACCTCAAACATCGTGACCAGCGCATCGATGATGCGCTGGATACCTCCGGTGTCCGTCACCGTGCCACCTTCAAGCAGGAGTGGCCGTTGCTCCTGCTGCTCATCTTCGTATGGGGTGCACTGTGGCAGGACTTCTCGGCCGGGAATCTATTGTTTGGCGCGATTATTTCGATCGTCATCGTGAATCTATTCCCGCTGCCGCCGGTGGTGCTTCCCGGACGAATAAACCTTTGGTATTGCCTGAAGCTCTTCGCGTGGTTCCTCGGTCAGGTATTCGTCGCCAGCGGCCATGTGGCGCGAGTTGCGATAGTACGCCGTAAGAAGGCACGCAGCGCGGTGATCGCAGTGCCGCTGCGCACCGAATCTGACTTGGTAGTGATGACCGTGGGCCATGTGCTGACCCTGATCCCAGGTTCCTTCGTGGTGGACGTGGACCGCAGCAGTTCCACCTTGTACCTGCACTATCTCGATGTGAATAGCGATGCGGATGTGGAAAAGGCGCGAGCGAATATCCACGACATTGAACGCCGGTTGATCATGGCCATCGGAAGCCCCGATGAATACGAGGCGATCAAGAATGAATGCGGTCCGGATTTCTCCAGCAGGAAGCCCAAGAAATGATTGAAATAGCTGTATGGATTGGCGGAGTGATGCTGGCGCTGGCCTCTATCGCTTGCCTGTGGCGGGTTTTCAAGGGCCCCTCGATTCTTGACCGGGTGCTCGCTCTCGACGTCATGCTGTTGATCATTTCCAGTGCGCTGTGCCTAGACATGGCGCTGAACCGGCACACCGATTACCTGCTGTTCACGGTGGTTGCCTGCACCTTGGGATTCATCGGCTCGGTTACCGTCTCGCGGTTCGTATCGGATCAGAGGAACGCCTAATGGACACGTTCTTAGAAGCACTCGCTGCGCTCTTGCTGGTACTTGGTTCCCTGATGTCGCTGATCGCCGGAATCGGTTTAATTACCTTCCCGGATCTGCTTTCACGCATGCACGCGGCCACCAAACCACAAGTATTGGGCTTCCTGCTGCTCTTCGCCGGACTCATCATCCACTTGCGCAGCTGGGGACTGATCCCGGTCTTTGCTTTGGCCTGGGGATTGCAGCTGCTGACTGCCCCGGTATCGGCGCACATGATTGGCCGCGCCGGATATCGCACGAAGCACGTGGCGAAAGAAACCTTGCATGTTGATGAACTAAAACAGGTCATTAGCAATCATTCGCAGACGACCGGAACCACCGCAGCGGTGCCGCCAGCGAAACCTGCACAGAACGACGAGCCCGAGAGCACCTAGCTGCTGGTTAAACTTTGGTGGGGCAGGCCAAATGGCCTGCCCCACCAAAGGAATTCGGCAATGTTACTTGCTGAACTTCTTCATGGCCTTGTTGGTGCCGCGATCAGCCAGCACCTGGATAATCGATGCGACCACGGCGGAGAAAATGGCGAACCCCAAAGCCTGGCGCATACTCGCTTCCGCGGCTGCTTCCTTGCCGTGACGTGGCGCGTCGTTTCCGGTGAAGCCTTTCCAGACCTTGTCGACCAGTCGGCTTCCAAGCATTCCCGCTCCCATTGAAATTCCAAGGGTAACAAGCTTCTGCACTGAGTTCATGAGGACCTCGCATTCGCGTCGTAAGGTTTCGTTCTGTAGCCCAGCATACCTGCGGTATGGTGGTTGAGCAGTAATCATTCCGACAGGGGAGCGTCATGCCGTTCGCGGTGCAAGACGCTGAGAGTGCGATAGATCGCAGACCCTCGAACCTGCCCCGGCTAGTACCGGCGAAGGAAGTCGAGCATCTCGGATGCGGATCATGGCGCGCGATTAAACGCCCACCGGTCCGTGCATCTCCCCTCCTTACATAGGAGGACAAACCTTATGAACGTTGCACCAGCAACTAACCGTGCCAGCTGGCGCGTGGTCGACATCGTTGTGGCCTCGGTAATCGCGGTCGCCTCGGGCGTTATCTTTTGGGCTTGGAACGCCGGATACGGATTGGTCAGCCTTGCTTTCGTGGCTTTCCCACCGGCAAGCGCCTTCGTATCTGGCATGTGGCTTTTTCCCGCGGTGCTCGGTGCGTTGATTATCCGGAAACCCGGTGCCGCGCTGTATTGCGAGATCCTCGCCGCCGTCATCTCAGCCTTGCTAGGTTCCCAATGGGGATTAGCGGTGCTGTTCTCCGGCCTGATCCAGGGGCTCGGAGCCGAGGTGGTCTTTGCCGCAGTGAGGTACCGCCGGTGGAACCTGCCGGTGGCACTGCTTGCGGGATTCATGTCGGGAATTTTCGGCGGAATCGGCGAAGCCTACCTGCTGGGTTACTTCGCTGAGTACACCGAGGCGATGAAGCTGTTCCACGTAGTTGCCATGGGCATTTCCGGCCTAGTTATTGCCGGACTTCTCTCGTGGTTGGCAACCCGTGCTCTGGCGAAGACCGGTGCTCTGGGAGCATTGGCTAGCCGTTCGGCACACCTTGAAGGTTCGCTGCGCAGTGCCTGAATTGAGTTCTTCGACTACCGAAGCCACCCCCGGGCACCTCGGCGGTGGCGGCTTTGAGATCACGGCCGACAACTTTGGCTGGCACCATGCCGAACGTCCATTGCCGGCGCTTAGCGGACTGGACCTGCATATTCCCGCCGGGCAGAAGGTCCTGCTGCTAGGCGCATCTGGCGCCGGTAAATCAACGCTCTTGCACGCCTTGGCTGGAGTTCTGGAGATCGACGAACGGCAGCAGGCCACTGGCAAACTGCAGATTCAGCGACGGGATGCCTTTGCCCGCAGCTTCCCGGTCGGGTTGATGCAGCAAGACCCCGAAACACAGATCGTGCAGAGCCGGGTCGGCGACGATGTCGCCTTCGGTGCGGAGAATCTTGGAATGGCTCCGGAACTGATCCGCGCGCGAATCCCCGAGGTGCTTCGCGCGGTAGGACTTGGGAATCTGGATTTGTCGCACCGCACCCAGGAACTCTCCGGTGGCCAGAAGCAGCGGCTGGCCTTGGCCGGGATTCTTGCTATGGGCCCCGGTCTGATGCTCCTGGACGAACCCACCGCAAACATTGACCCGTCGGGGATCGCGCCGCTGCGTGATGCGGTGATTGCCGCCGCCAATGCCACCGGTGCGACACTGCTTGTGGTGGAACATCGCTTGCAGGCCTGGGCAGAACACGTAGACCGCGTACTCGTCCTTGCCCCTGGCGGAGGGATCGCCCATGACCTCGAGCCGCGGGCGCTCTTTGAGAATGAAAAGATTCGCCGTGAATTAGCCAGGGCGGGCATTTGGATTCCCGGCTACGTTCCGCACACCGAACCTCTCCACTCACGCGAGGGAGCGGAACTGCTCGCGGCGGTGAACTTGCGCGCGGCGCGCCATCCGCAGGCGGTGCGCACGGCCGAAATCAACTTGCGGCTGCGCGCCGGCCAAGCGTTGGTCATTCGCGGGGAAAATGGTGCAGGGAAATCCACTTTGGCGCTGACCTTAGGCGGATTGCTCGAGCCGGCCACGGGCAGTGTCGAAGCAAGCAGCGACCTGGCCGATGGGTTGAGTCCGCAACCCTTCAGCTGGCGGGCAGGGGCATTGGTTGCACGGATCGGGTCGGTATTCCAGGAACCGGAACATCAATTCGTCACGCAAAGCGTCCGCGAAGAATTGGCATTCGCACCTACCCGAGCACGCCAGGCCGGGGTGGAGAACGAGAAGTACGCTCCAGCGCAGATTGCTCTGCGGGTGGAGGAACTGCTGGACCGCTTGGGGCTTGCCCATCTGGGCGAGGCCAACCCGTTCACGCTCTCCGGTGGCGAGAAACGCCGACTTTCGGTAGCGACGGTGCTGGCCGCCTCACCAGATGTATTGATCTTGGACGAACCGACCTTCGGGCAAGATGCCAATACGTGGCTGGAACTGGCAAACATCCTGATCGAGGCGCTCGAATCGGGGATAACCGTGGTCGCGGTGACCCACGATGAAGATTTCGCTCACGCGCTCAACGCGGCGCAGATCGTAATGACTCGCGAGGGGCCGGATGCCAAGCCGGCAGCGGTACGCCAAGGCCCGATGCTCGACGCGCCCTTGGGGGATAGCTGGCTGGCAAAAATCAATCCGTTGGCCAAGCTGGGTGCGATCGCTGCGGCAACCTTTCCGTTGATCTCGACCATCGACTGGGTCTCTGCCTGCGTGGTCATCCTTGCTACGCTCTTTGCCTTGCCGCTGGCGGGCTTGCGTTTGGGCACGTTTATGCGCCGCGGCTGGCCGCTTATTGTTGCCGGGGCCCTCGCCGCCTGGGGAATTGCCTTGGTAGGTGAAGACTCCGGCGAAACGCTGCTAAGCCTGGGGATACTCAGCATTACCGAAGGATCGGTGAGCGCCGGAGTAGCTACCGGATTGCGTACCCTGGCGCTCGCGGTGCCCACGGTGCTCTTGCTCAGTTCCACGAACCCCAGCGACCTCGGCGGCGCCTTGGCGCAACAACTCAAGGTTCCGCACCGCTTCGTCTTGGGAGCCCTGGCCGGGATGCGGTTGCTGGGCTTGCTGGTGGAGGAATTCACCACCCTGACGCTGGCCCGCCGCGCGCGAGGAGTCGGCGACCTTCGCTCACCGACCCAACGGGTGAAGGCGAAGCTCGGGCAGGTGCTCGCGCTGTTGGTGCAGGCATTGCGCCGTGCCGGAAGGCTTGCGGTGACCATGGAAGCCAAGGGCTTCGGCACGGGAACACGTACCTGGGTGCGCTCGGTGTCCTTCACATGGCGTGACGGCGCAGTGTTGGCAACGGGTGTGCTATTGGGTACCGTGGCCATCGGTGCCGCCTTGTGGGCGGGCACCTTCAACCTGGTCTGGAGTTAGCGGACCGAAGCGCTGAGCTCGCTGAGCTCCGCATGGAGCTCGGCGTCTAGGCGCAGCGGTTTCGCGTCAAGGGTGTGGACCGCAGTGAGCAGCCGTACCGAAGAAACCAGCCAGACCCCATCGGCCTGATAGAGGTCCTCCGGTCGGAGCGGACCGTAGCCCAGCTCCCAACCGTACTGTTCCGCCGCGTCGAAGATCGCGCTTTGGGTAGTGCCGGGCAGGATGCCAGTTTCAAGCATCGGGGTGATCAGCCGTTTGGTGTCTCCATCGCGTTGGGCAATGAGCACGGTTGAAGTTGGGCCCTCCAAGACCACACCGTCCGAGGAGGTGAAGATGACGTCCTGGGCTCCGTGCTTGTGCGCGAAACGCAAGGCCGCCATATTCACCGCATAGGACAAGGTTTTGGCGCCCATCAGAAGCCAGGGGGCCCGCTCGGCAAGCTTCGAATCGTAGCCGCGGTCCAGCAGCAGAACGTCGATTCCGGTCTCGCGCTGGTCTTTGCCCAACTGCGGGGCGGGGGCCACGGTTACCCAGCACAGCGCTTGCTCGGCGTCGGAATCAGCGCGCGAAACCACGAGTTTGACCACTGCTTCTTCGGCGCCGCCATCGGCGTCAAAGTCAGCCACGGCGGTATCGATGGCCGCGCGCCAACGGTGCTCGTCAGGGATGACAAGATCGCAGGCCTCGGCGGAAATAGCCAGACGGGCCAGATGCGCTTCCATTTTGCGTACGGCCTGGTTGGTGTACAGCATCGACTCGAACACGCCATCGCCTCGAGTCACGCCTTGGGCGGTTACTGGAAGTTGTGGTGCGTTAATGTCTGCCAAGCGCCCGGCAGGATACGCCGGATCAAGGAATACGAGTGAGCTCATAGTTAAAGATTATCGAAACTTTGCCGCACTACGCACCAATGAGGGCTTCAAGCACGCACAAGTCGCCACGGATTGGATAGTCTAAGTCAAGGAGTTTGGCGCGCTGACTGCGTCAAAGACGCTAAATTCGTAAATGAAAAAGAGAGCGGAGCGTGTTTAGATGTTGCCTAGCGGCGAACTGTTGCTTCAGATTGGTGCCTTCCTGTGGCCAATTGCCGTAGCAATTGACATCATTGTGCGCTTCGTGATGATTGGCATCGTCCCCGGAAACCGCCGTCCAACCACCGCCATGGCCTGGCTATTGGCGATCTATTTCATTCCCGTGGCAGGCCTGGCCGCTTACCTGCTTTTTGCGAATCCGAGGCTTTCGCGGCGTCGTTTGGAGAAGCAACGCCGCGCCAATGAAAGCATCACGAACGCCACCTCCCACATGCAGCTTCCCGAAGAATTCCACTCCACCGAAGAATGGGTGGAGTCTGCGGTCGTCCTCAATCGCAAGCTTGGGGCGTTCCCGCTTGACGGAGGAAACAAAATTGAGGTGCTTTCCAATTACAAGGCATCCCTGGAATCCATGCGCCAGGCCATCGAGCAGGCGCAACGCTACGTGCACATCCAGTTCTACATCATGGGCGATGATGAAGAATATGTTGGCCCGGTCCTCGACGCATTGGAGGCCGCCGCACGCCGCGGGGTGAACGTCCGCCTGCTCTTCGACCACCTAGGCACCTTGCGCGTGATCGGCTACCGGGATTTGAAGAAGCGGCTGCGCAAATCGGACATCGAATGGCGCGCGATGCTGCCCATCGACCCGATTGGCCGGCGCTGGCGACGCCCGGATCTGCGCAACCACCGCAAGATCCTCGTCGTGGACGGTGCGGTAGCGTTCACCGGCAGCCAGAACCTGATCGAACCGGGCTACAAGCGCGAGTCAGCCCATGCCCTAGGCCGCGAATGGGTCGAGATGATGCTGCGCGTCGAGGGTCCATTGGTGCGTAGCCTGGACGTCACCTTCGCGACCGATTGGTGGCAGGAAGATGACACTACCGATGTCTTGTCGGATTTGACCGAAGCCTCGCACCCGCTGTCGCAGGCAGATCAACCCGGAGCAACACTCGCCCAGGTATTGCCGAGTGGACCGGGCTACGAATCCGAAAATAACTTGCGGCTATTCAATACCCTGATGTACTCGGCCACCGAACGGCTGAAAATCACCAGCCCGTATTTCGTCCCCGATGATTCGCTGCTCTATGCCATCACCACCGCCGCGCAACGCGGCGTGGAGGTCGAGCTTTTCGTCTGCGAAAAAGGAGACCAGTTCCTGGTGCATCACGCGCAACAGTCCTATTATCAGCAGCTGCTGCAAGCTGGCGTGAGAATCTACCGCTACCCGGCCCCGAAGGTGCTGCACACGAAGTGTTTCACCGCCGATAACGATGTTGCCGTGGTCGGCTCTTCGAATATGGATATGCGGTCGTTCAGCTTGAATATGGAGATTTCGGTGATGATGCTCGGCCCGGAGATTGTCGACGCGGTGAACAAGGTGCAAGATCACTACCGCGAAATATCTTCGGAGCTGACCTTGAGCGAGTGGCGCCGCCGTCCACGCTTGCAGCGCTGGATCGACAACGTCTGCCGGCTGACCGCTACGCTGCAGTAATCCACGGGGCTCAGTCTCGCACCGGGAATTCTGTGCCGAGCGCCGAAAGCACACCCACGGATTTGGTGAGCACTTCTTCCCATTCCTCCTGCGGGTCGGAATCGGCGGTGATGGCACCGCCAAGCCCGAGGCTCAATTCCCAGCCATCGGTGGACAACCGATCGCAGACAAGGGTACGGATGACTACCGAAAAATCCGCCGATCCATCGTGGCCAAGGTAGCCTACGGCGCCCGAGTATAGCCCGCGGGGCCGTTGCTCTTCCAATTCGTCGAGGATCTCCATGCTCGAGAGCTTCGGGGCTCCGGTCATCGACCCCGGAGGAAAAGCTTCGCGCAGGGCCAGGGCCGCGTCTTGGCGGCTTCGCAACCGGGCATCAATGGTGGAAACCATTTGATGAACCGTCGCATAGGTCTCCACCGCGCACAGGCGCTTGACGGCTACCGTGCCGGGGAGCGCATAGTGCGACAGATCGTTGCGCAGCAGATCCACGATCATGATGTTTTCGGCGCGGTCTTTCGGGTGCGTGGCCAGATCGTGGGCCAGCGCCAGATCTTCGGGCTCGCTTTTACCGCGCGGGCGGGTTCCCTTGATCGGTTCGGCACGAAGTTTGCCGTGGGCGTCCAAGCTCAGGAATCTTTCCGGGGAGATGCTGGCGACCTCGAGATCCGCTATGCGAAGGTAGTGCGCAAAAGGTGCGGGGCTGGATTCGCGCATCCGGCAATAGGCTTCGAAGGGCGAGAAATCTTCGACCCGGGCTTTCAGCACAGTGGTGAGGCAGGCCTCGTAGGTGTTTCCCTCAAAAATCTGTTGTTGAACCGTCCGGACCTTCTGCCGATATCCGTTGGCGGAATCTGCGCATTCGAAGGCCAGGGCCGGCAATGGGGCGCCCTGGCGCGTACCGGCCACGGCGGCCGCCGCGATGATCTCGCTAAGCGCGGCTACGCGGTCGGCGGCGCAGTGGAGCATCAGGCGATCCAGCCGGTGGTCGACGACCAAGAGGGCATCGGGGCAGAAGAACTGCGCGTCGGGCCGAGTGCTGCCATCGGCCAACAGGACGCTGCGATCTCGTGCGCCGAGCTCGCGGCTCAATTCATAGCCCAGATAGCCCACCCATTGCGGCAGCGGATACTCCTGGGCCAGCGCCGAGTGCGGGGGCCACAAACGGTGCAGGGCGGTGAAGAACTCCCCGCCTTGCTGCACGGTGGCCGAGCCGGCATGGACTACGGTTCGATTCGCTACGCTCGAAAGGACTGCGGCGGCGGGATCCAGCGCCAAGGCGAGCACCGAGTACCTATTGCGATCCAACGGATCGGTAAGTTTGTGGCTCGTGGATTCCAGCAGTGCGGCCCTCGGCAGGGCGGAGGCTACGGCCTCAAACAGGGCCGCTACATCTGCCGGCGCCGCGAAGGTCGCCTGCAGCGCTGGGGCCGGCGCCGGTTCATCGTGGGGGAGCAGGCGTTGCAGCGCGGCCGGGAGGAATCGATGCGCCGCGCGTAGCTGTTGGCTCGGGGTTTGCTCCGTTGCCGCATTCAGCACGATGGTGGCGTGTTCTTGCGGGGCCTCTGCGTGGAGATAGGCCGTCTCTTGGGCAGCCCACTGCTGCCAGTACGGGCGGTAGGTTTCGCCGTCTCGCGCCAACGCCCGCTCGCGGCGCAGGGTCGCGGGCGCGTCCAGCCAGATGCTCACATCCACGTAGTCGCGCGCAGCGGTTCCAGCGGCGCCAACGCCTTCGATGATGAGCACCGGGCCGGGGGCAAAGGTTCGTGGCGCCCCATATTGGTTCGTTTCCCAGTCCCAGGCTTGCCAAGCCACTTCGTGGCCTTGAGCCAGTTCGGGCAGGATCTCAGCGTAGAGCTTCCGGGCGCGTCCGAGCCCATCCCATCCGGGATACAGGTCTTCGAGGTGCAAGATATCCGCGCTTGCGCTGGCCCCCAGGGTGGTGGCTAGGGCGGCCGCGAATTGTGTTTTGCCCGCGCCGGAACGACCGTCGAGGGCAATAATATATGGTCTAGCGGTTTCCACGGGAGGCGATATTACTCCGCACATAATCGACGAGGGCGGGCAGGCTGGCAGCGATCATCTTCCAAGTTTCCCTGAAATCCCCGGCGTCGCCATACCAAGGGTCGTAAACGCCCTGGCTGTCATGGGGCTCGTTGGCAATTGCCGGATCGAAAGACCGGAACATGCGAAGCAGCGGTCGATCGGCTTGGTCGATCTCGGCTAGGTCCGGCACAAGGAATTCGAAGTGATCGGTGTCCATTGCCAATACCAGGTCCATATGCGCCAGTTCTTCGACGGTGACCTGTTGCGCCACATGCTCGGTGGCATCAAGACCGTGCTCGCGCAGGGTGTTTGCCGCCCGCGGGTCGATGGGATGGCCAACTTCCCCGTCGGTGGTCGCCCTGGAAGAGAGCTCGACCTCGGAGACCCCCGCGTCGCCCAACGCATTTTTGAGCATGTACTCGGCCATAGGCGAACGGCAGATGTTTCCCGTGCACACGATCATTATCCGGAACATGTCATTAGTCTAGGCACAAGTGGGGCTAACCTTCGAGAGCTACGCGCCCTAATTTATGAGAACAAAAAGGCAACGATTTTGCTACGCGCTTCGGTGCCGTGGTGCTGCGCGGTGACTAATGCAGGAAAAGCAGCAGTGCGGCCACGAAAATGAAGAGCGTGCCAAAGACCAGATTAAGGATCTTCGCTCCGCGCGTGGTGGCGGTGAATCGTTGAAAGGTGCGTGCCGTGGCGGCGAAGAAGAACCACATCACCAAGATATCCACGCAAATGATCGTGCCGATGTAGATGGCATACTGCGCGATCAGCGGCTGGTCCGGACGAATGAACTGCGGTGTGAACGCCAGGAAGAACACGATGGCTTTGGGGTTCAGCAGATTCACCAGGATTCCGCGCCGAACCATCGCCCAGCGGCCCACCGCACCGCCTTGAGTGGTTCCGTCCGAGGCGACATCCGGTTTGGAAAGAATCATGCGGATGCCCAAATACACCAGATAGGCCGCGCCGGCATAGCGCACCGCGGCGAAGATCGCCGGTGATCCGGCAACCAGCAGCCCGACTCCAGCGGCAACGATGATCACGTGCATGAGCAACGCGATCTGCTGGCCGAGGATTCCCCAGATGGATGAGCGGAAGCCAAGCCTCATCGCGTTGGTCATCGTATTGATTGCGCCAGCGCCCGGGGTGAAGCTGATGACGATGCTCGCTCCGAGCAGGGAGATCCAAAGTGCAAGAGTCACTGGATCAGCTTAGTGTGTTTCGGCCCCCGGAGCGGATTTGGCTTCGTGACGTGACACGACTTCAGCTCTGGCGGCGTCGACCCCGGCTACGACTCGGCTCATGAAATCGGTAATGAGCGAGATTTGCTCGGAATCGTAGTCGGCGACGATTTCGAGCATGTTCTTGCCCAGCGGCAGAAACATCTCCTTCCCTGCGCGGCGTGCTTTGTCGGTCATCGCGATGCGCACGACCCGGCGGTCCTTGTCGGTTCGCTGCCGTTCGATATAGCCGATCTTTTCCAGCCGATCGAGCATCGCCGTCGTTGCCGGCGAGCTTAACTGCAGGTCCCGGCTTAGATCCCGCGGGGAGGGAAGGGCGCCGCGCAGCTGATGCTTCATGATGATCGAAAGCGCGTTCATATCCGTGCGGTGCGTGCCGTGGATCGATCCGGTCGACTCAACATATCGATCGGATGCAAGGCCGAATTCTCTTAATAGCGCCACAAGCTGATGGTTTGTAGTCGTAGACATGGCTTTGATTGTATAGTTCATTTAATCATTCCATGATGGAACTACTTTCTGCTAGGCTGAGCTTGCCCGACATTCTTGGCAGAACCGTGTCATTGCGAAAAGGAACAAATCGTGCCGCATCTGAGAAAGCCAGAGTTGCCTTCGAAAAAGAAAGCCGTGGGAGTCCGCTTGGGGGTGTATTCCCTGGTGATCTTGCTTTGGTTGGCGATTGCAGGGGTGGGCGGGCCAACTTTCGGCAAGCTCTCCGAAGTCCAGACGAATGACCAGGTTGCCTTCCTGCCGGCAACCGCAGAGGCGACCCGAGCCCTTGAATGGCAGAACAAGTTCCGCACCTCGGATGCGATTCCGGCGGTGGTTCTGGTCACGAGCGAAACCGACCTCCCGGCCAGTGCCGGGGAGGACCTGGCCGCGCAGCTCGCGGACTTCGCCTATCTTGACGGGCAGGTTACCGGCCCCTTCGTTTCGGAAGACGGGCAAGCCGTTGAACTGCTGGTGCCGGTGAGCGCAGAGGTGAAAGCGAATGTTGGAGTCGAAGACCTTCGGGCGAAGCTGGCGCAGATCATCCCCGATGGCACCACGGGTTATGTCACCGGCCCCGCCGGGTTCAGCGCCGACCTCACCGAAGCCTTCGGCGGAATTGACGGGGTGCTTCTGGGCGTAGCCCTCGTGGCCGTGCTCGTCATCCTGCTGCTGGTCTATCGATCGGTGCTGCTGCCATTTGCAGTATTGCTCACCTCGGTGGTGGCGCTTTGCGCGGCGATCCTCACTGTTTACTACATGGCCGATGCGCAGTGGATCAGCCTCGACGGGCAGTCGCAAGGAATCCTGTCGATTCTGGTGATCGGTGCGGCGACGGATTACTCGTTGCTCTTCGTGGCGCGGCACAAGGAAGCTCTGGCGGAAGGCAAGGACAAGCGCCAAGCCGTCGCCAAGGCCTGGCGCAGCTCCTTGGAGCCGATTGTCGCCTCCGGCGGCACCGTGACGGTCGGCCTGCTCTGCCTGCTGTTCTCCGATCTGAACTCGAACAAGGCGCTGGGGCCGATTGGGGCCAGCGGCATCATCTTCTCCATCATTGCCGCTCTGACCTTCCTGCCCGCAGTGCTTGGCCTGCTCGGCCGGGCCGCCTATTGGCCATTCCCGCCGAAAGCCGCACAGCACGGTGAGCATGCCGTGGTGAAAGAAGGGCTGTGGGGGCGCATCGCGAACTTCGTCGCTGCCCATCCGCGTCCCATCTGGATCCTCACGTTGTTGGTTCTTGCCGCGGGTGCGCTGGGGGTAACCCAGCTCAAGGCGCATGGCGTTCCGCAAAGCGAGCTGGTCATTGGCGGTTCGGAATCACGGGACGGGCAGGCCGCCCTCGGTGAGCACTTCCCTGCGGGATCCGGCTCACCAGCCATCGCGGTGGTGAGCGAAGCCGATGCGGCCATCATCCTCGAAGATGTACTGGATGTCACCGGAGTGGACTCCGCTTACTTGCAGGCAGAAGACGGCGGGCCAGCCATGGCCGCACGCGGTGCCGACCCGCAAGTGATCGAGGGACGCAGCCTGATCTCCATCACATTGAGCGACGCCGCGGACTCGGATGAAGCCAAGGAAACCATTGGCGCACTCCGCGCGGCGGTTCATGCGGTGGACGCCGAGGCGCTGATCGGCGGAACCACCGCGACGCAGCTCGACACGGCCGATACCGCTCTGGCGGATTTGGCCAAGATCATTCCGCTGACACTCATAGCGATCCTGATCATTCTGATGCTGTTGCTGCGTTCGGTGCTCGCGCCGGTGCTGTTGATCGTCACCACGGTCATCTCCTACGGAACCGCAATGGGCGTGAGCGCCTTGGTGTTCAACGGCATCTTCAACTTCTCCGGCGCAGACCCGGCGGTGCCCCTGTTCGGTTTCGTATTCCTGGTGGCCCTCGGCGTGGACTACAACATCTTCCTGATGACCCGGGTGCGTGAGGAAACCTTGAAGTATGGAACCCGCGAGGGCATGCGCCGGGGGCTGAAGGTAACCGGCGGGGTGATCACCTCGGCGGGTGTAGTTCTGGCAGCGACTTTTGCGGCCTTGGGTGTCGTGCCGATCATGTTCCTCGCCCAGCTGGGATTCATCGTGGCCTTCGGGGTTCTGCTTGATACCTTCATCGTTCGAAGCCTGCTGGTGCCGGCGCTAGTGGAGGAAATCGGGCCGAAAGTCTGGTGGCCCTCGAAGCTCGCGAAGAAGGCCGAATAACCCCCGACGTGTCTGAGATCTCTTGATTTGCGGGCATTTGACGGACTCAGGCACTGTCTGGGTCCGTCAATGGCCTGTAGACTGGGGTTGTGCGCACCAGTAAGTGATTTGGTGATTCTCCCGGAAAGCTCGGTGCGCATTCGTCGACAGTTTAGATTTCCCGCTGATGATCTGCGCCGCAATGCGCCTTTCCTCTCCCCAAGTTATCGGCCCGATTATGGCTTTTGCTTGTGGTGGACTTCCTCCTGGCTCGGCGAAACCAAACGTCGAAACCGGCGTGCGAATCAGAGAGAAAGTTTGAGCGTGACTACAACTTTTAGCGCCCTTGGCGTGCCCGAAAACCTATCGAATGTCTTGGCGAAGCTAGGCATCGAATCGGCCTTCCCCATTCAGGAAGCGACCCTTCCCACCACACTTGCAGGCGGCGACGTCCTGGGCCGTGGACAGACCGGTTCCGGCAAGACCCTTGCCTTCTCGATCCCATTGGTAGCGCGCTTGGCGCAGCGACCACAGCGTCGCAAGGCTCGCTTCCCACGAGCATTGATCATGGCTCCAACCCGCGAATTGGCCACCCAGATTGCCAAGGCAGTGGACCCACTGGCGGCAGCCTCCGGACTGCGCACCACCGTGATCTACGGCGGCGTGGCTCAGAGCCGCCAGGAGAAGGCCATGAACGAGGGCGTTGACATTGTCATTGCCTGCCCCGGCCGCCTTGACGATTTGATCAAGCAGAAGGTCGTTGACCTGTCCCAGCTGGAAATTTCGGTTCTGGACGAGGCCGACCACATGGCCGACATGGGCTTCTTGCCGGTAGTGCGCCGCATCATGGACCGCATGCCAACAGGAATCCAGCACATGCTGTTCTCCGCCACCTTGGACAATGGCGTGGACAAGGTCGTCAAGCGCTACCTGAGCAATCCAACCATCCACTCGGTTGATGCCCCGGAAGCCGCGGTGAACACCATGGAACACCACGTCTTCGTGATCCCGGCTGACGACAAAAAGGAACTGATCCGTATTCTGGCTCAGGGCACCGGACGCCGCATCATGTTCATGCGCACCAAGCACCACGCCAAGAAGATGGCAGTTGTCCTTTCAAAGGCTGGAGTCCCGGCAGTTGATTTGCACGGCAACCTGTCGCAGAACGCTCGTGATCGCAACCTCGCAGCCTTCTCCTCGGGTGAGGCGAAGGTACTGGTAGCCACCGACGTGGCCGCCCGTGGCGTACACGTTGATGGTGTGGAGCTCGTTGTGCACGTGGACCCACCGGCAGAACACAAGGCCTACACCCACCGCTCGGGCCGTACCGCACGTGCAGGTTCGGATGGAACCGTAGTGACCATCTGCACCCCTGATCAGCAGGGCGACGTTTCGACTTTGCTGAAGCAGGCCGGGCTGAAGGTACCTTTCGAAAAGGTCAACCTGAACTCGCCAGTTGTGGCTAAGGTCGTCGGCGAAGTTGCCGAACTCGTTCCTTATGTTGCTCCAGCACAGCAGACCCGCAACCCAGCGAAGAAGAAGCCTGCCGGCGAATCCTCGAACGCCCGTGGCGGACGCGGTGGCGCACGCAATGCACGCGGCGGCAAGCCTGCCGGTGAGGCACAGGGCCGCGGCGGAGACCGTCGCCGTTCAGATCGTTCCGGTGCATCGAACCAGTCGGAGCGTCCAGCACGCGAATCACGCGGCGCTAATGCTGAGCGTCCAAGCCGTTCGGCTCGTGGAGCGAATGGCGAGCGTCCGTCGAACTCCTCACGCTCAGCACGATCCGGAGGCCGCAATGCTGCAGGTGCCGCAGGTGGTCGCTCACGTGGACCACGTCGTGCATCAAGCCCTGCTACCGGCGGACGGTAAGAACTAGTACGAAAAAGAACCTCCAGACAGCCAAAAGCTGTCTGGAGGTTCTTTTTGTAGTGGGGTTGCCGACCTGACCGGACAATGGGAATTGGAGACTTTTGTGCCGCATTGTGCAAACGTTTCCTATGTAAAAAGTTGGAAAAATACTGAAAAGTTTGATGTTTTCCCTGCATCCGAGTGTAAATGTTGGAAACGCTTGCACTTGATGGAATTCGCTCAGTAGTGTGGGCTGAATCACTGGCGAGTCAGCTCTTATGGCTTGCCGCTCGCACCTTCGAACTCAATGGAGCATTTCGTGAACAGCAAAAGCGCTGCTTCCTCCGTGCGCAGTCAGCCACTGCCACCATACCTTCATAAACGTAGTTGGCGTCGTTGGGTCACCGCCTTGGCCGCAACCCCGATGCTGGCGCTCGCACCCATGGCACCCCTGGCTAATATTCCCGCCGTGGCAGATGAAACTTCTGTGACTCTGGCCGGTTCTTTTCAGTCGTTGTTGGGATGTTCCGCTGACTGGATGGCTGACTGTGAAGCTACCAGCCTGCAATCCACGGACCAGGAAGGGCAATACAGCCTGGAAGTGGAAGTTCCGGCGGGGAACTATGAATACAAAGTAGCGTTGAACAAAAGCTTTGACACGTCTCATGGACTGGATGGGGGAGAAGAGAACATTCCCCTAGCCCTGAGTGCGGATAGCCGATTGCGCTTCACCTTTGATACGGCCACTGGGCTGACACAAGTTGTGCCACTGGACCTTCGCGGAGAATATTCAGATACTGATGCCGAATTGGTCGCTGCGCCGGTCAGGCAAGCCGGTTCTGGTGAGCAATTCTATTTCGTCTTGACAGACCGCTTTGCCAATGGCTCAACGGCTAACGACACCGGCGGTTTGGAAGGTGATCGACTAACCACCGGGTTTGATCCGACGGACAAAGGATTCTATCAAGGCGGTGATATCGCAGGCTTACACTCCAAGCTCGACTACATTCAGGGCCTTGGCACCAGCGCCATCTGGCTCACGCCCAGTTTTAAGAACATGCCGGTTCAGGGTAGTGGTGATGATGCCAGCGCCGGATATCACGGCTATTGGGTCACCGATTTCACTCAGATCGACCCACATCTAGGCACCAATGAAGAACTCTCCGAACTGATTGATGACGCCCACAAGCGTGGCATCAAGGTGTATTTCGACATCCTCGTGAACCATACCGCGGATCTCATCGACAATAAGGAAAAGAAGTATTCCTACGTTGAGCAGTCTTCCGTTCCCTATAAGGATGCTCAGGGTCAAGCCTTTGACCCGGCGGACTACGCAGGCAGTGATACCTTCCCAGAGCTAGACGCTTCCAGTTCCTTCCCTTATACCCCGGTTGTTTCTGACCAAGTCAAGAAGGTCCCCGACTGGCTCAATGATCCAACGCTCTATCACAACCGCGGGGACTCAACCTGGGAAGGTGAGTCGGTCACCTATGGCGATTTTCAGGGGCTTGATGACCTCATGACCGAAAATCCTAAGGTAGTCAACGGTTTCGCAGAGGTCTACAAGAAATGGGTGGACTTCGGAATTGATGGCTTCCGCATCGACACCGCAAAACATGTGAATTTTGAATTCTGGGAACAATGGACCAAACAAGTTCAGGACTATGCACGAGCCCAGGGTAAAGACGACTTCTTCATGTTTGGCGAAGTTTATGATGCCGATGCAAAGAAGCTTTCGCCCTACGTGCGTAAGACGGAAATGAATTCCGTCCTTGATTTCACGTTCCAATCTGCTGCTGCCGGTTTCGCGGGAGGAAATTCAGCCAAAACGCTAAGCACGCTGTTCTCGGCGGATGACTACTACACCACGGCAAACACCTCAGCTGATGCTCTACCAACTTTCCTTGGCAATCACGATATGGGGCGCATTGGGTACTTCCTGAACAACAGCAATCAGAAACTCAAACGTGATGAACTGGCCCATGAACTGATGTTCCTGACCCGTGGCCAGCCGGTGGTTTACTACGGTGACGAACAAGGATTTGCAGGCACCGGTGGAGACAAGGATTCTCGCCAATCACTGTTCGCTTCTCAAGTCTCGGAGTATCAGAACCAAGAATTGATTACCGGAGAAAAGCTCGGAACCCAAGATCGTTATGACAGTGATTCTCCGATGTACCAGCACATCGCGGCCCTCTCTAAACTTCGCGAATCAAACAAAGCGCTGAAGGGCGGGGCACAAGTAGAGCTATACGCCCAAGATTCCAAGGGAGTCTATGCATTCTCGCGTGTGGACCGTGACGAGAAAACCGAATACCTGGTGGCCCTGAACAACTCGGAAGAATCCGCTGATGTTGAGTTGTCGACTCTGACCTCCGACGCAACCTACTCAGCGCTCTATGGCGCCGAAGACAAACTCAGCAGTGCTGCGGACGGGAAACTCAACGTGACGGTGCCAGCGCTATCTGCAGTGGTTTATAAAGCTGACAAGAACGTAGATAGTGCTGCCTTCACACCTGAGATTTCCGCTCCAAAATCTGGGGCCGGGCTCAGCGGCGCAACACCCGTATCCGTGGATTTAGGCGAACAGGCGTGGGCTGAAACAAGCATGTCGTGGCGTGAAGTGGGCACCGAGAAGTGGCACCTACTGGGCGTGGCAGAAGACCACACCCCACGAGTCTTCCACGACGTTTCATCGCTACCACAAGGCACCTTGGTGGAATATCGTGCCGTGAGTACCAATGCCGCAGGAGAACACAGCGCCGCTTCCACCTATGCTTCCGTGGGCAACGACGTTTCCGGGTTTGCGAAGGAAAAACCGGCTGAATCGGATATCTCCATGGTCACCGTGCCGGGAAGCCATAACACCGAAATGGGTTGTGTCACCGACTGGGATCCGGCCTGCGAGGCAGCCAAACTCACTGAACAGCCTGGCGGGGTCTATTCTGGTGAATTCGATGTCCCAGCAGGGGACTATGAATACAAGGTAGCCATCAATGGATCATGGGATCTGAACTATGGCGCTGCTGGTATTGCCGGTGGTGACAACCTTAAATATTCTCACGAAGGTGGGACCGTCAAGTTCTTCTTCGATCCCCGCAACAACATCGCACAAAGCGATCAACAGGGTCCGATGATCACCTTACCGGGAAGTTTTCAAGACGAATTGGGCTGTGAATCCGACTGGGATCCAACCTGTCTCGCTACTTTAATGGCGGACTCTGATGCTGACGGTACCTACGAATTCACTACGGAGAAGATCCCGGCTGGTACCTACGAATTTAAGGTGTCACACAACTTCGGGTGGGACGAAAATTATGGCGTTGACGGTGCCGTCGGAGGTGCTAACTACAGTCTTTCGGTAACCGAAGGAAAGCCAGTGAGCTTCAGCTACGACTCGAAGACTCACCTGTTGCAGATTGGTTCTGACACCCAAACAGTCGCCGGCGTTGGTCAAATGAAAGCGCAGTGGATTTCCGCTGACACCCTAGCGATTCCTCGTGATCTAGGCACTGGTGAAAACTATGCCCTCTACGCTTCAAAGGACGCCAGCTTGAAATTGGAGGGAGAAGAGATCTCCGGTGCGAAGCCAATCGAGCTCAAAGAAATTATTGGTGGGTTGAGTGCCGAACAACGCAAGAAGTTCCCACACCTTGCCGACTACCGTGCCTTGCGTGTTGAGCTAGATCGCGAAGACGTAGCCTCTGCATTGCGTTCACAACTGGCATTGGCACGATTTGATGGCGAAGGGGATACCCAGAAACTCACCGCCTTCACCGGAGTTCAGAGTGCTGGTGTCATTGATGATCTCTATGCCAAGGCGCTTGACGATGTAGAACTCGGCGTGAGCTTCACCGGAAAACGCCCTACCTTTAGGCTCTGGGCACCCACGGCCCAAAAAACAACACTGCTGATTACTGACAAGAAGGAGAAGACTGCACGATACGCTGCTAGCTATTCGAAGGACAGCGGTGTGTGGACGGTAAAGGGTAAACCTCAGATGGCTGAGGCGAAGTACCGGTGGGAAGTTCAGGTCTTTGTCCCTGAAACGGGCAAGATCGAAACGAATATTGTTACCGATCCATATTCGGTTGCGTTGACCACTAGTTCCACCCACTCGGTCGCGGTGAGCTTGGAAGACCCTCACCACCAGCCAAAACAGTGGCGTAAGGCCAAAGCCAAAAACGTCGAAAAGGACGTGGACCGCAGCATCTATGAACTGCAGATCCGTGACTTCTCGATTTCAGATGCTTCGGTGCCCGAGAATCAGCGGGGCCGCTACGGAGCGTTTGGAGCAAATGGGGCCGGGAGTAAACAGCTCAAACAGCTTTCCGAGGCTGGCCTGACTACCGTTCACCTGCTGCCAAGTTTTGATATCGCCACCATTGAGGAGGAACAGTCACAACGTGTTGAGACGGACTGTGATCTGAAGTCGCTGCCGGCAGCTTCCAGCAAACAACAAGAGTGCGTTACTGCCCACGGTGATGAAGACGGATTCAACTGGGGGTACGACCCCTTCCATTTCATGGCTCCGGAAGGTTCGTACGCCACGAACCCTGAAGGAGCGAACCGTGTCGAAGAATTCCGCTCGATGGTTGGATCCTTGCACAGCATGGGGCTAGAAGTAGTGCTTGATCAGGTGTTCAACCACACCGCAGCCTCGGGTCAAGCCGATCGCAGTGTGCTGGATAAGATCGTGCCTGGCTACTACCACCGACTTGATGCCACCGGGAAAGTGGAAACCTCGACCTGCTGTCAGAACCTGGCCACGGAACACGCTGCGGCGCAGAAACTGATGGTTGATGCCCTGGTGGTGTGGGCCAAGGACTATAAGGTTGATGGATTCCGTTTTGACCTCATGGGCCACCACTCACGAGAAACCATGGAAGCCGTACGCAGTGCATTAGATGAACTGAAGCCGGGACGTGACGGAGTGGACGGCAAGTCCATTTACCTCTATGGCGAAGGATGGAACTTTGGTGAGGTGGCGGACAATGCTCGCTTCTATCAAGCGACTCAGGGGCAAATGAACGGTACCGGCATCGGGACCTTTAACGACCGACTGCGCGATGCCGTTCATGGTGGCAGTCCTGTTGAATCATCCTCAACATTCCGTCAGGGCTTTGGTACTGGCTTGGGAACGGATCCCAACGGTAAAAAGGTCAATGGGAGCACCGAGGAAGCGTTGAAAGATCTCGGCCACGAAACCGACCTAGTGAAGCTCGGCTTGGCTGGCAATCTCGCAGACTTCGAATTCCTCGCTTCGGATGGCAGTGTGCACCGTGGTGATGAATTGGATTACCGCGGAGCGAAAGCAGGCTATGCTTCGCAGCCGGGAGAAGTGATCAACTATGTTGACGCGCACGATAATGAAACGCTCTACGACCTCACTGTGCTCAAGTTGCCACGAGATACTTCCATGGAGGATCGGGTGCGGATGAATACTCTCTCGCAAGCAACCGTGATGTATTCACAAGCTGTTACGTTCTGGCATGCCGGAACCGAGTTATTGCGTTCAAAGTCTTTGGACCGAAATTCCTATAACTCGGGGGACTGGTTCAACCGCATCGACTTCACCGGAGTGGAAAATACTTTTGGCTCGGGTCTTCCGCCCGAGGCAGATAACGGGGAGAAGTGGGATCTGATGGCTCCACTATTAGAAGACCCTGCGCTCAAGCCGGATGCCAAGGCCATGGCTGATGCTGAAGGGGCAGCCTTGGACTTGCTGCAGACCCGCAAGGAAGTTGGACTCTTGCGATTGGGCTCAGCTGATCTCATTGGGCAAAAGGTGAGCTTCCCGCTGGGCGGGTCTGAGGCTGAACCGGGAATTATCGTGATGCGCATTGACGACACGGTGGGTAAGGATGTCGATCGCAAGCATGACGGTGCCTTAGTCCTCTTCAATGCCTCGCCGAAGGAGAGCACGCAAAAGCTTGAGGAGCTGGTAGGTCACGACTACTCGCTTGCCAAGTCTCTTGCGAAAGGCAGTGATGACCGGGTGAAGTCAACTTCGTTCGACAGTGCCACCGGTGAGCTGACTATTCCGGCGCGCACCGCGGCAGTCCTAGTGGAACCTCAGGGCTCGGCTAAGTAGTAGAACGGAGCATTCCTACTGGACCATCTGTAGGGATTATTCGCAGGACCATTGTTGGTAGATGAACTGATC
>NZ_JBQSWU010000008.1:0-139907 GCF_052377485.1 Glutamicibacter sp. AOP38-B1-38 | reverse complement strand
CAATAAACGACGTTTTCAACGGTACGTTTTACTTATGCAAATCAGTGAACTCAAACTGACCGAAATAGGCGAAGCAACAGCCCTGTGGCGGAGCGTCGAGCTTACGCGGCCATGGAATGATCCGGAGGCAGATGCACGTAAAACACTGGAGAATCAGAGCTCTACGATTCTTGCGGGACGTCATGAGCAAAGACTGGTAGCTACAGCCATGGTTGGGTTCGACGGACACCGAGGCTGGCTATATTACGTGGCGGTCCAACCCGGCATGCAGGGCCAGGGGTTTGGACAGGAGATTATGGGGGCAGCGTCGCGTTGGCTTGCTGAACAAGGGGTGCCCAAAGTACAGCTCATGGTGCGTACCGAGAACACTGATGTGATCGGATTTTACGAGCGGCTAGGCTACGAAGCTCAAGAAGTGGTGGTCCTAGGCAAAAGGCTTGGATAGTTGGAACGACAAAGGGTAGGCGAGGACGTTGCCGTCCGCACCTACCCTTTATTTCGACGTTCTTTGTTATAGCGTGACCAAACCATTGTCGGTTTCAAAGGTGACCGACAAGATGCCCGGAGTGCCGTTGGGTGCTTCGTATTCCATGCTCACCGCGCCAAGATTGACGTTCTCTGGCTGGCCTAGCCAGTCTAGGACGCGGTCGCGGGAACCAGCGATAGTGATGCTTTGAATCGCACCTACAGGCTCTAGAGCCTTCGAAGGGTGCAGATCCTCCGTTCCTGCGTCCCAGCGAAGCAAATACGGAACCTGCGGATCAGCGATGAGCCCCTTGATTCCAACTTGCTGCCAGGTGAGTTCGCGGCCGTCTGGGAACTTGCGGTTTCCCGGAACAGATTTACGTCCCAGCCGCTCTTCGGCGCTGGAGAGGTCTTCAACGGAAACGCACCATCCCATCCAGCCGCCGCCAAGCTCGGAGCGGGCTCGTACTGCCTGCCCAAACGGTGCTTTGTCGCTGGAAGGGTGGTTTAGAACTTCAACAACTTCTAGGTACTGGTTGTGCTTGAGCGGGAAAATTACATTCCGCGTTCCAAAACGCGGATGTACGCCCCCCTTGACGAATTCCAGGCCCAAAGCCTTGGAGATTCTTTCGGCGGTTGGCATGAGCCCATCGGGGCCACATGCGTAACTAACGTGATCTAGCCTCATCATGTGCCCCATCATGTCACTATGTGATCTCAGTCTCGACTTAGGCGACCCTAAGTGGTAATGGTGGGATCGAACAGTCTGCATAAATTTCTTCATTAAAGATCTATATGACCGATTGAGTCACGTTAAGCTATCTCATATTGCCAAATTCTTCGGCTATCGGGCAGACTTGAGTCAGGTCATGAGTCCCAGTAACAAGCCCCGGCTTACTGGGCGGCAACCCTCCGCCGCGGTGGGGTGCCCCGGGTGAAGACCTGGCCCTCGACGCACCAAGCGTTGAGGACAAGCGCGGGTTACCCCCTTCGAAAGCTCCTCGACGAGGAATTTGCCGTCGGTGTGTTTTTGAGTGGTGTACCCCCATAGTCGACAAACAATATGGAGGAAACCATGAGTAACAACTGGTCTTTTGAAACACGTCAGATCCATTCCGGGCAGCAACCAGATCCGGTCACCGGTGCGCGTGCCCTGCCGATTTTCCAAACCACGTCTTTTGTTTTCCCGAACGCCGAGAGCGCCGCGGCTCGCTTCGCACTGCAGGAGCTGGAGCCGATTTACACCCGTATCGGTAATCCAACGCAGGAAGCGGTAGAAAACCGTATCGCGGATCTTGAAGGCGGCGTCGGCGCACTGCTGGTCGCCTCGGGGCAGGCAGCAACCACCCTCGCAATTCTCAACTTGGCTCAGTCTGGAGACCACTTGGTGGCCAGCCCGAGCCTCTACGGTGGAACGCAGAACCTGCTCAAGCACACGCTGCGCAAGCTCGGTATCGAGGTCACCTTCGTGGCGGATCCAGACAACTTGGATCAGTGGCGTGCAGCGGTGAAGCCAAATACCAAGGCCTTCTTCGGTGAAGTCGTCTCCAACCCGCGCCAAGACATTTTGGACATCGAGGGAGTCTCACAGATTGCCCATGAGGTCGGGGTTCCACTGCTGGTTGATAACACCTTGGCAACCCCATATCTGATCCGCCCCATCGAGTGGGGCGCGGATATCGTCATCCACTCGGCCACCAAGTACCTCGGTGGTCACGGCACCGCCATTGCCGGCGTAATCGTGGACTCGGGCAAATTTGATTTTGCGAAGGATCCGGAACGTTTCCCGGACTTCAACACCCCCGATGAGTCCTACAACGGTTTGGTGTTCGCCCGCGATCTGGGCGTTGATGGCATCCTTGGTGCCAATCTTGCCTACATTCTGAAGGCTCGCGTGCAGTTGCTCCGCGATCTGGGCGCGGCTGTCGCACCGTTTAATGCTTTCCTTATTGCTCAAGGTCTGGAGACTTTGTCTCTGCGTATCGAGCGTCACGTGCAAAACGCGAAGGAAGTAGCCGTCTGGCTTGAAAGCCAGGAGCAGGTTGAAAAGGTCGCTTACGCTGGCCTGCCTTCCTCGCCGTGGTTTGAACGCGGACAGAAGTACTCGGCAAACGGTGTCGGCGCGATTATTGCCTTCGATATTGCTGGTGGACTCGAAGCTGGCAAGGCTTTTGTGGATGCGCTGGAGCTGCATTCACATGTGGCCAACCTCGGTGACGTTCGTTCGCTCGTCATCCACCCGGCGTCGACCACCCACGCGCAATTGACCGAAGACGAACGTCTGGCCGCCGGTGTGCGTCCGGGCCTCGTTCGGTTGAGTGTGGGACTTGAAAACATCAAGGATATTCTCGCTGATCTGCAACTTGGTTTTGCTGCCACTAAGCAGCTCTCTCACCAGGAATTGCAGGAAACCCTTTAGGCATGGCATCCATAGTGACTACCGAAGAAACTCTGCCATCGCAGGAACTTACCGACGGGCAAGACGGCATTTTGCGTCGTGCGTTCGTGGGGGAGTACACCTTCGAAACCGGTGGCTACCTACCGCAGATCGAGTTGGCCTACGAAACATGGGGCCAGCTTAACGCGGAGGGGACCAACGCGGTGCTGGTGAAGCACGCGTTGACCGGTGATGCGCACGTATCGCGCGGAGATTCGCAGACCCCGGGCTGGTGGGAAGATTTTGTCGGCCCCGGGCTAACTGTTGATACCGACAAGTATTTTGTCGTGGCCATCAACATCATCGGTGGTTGCAATGGGTCCACCGGACCTAGTTCGCCAGATGAGCACGGCAACGCCTGGGGTTCACGCTTCCCCTTTATTACCATCAAGGATTCCGTGCGCCTCGAAGCGCGGTTGGCCGACCTGCTCGGGGTGCACTCCTGGCATACGGTCATCGGCGGTTCCATGGGTGGGGCACGAGCCCTTGAATGGGCGGTTGAATTCCCGCAACGCGTAAAGAACGTGGTGGTGATGGCCTCCACGGCGCAAGCCACGGCAGAACAGATCGCTTTTGCGCAGGTGCAGACCGAGGCCATTCGCCTCGATCCCAACTTTGCGCAGGGCGACTACTATGCCAACGGAGTGCGCCCGGATGCCGGATTGGGCCTGGCTCGACGCCTGGCGCATATTACCTATCGTTCGGAGGCTGAGCTTGAAGCGCGGTTTGCGCGTAATGCGCAGACCGGCGAACAGCCGTTTGTTACAACACGCGGCCCACGCGGCCGATACCAGGTGGAAAGCTATCTTGATCACCAGGCGACCAAGCTGGTTCATCGTTTTGACGCGAATAGCTACCTGGTGCTCACCGAGGCTTTGATGAGCCATGACGTGGCGCGCGGTTACGAATCGCTCACGGTTGCGCTGGCTCGACTGGAGAAGGTGAATGTGGTGGTCGCCGCGGTCAACAGCGACCGGTTGTACTTCCCGGCGCAGTCTGAACTGCTCGCCGCCTCGTTGCCGAAGCCTAAGCCGGTGCATTACATCGATTCACCGATTGGACATGACGGTTTCCTGACGGACGCCAAGCAACTTGGACCGGTACTGACCGCCCTAGTCTTTGATGACTAAGGGCTAAAAACTAAGCAGTCATATACATTTGGGACGTGGATTTTCGCACCAGTAATCGGTGCAACAAACCACGTCCCATTTGTTTTGTGTCTTTATTTTTGTCCGGGAGCGCTATCTCCAGCACCCAGCGAGGCATTCGGCGGCTGCACGGCGAAGGGCGTGGGAAGCGGTCTTTTTGCGCTAACTCCATCACCGGAAGACTGGTGGCGAATCCTGCGCAGGATCCACGGACCAAAGTACTCGCGAGCCCATTGCAGGTCTTCAATTCGTGCTTCGCGCCAGCTTCGGGTTGCGTGTTCTAATTGCGCGTCCATGACGCGTTCGTGGGGAACGTTCAGTGCATCGAGCACCATTGCGGAGATCACTTGGTGGCCCGCGGGGGAAAAGTGCAAGCGATCCGGATCCCACATTTGTGTTTGGCGCAGCTCGCTCAATGCCCAGAGATCTCCCACGACTGCGTCATGACGTTGGGCGATGGCACGGACGTTTTCGTTGTAAATTGCGACCTTGCCACGAATCCCACCAAGTACCGGGGTGTCGCGAATGTCCGGGCCGGTCAGTAAAACAATGGTGGCCCCAGTGCCACTTAACTCATTGATGGCGCCATCTAGCTTTTCGGCGATTTTATCCGGGTCGCCGCCGGGCCGGATGACATCATTTCCGCCCGCGCAAATGCTGATCAAATCCGGTTTAAGCGCGATTGCTGGTTCAAGCTGTTCTGCAACTATTTGATTGATTAGCCGTCCGCGGATGGCTAAGTTTGCATAGGCGAAATCCGGAACGGTGGTACTTAATTGCTGGGCGACGCGGTCAGCCCACCCACGATGTCTTCCCGGATTGTGCGGATCGGGGTCACCTATTCCCTCTGTAAAAGAATCTCCGAGCGCAACGTAACGCCGCCATGGATGATGTACTTCTTGGGGTGGGGCTGCCGGGCCGGAGATTGGGTTTTCAGACACTCCTACATTGTTACTCTTGGGTAACTTTATGTCAACGGATGAGAACAATTAATCGCGCAGCGCTTGGCTTCGCGCTTGCGTATATTCTTCGCGAGAAATGATTCCGCGTGTAAGCAGATCGTCTAGCTCGGATAGTTTCTGTTCCGTAGTTTTCTTCGGAGCTAGCATCTGCGAGCGAGCCAACCGGGTGGCGACGTCTGTCTGTAGGGTGAATGGATCAAATCCCGCTTTTCTGGTTGCCTTGTAATTTCGAACTGCGATGTAAATGATGAAGCCCACGAAAAGGATAAAGAGCACGGCAAATATTCCCGTTAGTAACGGAATAGCGCTAAAGGTCGTTTCCACGAAAGTTGAACCACCCAGTGGGTCTTCGTCGATGAAACCGAAATCCTGCAATTCATTAGAATCGATCAGCTGTGTTATATCCATCTCGTCCATGAGTCCCGTAATTCTGCGAGTTGGCCCCTGTCGACCACAAAGATCTATGACCGCTGGTGCTGCGTATTTGAATAATTATCACTAGTCAAACATGTTTATGAACAGAATGTAAGATGATTTTTGAAGTTTACGCTATTGCAACAAAAGACTTGTGACCACTATTGCGGATCAAAGTGCGCAAGATTCTGGTTGACTTGTTGGGTGAACGAAAAAACTTGGAATCCTACAGTTATCTGGTCTCGTCCCGAGGAAGAACGGGCGGGTACACCGTTGCTCGTGCTCTTGCACGGCTACCTATCCAATGAAGAAGACCTCATGGGGTTGGCTCCTATGCTGCCTAAGGAATTCACGATTGTCTCCGTGCGTGCACCTCAAGCACTGGGGCCGGGTTTCACCTGGTTCCCACTGATGCAAGATCTGGATTACTCCTTTAATGAAGTGAAATCAGCAATCACGGATTTGTGGAGTTGGCTAGAGCCAATTAGCAAGCAACATTCCTCGGTGAGTTTGCTTGGGTTCTCTATGGGCATGGCCGTGGCAACTTCGTTGCTGCGTTATCAGCCGGAGGCCATCAAAACCGTCGTGGGACTCTCCGGTTTTGCCGTTCCCGAAGAAGGAACAGGCTTCTTTAACGACGAAAAGCTTCGCCAGCTGCGCAAGCCACTTTTCTGGGGACGCGATCAAGAAGATCCGGTGATTACGGCGGAAAAAGTTGAGTACACCCATGGATGGGCAACCACCGACGTTCATCTCACCAAGGTGCTCTACTCAAATATGTTGCACTCGGTCAATGCGCAGGAGATGGCTCACGTACATGAATTTCTCAGCGCCGTGGTCCTGAAAACCGAGGCCGAGCAAGAAGTTTAATCTTACAAAAACTTGTGGCGGTGTCTCCAATAAAACAAGACCAATAAAACAAGACACCGCCACAAGCGCAGAATATAAATTGAACTACGCGGTTTCGACAACTACCGATTCGCCGCGTACGGAGATCGTGTCTCCATTGCGCATCTGGGCACCGCGGCGAGTTTCGATCTTGCCGTTAACCAGTACCTGACCGTCTTCGATCAACTGTTTGGCGTGAATTCCGTCTTCGGCTAAGGACGCCAGCTTCAGTAGCTGTCCTAGGCGAATCGATTCGTCACGGATCTGAATGGGGAATACCTCGGAGTTTGCCATGGTTCCATCATCTCGCATCGAGGAGGGACTGTGAATGCTTTTCAGCCACGCACCGGCTTTTGTGGCGGATCAAACACAGTACAGACGGTGCTGAGTCACCCGAGAAGGGTGCGCCCCACGAGATGGACGCGATAGGCTTAACCGGTATGTGTTTCCTACGGACCGCAACCAGCGGCCTCGTACTTTCCTTTGGAGTTGAAGATGGCGCCACAGTCCAAGCTTGATCAGGTTATTTCCCTCGCGAAGCGTCGCGGATTCGTTTTTCAGGCTGGTGAAATTTACGGTGGTTCCCGATCCGCATGGGATTACGGGCCATTAGGCACCGAGCTGAAGGAAAATATCAAGCGTGAATGGTGGCAGAGCTTCGTGCGCGGACGCGAAGACATGGTGGGGCTCGACTCCTCCATCGTCCTGCCTAAGGCTGTCTGGGAAGCCTCCGGACACGTCAAGACCTTCACCGACCCGCTGGTCGAGTGCACCCAGTGCCACAAGCGCCACCGCGAAGATCACCTGATCGAGGCATTCGTAGCCAAGAAGGGCCGTGATCCAAAGGACGGCATGAGCGAGATCGCCTGCCCCGACTGCGGAACCAAAGGCCAGTTCACCGAGCCGCAGCAGTTCTCCGGCCTGATGAAGACCTTCCTCGGCCCGGTGGATACCGAAGCCGGCATGACCTACATGCGCCCGGAAACCGCGCAGGGCATCTTCGTGAACTTCGCCAACGTGCTCAACGCCAGCCGCAAGAAGCCGCCCTTTGGCATCGGCCAGATCGGCAAGGCGTTCCGCAACGAAATCACCCCAGGCAACTTCATCTTCCGCACCCGCGAGTTCGAACAGATGGAAATCGAGTTCTTCACCGCTCCGGAAGACGCCGATCAGTGGTTCAAACACTGGGTTGACACCTGCTGGGCCTGGTTCCTGGATCTGGGCATCAACCCGGAGAACCTACGCCAGTTCGACGTGCCGGAAGACGACCGCGCCCACTATTCGGCTGGCACCATCGACTTCGAGTACCGCTTCGGCTTCCAGGGCTCGGAATGGGGCGAGCTCATGGGCGTCGCCAACCGCACCGACTACGACCTGACCAGCCACAAGGATGCTTCGGGTTCCGATCTGTCGTACTTCAACCAGGCCTCCGGCGAACGCTACGTGCCATTCGTGATCGAGCCTTCCTTCGGCCTGACCCGTTCCATGATGGCTTTCCTGGTGGATGCCTACACCGAGGACGAAGCACCGAATACCAAGGGCGGCGTGGACAAGCGCACCGTGCTGAAGCTGGATCCGCGTCTGGCACCGGTCAAGGCGGCCGTGCTGCCGTTGAGCCGCAACGAATCGCTGTCCCCGAAGGCCAAGGACTTGGCCGCCGAGCTGCGCAAGCGCTGGAATATCGATTTTGACGACGCCGGCGCCATTGGCCGCCGCTACCGCCGCCAGGATGAGATCGGCACCCCGTTCTGCATCACCGTGGACTTCGATACTCTCGATGACCACGCGGTCACCATCCGCGAACGCGACACCATGGCGCAGGAACGCGTGGCCCTTGACCAGGTCACGACCTACCTATCCGAGCGTCTGAACGGAGCCTAGAGCGCATGAGCGATCTAGCATTCCGCGCCTGGCGTTCGGGCGATGACCTCGAATTGCTGCAGATCTTCGGCGATCCGCTGTCTCCGCAGGCGTACCAGGACCGCACCATGCTGCGCGAGGACAGTGATGCGCCGTTCTCGCGCACCCTGGTGGCCACCAGCGAATCCGTAGCTATCGGCGCCGGCGTGATCTTTGCTTCCTCGCTGCACCCGCAGCGTTTGTGGCTCTACGTGGAGGTGGCCCCAACCCACCGCCGTCAAGGCGTGGGCACCGAGCTGGTGGCGCAGCTGCGGACTTTGATTCCGGCCGGGGAAAGCACCGAACTGAAGTCGCGGTACACCGTGACCGCCGGCGACCCGGCGCAGGCCGCCGGCGGTTTCTGTGCGGCCCTCGGACTGGGAGAGATCCAGGTATCGCGGGACGTCATCCTGGAACCCGGTGCGCTGGCCGAACCGGACTTTGACAACAACGACCGGGTCATCGAGGATATCGCTACCGGCAGCGTCGAATTGACCAAGCTTGTCATGGACTTCTACAACGCCACCCACCAGTGGGACCCGGCGAAGATGACCGTGGGCTCGGCGCAGAAGATGCTGCTCGACGAAAGCACCGGCGCCCAGGGCGCCATCGTGCTGCGCGACAAGCCACGCAGCGAAGGCGGAAAGATCCTGGCCTTCGCGATCAGCTATATCCCGGCCCGCGAGGAATCACCCACCGACGTGCTGGTGGGCTCCAACCCGGCATTCAGCGATGACCAGGTGGCCGAGTCGGTTCGCGACCTGGTTGCCATGCTGGTTTACCAATACCCGGTGAAGCTGGAGGTCGACTCG
Source organism: Glutamicibacter sp. AOP38-B1-38 (assembly GCF_052377485.1). NCBI lineage: Bacteria > Bacillati > Actinomycetota > Actinomycetes > Micrococcales > Micrococcaceae > Glutamicibacter > Glutamicibacter sp. AOP38-B1-38. Next base: position 130,882 of record NZ_JBQSWU010000008.1, on the reverse strand, counting down.
TCGATGTTCGTGCTTTCCTCCTTGGTGGATGCCCTGGCCACCGTTGAGCAGGCAACGATCATCTCAACGACGCACATTCTGGCGAGCGACTACGCCAACTAAGTAGTTCCCAGGCGGGACCCGGCAGGGTCCCGCCTTTGCTTTCCCCGCAATGCATTTGCCTAGTATCTGAGAAAGAACCACGAGTGAACAATTCGCTTAGCACCACCTTGAGCCCCGGCCTGAAGCTGGTGTATCTGCTGATCGCCGTGGCCACCGGACTGCTCATGCCGATTCAGAGCCGCGTCAACGGTGCCTTGGGTGTTGAGCTGGGCGACGCGGTTGCCGCCGCGCTGGTCAGTTTTCTGGTGGGGCTGGTGGCATTGACCATCATCCACCTTGTGGTCCCCGGCGCCCGCCGGGCCGCGCGCTCGGTGCCCCGCGTCATCCGCGAGCGTCAATTCCCGTGGTGGTATCTGGCCGCCGGCGCGGTAGGCGGATTTGTGGTGGTCAGCCAGTCGGCCGCGGTTCCGTTGGTTGGCGTGGCGCTATTTACCGTGAGCCTGGTGACCGGCCAGACCGTCGGCTCGATGATCGTGGACCGGATCGGCTTCGGTCCGGCAGGGCCACGAAAGATCAGTGCGCTGCGCCTGGCCGGGGCGGCGCTCACGGTGATCGGAGTAATCTGGGCCGTCAGCCCACGCATTAATACGGACATCGAGCTGACCACGCTGCTGCTGCCCATGATCTTCTCACTCGTGGTGGGCATACTCATGGGATTCCAATCGGCTTCCAACGGGGTGCAGGCCCAAGCTTATGGCACCCCGATAACCGCTACACTGATGAACTTTGTCGTGGGCAGCTTGATGCTCGCGGTGATCTTGCTGGTGCGCCTGCCCGCTGTTTCCCCGCTCGGGGCCCCGCCAAGCCAATGGTGGTTTTACGTCGGCGGGCTGCTTGGATGCGTTTTTATCGGCGTCTCCGCATTCATGGTCAAGCATCTAGGGGTGCTGTTCACCGGCTTGTGCATGATCTGCGGCCAGCTGCTCGGCTCGCTCCTGATGGATTTGCTGGTACCCACCGACGGGTCGCAGATTAGCTTTGCCACGGTAGCCGGCACCGTGCTGACCCTGCTCGCGGTAGCGCTCGCATCGGTCAGCGGCACCGGAAAACTCACCCGCAAGCGCAACTAGGGGATTCTGCTCTCTATGGCTGACGGGCCATCAGGACCGCCGATGCGATTACGGCGCTTTGGGCTCGGCCCCGGGCTGCGCGCATGACCGGGCACCGGGTGCCTATTCGGCCACGAGACTTTTTCGCATCTTTACGCTTGTGGTTTCGTATCCGAGCGACTCATAGAGCCCTCGCGCCGAGCGATTGAAGCCGAATACGCTCAGCCCCAGGGTGCACGCTCCTTGCGATCGCGCATAATCTTCGGCCAGCAGCATGCCTGCCTTGCCATGTCCCCTGCCGCGGGCATCGGAGTCGACGACAATGTCCCACACCCACCAAGAGGTCGGATCCTTCGACTGATCCGGTCCGACCCAGATATAGCCGACCGCAGATCCGTTCTCGTCGATCAGATTAAATACCGCATTCGCTGAATTGGGGCGCTCCGTGGGAAACGCCCCGCGGAGCGTAAGCTCCGCCTGCGACCTGGCGGCTTCGGTGGTGCTTCCCAACGAGACCAGATCGGCGGCATACTCGCTGGCGCTTCGTTCCATCCATGCTGGGAACTCTGCGGGCTCCAAGGCAACCAGTCGAATAGTCATGGCTCAAGCCTAAGCCGATTTCTGCCACGGGATGAACGCCGCAATCGGCTACCAGCCGGTGAGCCCGGTGGCAGGCACCGCCCGGACGGCAACGAATCCGGTTCCCGCGTTCGCCCTAAAACGGGCGGAAACCGGATCTCGTGCCGAGATGTGGGCAACACCTTCGAGCCGGCCAGCCGCTAGGAACCGAAGGTTTTGGCATCTTCGAGAATGTCGATGAGCTGATCGAACCACTGCACGTAGCTGGCGTAGGTGTAGGGGCGTTTGTCATCCCACTCCACGACTTGGCCGGACTGCACCGCAGGCAGTGAGGAGAACACCGGATGGTCTTTGACCTGTGCTGCCGTCCCCGAGTAGCTGAGCACCACGTCTGCCGGGTAATCACTAACCTTTTCCCAACTCAGTGAGGCCCACCCGCTATCAGCGGTCGGGCCGGCTATTTCGAATCCCAGGTCCTCGAGCAAGGCGAGCTGGCCGATGGTTTTCTGACCGACGTAGAGCTCATCGTAACCGTTGAGCGCGATGATCCTCAGCCCGGGCTTTTCGGCGGCGATGCCCTTCAGCGTCTCGAGCCGCTCGGTGAAAGCCGTTTTGTCTTGCACCGCCGACTCGGTGTTCGTATCACCGCCGAGCGCTTCGGCTAGGGCGGCATAGTCCTCGATGACGCTTTGAACCGGGCGGCCGCCTGATTTAATCGGCAGGTATGGTGCGGTGGCGGTAGCTTCGCCCTGGACCTTCTCATCCCACCAGGTCCAGCCGGTGCCTTCGGAGTTGCCGTAGCCGATAATCACCTCGGGGTCCAAGGAGAGCAGCTTCTCCAGGTTGAACTCCGCGTCCTTGCCGACGATCGTCATCTGGCTGACATCCGCGTTGCCTACCGAAAGTCCGCCTTCTTCGGTGAGTCCATAGCCAAAGACACCGGTGGGGCGGACGCCGTAGTCCCACAGCGCGGCCGCGGAGTAGGAATCCACGACGATCGATTCGGGCAGCTGGTCCAGGGTAGTTTTCTTCTCATAGAACGAGTCGGTAAACGACCACGAGCCGTGCAGGGTCTCTGGCGAAGCGCCGGTGCTCGCATTTTCAGCGCTCTGCGCTCCACAGCTGGTGAGCGCGATGATTGAGGCGGCGCTGAGCATGGTCAGCAGCGTGCGTCGGGTAGGTGCAGTCATATTCGGTTCATCTTTCGGTTAGGTGCGGCGCGTCCGGAGCCGGCCGGCCAAGGCAATATTCTGGTGGTGTTGACGAGCCGCTAGGCCCAGCTCTCTACGTCACCCAGGGGAACGACCAGCGGCGTCCGGGATACGGGGTCCTCGATGATCCGGCAGCGCAGCCCGAAGACCTCGTGAATCAGCTCTTCGGTGACGATCTCGGACGGCGCACCGGTGGCCACGATGGCGCCGTCCTTCATGGCAATCAGATGATTGGCATAACGGCATGCGTGATTCAGATCGTGGAGCACCGCGACCACCGTGTGCCCCTTGCCGCGGTTGAGCTGGCGGCAGAGCTCCATGATTTCTATCTGGTGCGAAATATCGAGGTAGGTGGTGGGTTCGTCCAGTAGCAGCAGCGGGGTTTGCTGCGCAAGCACCATCGCGACCCAGACGCGTTGGCGTTGTCCTCCGGAGAGCTCATCGACCAGCCTGCGTGAAAGGCTGGCCGTATTGGTCGCTAGCAGGGCTTCGAGCACCGCGCTCTCATCCGCTGCAGACCATTGCGAGAGTAGCTTCTGATGCGGGTAGCGACCGCGAGCCACCAGATCTGCGACGGTGATTCCATCCGGGGCAATCGAGGACTGGGGGAGCAGCCCCAACCGCTTGGCAACGTCCTTGGCAGGAAGCCTATGGATCGGTTTTCCGTCCAAGATAACCTGCCCGGCCAGGGGCTTGAGCAGACGCGACAGCGCGCGCAGCAAGGTTGATTTGCCGCAGGCGTTCGGACCGATAATGACGGAAAATGATCCGTCGGGGATCGCGACGTTCAGCTCCTGGGAGATGGTGCGCTGTTCGTAGCCCAGAGTAAGATCGTGGCCGCTTAGCCGAGAGGTGGTTGACTCCCCAAGGCGGCCAGGGGCATTGGTGAGCTGGGGATCTCGAACCGATGGCTGGCTTGTTCTCATCTGCAACTTATTGCCTTTCAACTTCTTTTCGCCTCGCGGAGCAAGAGCCAGATCAAATAAATGCCGCCTACGCTGACCGTGACCACGCCGACCGGTAGCGCGGTCTCCGGAACCAGGCGCTGGGCCATCAGATCGCTGAAAAGCAAGAGCACCGCACCGAGAATGGCCGATGAGCCCATGCGGACTCCCGCGCTGCGCGTTAAACGCCGGGCTACTTGGGGTGCGGCCAGGGCGATAAACGAAATAGGCCCGGCGGCGGCCGTGGCCAGTGCGGTGAAGCCGACGCCGACCACCATCAGCAGGAGCCTGGCGGGCTCAACTCGAATGCCCAACGCGCTGGCGGCGTCGTCTCCCATCTCCAGCATGTGCATCCGCGGGGCCAGCATGGCGGCGGCGATGAAAAAGACGGTGACCGCGAGCAGCGCCGGTTGTGCGTGCTCCCACCCCATCGCATTGAGCGACCCGGCGCCCCAGACGGCCGCGGACATCGCTTCTTCGAGCCCCGCACGCAGGATCAGCCAAGTATTCAGCGACGCGAGAATGGCGCTGATTGCAATCCCGACAATGATCAACCGGAAACCTTGGGACCCGCGGCGATAAGCCAAGAGATATACCAATGCAGCCGTCAGCAGGCCTCCGAGAAGTGCCCCAGCGGCAATCTGAAAATATCCTCCGCCAGCGAGAAAAATAATCGCCAAGGCGCCGGTGTATGCGCCGGTGTTGAACCCGATGATGTCCGGGCTGCCCAAAGGGTTCCGAGTCAGCGACTGGAAAATCGCTCCGCTGATACCCAAAGCCGCGCCGAGCGCCAGGGCCATGACTACCCGCGGCAAGCGCCAGGAGAGCACCACCAGCTCGCTCGAGCTGCTGCCGGTGCCGAGCAGCGCACGCAGAAGCTCTATGGCCGAGAAAGTTATTTCGCCTGTGGCTAGGGCCCAGAGCGCTAGCACGAGACCGAGCGCAGCAAAGATCGCGCAGACGATGATCGAACGGCGCTGCACGCGGAGCGAGAAGCGGCCGCCAGGCGATGAAAGCACCGTGTGCCCTGGCCCGAAATCCACGCGTTGAGCGGAAGCGAGAGTGTTGCCCGTGGTGGTCATAGCCCGCTGACCTGCTTTCGGCGGACCAGCCAGATCAGCACCGGCGCGCCCACGAAGGCCGTCACGATGCCGACCTGCAACTCACCTGGCGGAGCAACTACGCGGCCGATGACGTCCGAGACCAAAAGCAGCACCGGTCCCAACGCCAGGCTATAGATGACAATCCACCGTTGATCCGCGCCGACGATCCATCGGGCGATGTGCGGAACCATCAGCCCCACGAACCCGATGGGGCCGGCAGCCGCGGTGGCGGCGCCGCACAACAATGTCACCGCAACGATGACCGCTACGCGGGTTCGCGTAACGTTGCTTCCCAATGCGCGGGCCATGTCCTCACCCAGCGAAACCGCATTGAGCGAGCGTGTGCAGAAAAAGGCCAGGCATAATCCTGCCACGACAAAAGGCAGGATCACCCAGACCATATCCAAGGTCCGGTTGTTCAAGGTACCGGCGCCCCAATACCGCATCCGGTCGAATGCCTCCGGGTTTAATAACGTGATGCCACTTGAGATCCCGCCGAGCATGGCGCCCAAGGCAACTCCCGAGAGGGTCAGCTTGATCGGTGTAGCGCCGGACCGTCCACGGGAGCCAATGAGATACACCAGCACCGTGGTGATGATTGCTCCACCGAATGCGAACCAGATGTAATCGGCAATGGAGACGATGCCGAATACGGCAACTGCAAGGACAACCGCGAAGGCGGCACCCGCGTTGACACCAAGAATTCCCGGGTCAGCTAGCGGATTGCGGGTCAAGGCCTGGATCAACGCGCCGCCCACGGCTAGCGCCAGCCCAGCCATGAGGCCGACCAACGTACGCGGTACGCGCAGTTCGTTGAGTATCACTAAATTTTCCTGGGTGCCCAGGCCTGCTAAACCCCGGAATACCTCGACGGCCGGAATCCACTTAGCGCCAACAGCGAGCGACAAGAGCACCGATACGCCGAGCGCTGCGAGTGCTAGCGCGAATCCAACCGCGCGGGTCGCATTGCTCGCAGCTAAACCGGTACGGGTTTCAGTTGAATTTGCTTCGGGGGCAGCAAGGCCAGGCAGGGACGCGACGGCCTCATCGGTCGCCGGAGCGGGTTCGACCCCTGGGATTAATTCCTCGGGCTCTGCGGAGATCTGCGTCGGAGTTCGCATCAGACCTTCTTGAGTTAGGTAATGCTCACCTATCTGATGGCACAAAAGAAAACAGTATCATCTTCTTATTCGGAAGTATCGCAAGATTACGACGAGGACCCCGTGGCCCCTCGGTCGAATAACCGGTCGCCGGCTTGGAATGATGGACGAGCTATGAAGAAATTTGGGTTGGAGGACCCAGCGTTGGGTGCCCTAACTAACTTCGCTGAAACGCCTTGCTCGAGCGGCAGGCGTACCGCGCTTCACGCGGTGTGCATGAAATGCTCTATTTGATCCATCGGCTGGCGCTGAGCAAATGCATTGAGATAAAAAACCGCCATCGTGCCCTGAAATAGGGCACGATGGCGGGGAGAAGCAGGTCGCAACCGGGGCTGGAATTTCCCTATTCGGGTCGCATCTGGGCTCAGGCCAGTGAGACGAATTGCGCTTTGCCGGAAGAATCAACGGTTACCAGCAGCCCGGACGCTTCAGAATCGATTCGGGTGGAGACTTCAGTGAGCAGCTGGTCCAGGGCGTCCTGCGCAGGAGCAGTGCCTGTGCAGGGCACCCAGTGAAGTTGGATGTGCTTCAGTTGACGCAGTCCTTCGAGCAGGTAATCGGAGCCTTGCGGCGCAACGATCATCAGGCTGCGTGCAATTTCGGCTGCCGGGAGATTCTCCGAGGACACGGAGCTCAGCAGCTGGCGATCCGAACGCCACAAGAAGAAGTGGTACGTGGCAACCAGCGCGGTGGCAACTAGCCAGCCGAAAGGTGCTCGGATCATCTCCAAGAGGCTTCCCGAGCCGGTGCTAACCAGCAGGAATTCGAAGATTCGGTAGCCAACAACAAGCAGCGAAATCAGGGCCACCAGTGCACTGCAACCGAAGAACATCACCAGGTAGACGCGTCGGGAGGCCGGTTTGGCAGGTGCCATGGGGCGGAAGAAAAACACCCAAGCTAGCGCGCCGACAACCAGAAACGCGATTCCGGCGCGGAGCACCAATGCCGAGGTGCCTGTGGAGAACGGAACCGCGAGCGAGGCCAGAAGGGCATTGATGACCATGCCCAAACCGCTGGCGCCGATGGCCAGTGCGGCGCCGCTAACGATCTGCCGGGAAACCTCCGCTGACCACGTGCCACGTGTGTTCAATTTTGCCTGATGATAGATCCACACGATTAAACTGGCCAGCAGCCCGGCGATTAATGGCGGGCCGTCGATGGTGAGGTCCTCGACCCAGGTGTCCGACCCCACGGGTAGCGGGAGCAGTAGGGACAGCAGCCCCGCCGCGCAGAGCAGCGAGAACACCGCGGGCAAAGAAATTCCGATGATGACGTAGCTGAAATCCGTAAAATCATCAACCATGCTGTGCACGCGCTGCACTGTCCAATGCCACCACCATAGGATGAGTGCGCCAAACGTCCAGACTGCAGCCGCCAATAACTGGGGGAGAGCGGTGGGCGCTCCGAGCAGGATTTCCTGCGGTGAAAGGAGCTCGCTGACGGCACGCTGCACCAAGTACACGGACGAAATGCCGGCCAGTACCAGGGCGTAGGCAGAACCCAGCGCAGGAGCGAGCGAGGCGAGCTCTGTGGGCGCGTACTTCGGGCTATTGATCAAGCGGTACTGCCACACAAAAACCAGGCCCCAGCCCAATCCGGCGCCCAGCAACGACTGCCAGCCGGTGCCGTTCCTGGGGTCGACCAGCTCGGCGAATAATCGGAGGAAGGATATTGAAGACATTGCCAGGGCAAGCACGTACACGGCCGCGGCCTGCAAGGACCAAATAGCGGCGTCAACCGGATTGGCCTGTTGGAGGTTTTTTCGGACCGTGCGCCACAGCAGCCAGGTGAGGGGGCCGGCGATCAAGGTGAAAGACAGTCCCACCGCGAGTTCGGTGGACCCGCTGTAGGCCGGAACGAAGCCACGCAAGAGCATCGAGCTCAGGGTCGAAAGCCCCGAGCCGAGGACCATGAGCAAAATGAACAACAAGCCGTGCAGAATTAATTGGCGAAGGCTGGTCACCGTTTGCCCGGCCACCGCGTGATTGGGCCGTTGCGTGGTGGGGTTGCTCATGGCTAGTACCCCAGCATTTCTTCGTCGGTGCACATATTGACCTGCCATGGGGCAACCAGGATTTTCCACTCCGAGCCGACCTGGGTCAGTTGGAAGGAATCCTGGTACGCGTACATGCCGAAGAAGGAATCGTAGACAGCGCTGGTGTCATCGTTGAAGGTGACATGGACCTCGGCGCTGTTGCCGGTGATCACGGTTTTTATCAGGCTCACCTCGGGGTCGCGCAGCTCTGCAGACAAGGGGTCGCAGAGCTGCTTGTCTGCAGCGTTATGAACGAAATTCTTCGCGGTATCCATATCGGCGTCGGCGATGGCCATGATGTAGCGCTGGACGGCGCCCTCCGGGGTGTTCTCGGCAAGCAACGGGGCCGCGGGGCGCAGGGCAACGGAGATCAGGGCGGCTATAACCAATGCCACACAGAGCGCACCAAGGGCTATCAATGACAGCCGTACGCGCGAATAATTACTTGTCATCCCATAATTCTGCCTGTTAGATATAAGATAATCCAGCTACGCATGGTTGCGATTTGATATAGATCTCACCCGAGATTTGCTCGGGTTTGAGATAATGGTTGTGTGACGATCCTTTCTGCTACCCAAACCACCGAGTCGACCGACGTTCCGGCCCTTGAGCTGCCCCCGCTACAGCTGGGCAAGCACACCATCGAAACCCCGGTGATCCTGGCCCCCATGGCTGGCATCACCAACCGAGCGTTCCGTCGACTGTGCCGTGAATACGGTGGCGGCGTGTATGTAACCGAAATGGTCACCGCACGCGCCCTGGTGGAGCGAAACGCCGAGTCGATGCGCATCATCTCCCACGACGAGGATGAGGAGCTGCGCTCCATCCAGATTTACGGTGTGGACCCGAATACCGTGCGCGCCGCGGTGCGCATGGTCATCGACGAAGACCGCGCCGACCATATCGACCTGAATTTCGGTTGCCCGGTCCCGAAGGTCACCCGCAAGGGCGGTGGCGCTGCGCTGCCGTGGAAGACGGACCTTTTCACCTCCATTATCGAAGCGGCCACCTCCGAGGCAGCCAAGGGCGAGGTGCCGTTGACCATCAAGATGCGCAAGGGCATCGACGAGGACCACCTGACGTACATCGAGTCGGCCAAAATCGCTCGTGACCACGGCGCCGCCGCAGTCACCCTGCACGGCCGCACCTCCCGCCAGTACTACGCAGGAAAGGCCGACTGGGAAGCCATCGCCACCTTGCGCGAAGCCCTGCCGGATATTCCGGTGCTGGGCAATGGAGACATCTTCAGTGCCGAAGACGCCATCGAGATGGTCGAGCAGACCGGAGTCGACGGCATCGTGGTGGGCCGCGGCTGCCAGGGGCGCCCGTGGCTTTTCGGCGATCTGCAGGCCGCTTTCGAAGGGCGGCCGCAGCGTTTCCGCCCCGGCGTGCGCGAAGTGGCGGACACCGTGTACCGCCACGGAGAGCTGCTGGCCGAGTACTTCGAGGATGAAGGCAAGGGGATGCGCGACATCCGCAAGCATATTGCCTGGTACTTCAAGGGCTATCCGGTGGGCGGCGATATCCGCGCCCAGCTGGCCCAGGTGCCGTCCTTGGAGCGCCTGCGCGAACTGCTGAATGAACTCGATCTGGATTTGGGCTACCCGGGCTCTGCCGCCGAGGGGACCCGTGGACGTGCCGGAACGCCGAAGAAAACCCACCTGCCAGACGGCTGGCTGAGCTCGCGTGAGATGTCCGATGAGCATCGAGTCATGATCAAGGCAGCTGAGTTAGACATCTCCGGTGGATAAGTGAACGAGTGACCCAAAAAGTCACTAGACTCTTCATATGACCGAGATCAACGGATATACCGAAGCTGATCAGGAACGTTGGGTGCCCGAACCGGCTAAGAAGTCGTATCGCACCGCGTTCGCACGTGATCGCGCCCGGGTTTTGCACTCCTCGGCGCTGCGCCGGCTGGGCGCCAAAACCCAGGTGGTCTCACCCACGCTGAACGATTTCGTGCGGACCAGGCTGACCCACTCCCTGGAAGTGGCGCAGGTGGGACGCGAACTCGGGGCCGCCTTGGGCTGCGATCCCGACATCGTAGACACCGCGTGCCTGGCCCACGACCTAGGCCACCCGCCCTTCGGCCACAACGGTGAGAAAGCCTTGAACAAGCTGTCCAAGGACATCGGTGGTTTCGAAGGCAATGCGCAGACCCTGCGCCTGCTCACTCGGCTGGAGACCAAGACCTTCCGTCATAACGGCCATTCGGCCGGGCTGAACCTTTCACGAGCTGCCTTGGACGCCTCGTGCAAGTACCCTTGGCTGCGTGAAGATGCGCCGATGCGAAACGGGAAGAAGACGAAGAAATTCGGCGTCTATACCGATGACCGGCCGGTCTTCGACTGGCTGCGCAGCGGCCCGGATTCGGTGCTCGGCCAGGTGTGCATGGAAGGCCAAGTCATGGATCTGGCCGATGACATCTCCTACTCGGTGCATGACGTGGAAGACGCGATAGTCGGAGGGCGCCTGCAACTGCGCTGGCTGCTCGAATCCGCGCAAAGGGACCGCGCCCTGCAAGTGACCAAGGACTGGTACCTGCCCACCACGAACGAGTCAGATATCGAGGCGGCATTGGCTCGCCTGGAAGCCTCGGCCGAGTGGGTATCGCACGCCGACGGCTCACGCCGGGCACGAGCGGCGCTCAAGGATATGACCAGCCAATTCATCGGACGGTTCTGCCAGGCGGCCATGGACGCCACGCGCAGCGAGTACGGGCAGGGAAGCCTGACCCGGTACAACGCACAGCTGATCGTTCCCGAGGAAACCGAACACGAGATCGCGGTGATGAAGGGGATTGCCGCGAACTTCGTGATGACCAACGAAGAGCGCCAGCCAATCTATGCGCGGCAGCGGGAAATACTCACCGACCTGGTGGAGTTGTTATCCGATAAGGAAGACAAATACCTCGATTCCATCTTCGCCGCCGACTACAAGGACGCGGCGGACTCGCATGAACGTTTGCGGGTGATCATCGATCAGGTCGCCTCGTTGACCGACGCTTCGGCCCTGGAATGGCACACGGCGCTGGTCAAGGGCGAGAGTTTCGAACCGAAGCTTTTCTAGGCTGAGCATCATGCACAGCCAGTGACGCGCGCAGCCTAGGCGGCGCGCAACTTCTTAGAATGGGAAACATGGCAGGGCTGATTAAACGAGAAGACATCGACGAGGTGCGTAACCGCATCGACCTTCGTGAGGTCGTCGAATCCTATGTCACGCTCAAATCCGCGGGCGTGGGCTCCTACAAGGGCCTGTGCCCGTTCCACGATGAACGCAGTCCTTCCTTCCATATCCGCCCTCAGCTGGGAACCTTCCACTGCTTCGGCTGTGGCGAGTCCGGGGACGTGATTGCGTTCATCCAGAAGATGGACCACTCTTCATTCACCGAGACCGTTGAATCCCTGGCGGCTCGCATCAACTACGAGCTGCATTATGAGGATGGCGGAACCGGGCCCCGCCGCGAAGAATACGGTAAGCGCCAGCGACTGGTCGACGCCCATAAGGTGGCCGAGGAATTCTTCCGCACCCAGCTAGCCAGCGACGAGGCGCAAACCGCTCGAGAATTCCTGAACGGGCGCGGCTTCGAGCCTCAGGCGGCAGCCGATTTCTCCGTGGGGTACGCACCCAAGGGGTGGGACGCGCTGCTCAAGCACCTGCGTTCAAAGGGTTTTGCCGACGAGGAACTCAAACTCACCGGCATGTTCTCGGAAGGCAACCGCGGGATCTACGACCGGTTCCGTGGCCGGCTGGTATGGCCCATCCGCGACCTGTCAGGTGCCACGATTGGCTTCGGCGCGCGCAAACTCTACGAGGATGATCAGGGCCCTAAATACCTGAACACCCCCGAGACCCAGCTGTATAAGAAATCGCAGGTGCTCTACGGGCTGGATCTGGCTAAAAAACAGATTTCCAAGACCAGGCAAATCGTCGTTGTCGAAGGCTACACCGACGTGATGGCCTGCCACCTTGCGGGGATCACCACGGCGGTGGCGACCTGTGGCACCGCCTTCGGCACCGACCACATCAAGATCGCCAGGCGGCTTTTGCAGGATGACGGTACCGGTGGCGAAGTGATCTTCACCTTTGACGGCGATGCCGCCGGGCAGAAGGCGGCTTTGCGTGCCTTCGAAGAAGACCAGCGTTTTATCGCGCAAACCTATGTGTGCGTTGAGCCGACCGGTGCGGATCCCTGCGATCTGCGTTTGCATCGCGGGGATGAAGCGGTGCGTGAACTGATCGAGCTCAAGCGCCCGCTCTTCGAGTTCGCGATCCGCGCGGAGCTGAAGAAGTTCAATCTGGACACCGTTGAAGGCCGTGTGCAGGCCCTGCGGCAGACCGCACCGATCCTCGCGCAGATTCGTGACTCGTCGATCCGTCCGGCCTACGCGCGTGAACTGGCCGGCTGGCTGGGCATGAACAATGAAGACGTGAACCGTTCGGTTGCCGCCTCCATCAAACGCGCCCGGCTGCCTAAGAACACCCAGGCGGCCGCCGGTAGCGCCCAGGCTGCGGGGGAGGCGCAAGAGCAGCCCGGCAACGCCTTCGAACGTCCCGACAAGCGTGATCCGGTGATGCGTTTGGAGCGTCAGGCGCTGGAAGTTGTCATTCAGCAACCTCACCGGCTCAGTGAAGAGCAGTGGCAAGCCTTTTACGAGGCCCGCTTCATGGCTCCGGCGCACGCTGCCGTACACGACGGGGTGGTGGCTGCCAGTGCGGTAGGCGCTTCGGCATCGTCGTGGGTCGAGGTGATTCGTGATGAGGTGCCCGAACAGTTGCGTTCTTTCGTCTCCGAGCTTGCGGTGACCAGCATTCCGGCCTCCGATGAGCACAACTTGTCCCGCTATTGTTCAGACATCATCAATGGGCTGATTGAGCTTCAAATCACACATCGCAAAGCCGAGCTCATTGGCCGGTTGCAGCGGGCCGAAATGGAACCCGAAGGGGAGGAATACACCCAGATCAACCGCGAACTTATGGAACTTGAGATGCGTCGCCGAATCCTCCGTGGGACCTGAGCGGCCAGTTTTGGTTTTTGGTTGAGCGTCGGGTAAAGTTATATCTCGTTGCATTCCTCCATAGCTCAATTGGCAGAGCATTCGACTGTTAATCGAAGGGTTACTGGTTCAAGTCCAGTTGGAGGAGCTTTCAAAAGGCCCCGGTTCTCATTGCGAGAATCGGGGCCTTTGCCTTTGAGTATTCCTGCCGGATGTTTGAAGCCTCACGCCCGCCTAGGGCGCTAGAGGGATCCACTGTTGGGGCCTATGCCTGCGCGGGGTGGTTCCACAGTCTTCGAGATTCCAAATACCAGAAATAGGTGAAGAGGCCGATCTCGTACCACTCGATGATAAATAGCGCCTGCGCTACGCCCATGAGGGTAAGCACGAGCCATCCGACGATGCCCAAAGCCATGAGTACCAGCAAGACGGCGTACTGGGTTGAACGCCCACCGCTGGTATCGGTGTCGCAGAGGTCTTCGCGCCCCAGATGGCTGGCGATGGCTACTCCCATGCTGATAATCAATAGAAACGCGGCAGCATAGTGAACACCGGCAAAGTCTGTGCCTTCGATGCTGCGCCACAACAGCAAGCCGATAAACGCGATCAGCAGCACGGTACTGACGAGGGTCAAAGTTTTACTGAGCGTGCTGAAGTGCAACGAGCGCGGCGACCACTTGCTAGTTTTCCATTCAAGCCAGACAAATACCGCGGAAACCACGAGGACGGCAAACACCGATATTTGCACGGAGCGGATCAGCTGTAGTTGACCGTGCGGGGTCAGCGTGGAGAGCGTCTCGCCCAGCCGGGTTGGAACCAAGGCTACAAATATCGCGTAGAAACCGGCAAGGTTCAGGGCATAGTCCTCCAGGGGCGCGCCTTTGTAAACTACGAGCATTACTCCGGTGGCGACAAGCATTGCGACGAATAGGTCCCGGCTAGGTCCCAAGTAGTAGGAACTGATCGAGTCTTCAACTTTTCCGTTTAAAAGCCCATAAATCACGATGGCAACAACCAGTAAAAGCGGTAGGACCAGCAGAGCTAGCCTGACGTAGCGTAGCGTGTCGCGGCCATGATCGATTTCGTCGTTGGTGCCCATACTTGAATTCTGCAACAGCAACTACGTGCTGGCTAGGAATTGTTTTCATCTCAGCGTGTCGCTGGGTTAAGCGTTTGTGCACCGTGAATCCCCGCATCGCTTAGCCGTGTGGCAGCCGGGATAGCGAATCCAGAACTTCCTGGATCTCTGGATCCTTCGAGGAGAATGTACGTATGCGCATCGAATTGTTGGTTATCGAGAATTGCCCCAACTCCGCCCTTGCGGCCGAGCGACTGGGCGCTGCCCTAGAAGCACTCGGGGTCAGGAACACGACGATACTGCAACACGTTTTGAAAACGAGCGCCGAGACGCGTGGCACTGGTTTTGCCGGTTCCCCAACGATCATTGCAGGAGGCATTGATCTTTTTCCGGCGGCGACTACGCGCGAACTCGCTTGCCGCATCTATCCGACGCCGGATGGGCTGCAAGGTGCGCCAACTGTTGACCAGCTGACCGCGGCATTGTCGGCCCGAGGCTACGGGCAGCGGCAGGCAAACCGCTAGGGCGTCTGGTCCGCGGCCCTGTACCCGGCTGGGTCCGAAAGCAACCGGGCGAATGCCAATTCGGCGGCGCCAATGAGCAATAGATCCGAACCCAGCACAGCCTTTCTGATTCTGACCTCGCGGCCTAGCCCTGCAATGGGGCCGCTGGAGACCGCATCGGTCAACCGTTCGGCGCGCATTGCGTAGATGGTTCCCAAGAAACCGCCAAGGACGATCATTTCTGGGTTGAATATATTAACGAAATTGGTAAGCGCCACGGACAGCAGATCAATCTGCCGGTCGATTTCTTGGTGAAGCTGCGCGGACTCATTGCCGGCAATTGCCTGCTCAAGAGAGTCTAGGTCGGCGCTGTCGAACTGGAGGATATCCAAGAGACTTTCAACCCGCACCTCGGCATCGAGGCAACCTCGGCGCCCGCAATGGCAGAGGACCCCGCCGGTTCTGACCAAGGTATGCCCCAGTTCTCCGGCAAAGCCCGAGGCTCCACGAAGCGGGGCACCGCCGGTGAGGATGCCGCCGCCAATGCCACTGGCGCTTCCATTGAGATAGAGCACATTGGCGTAACCTTGCGCGGCACCGTGAATGCTTTCGGCAACGGAGCCTAGGGTTGCGTCGTTTCCTACGAGTAGCGGAAGTCCGAGCGCGGGTTCCAGCAATGACGACAAGGATTCATTCGCCCATTGCAGGTGCGGTGCGAGGAGGATCTTTCCGTCGCTGTCTTGCACCAGAGCGGGCACCGCTACGCCCACGGCGACGATGCGATCCAGCACATCGATATCCGCGCGCATGCCGTCAAGAATTGCCTTGCTGATGTTGGCGGTTTCAACAGGAGTCGGTTTCGCGGCGGCTTCATAGCGAATTCTGCGATGGACCTTGCCGCCGAGCCCGACAAGCCCAACATGCACGGCATCGATGTCCGGGTTGATGGCGACCGCGACGACTTTGTCGTTGGGATGAACGAGCGGGCTGGGCCGGCCAGCCCTGCCAGCTGCTTGTGGCTCGCTTTCGAAGACCAGCCCCAGCTCGCAAAGTTCGGCGACTAGTGCGCCGACCGTGGAACGGTTAAAACCGGTGCGCTCGGTAAGTTGGGCACGCGATAGCCTGCCTTCGCGGTGCAACAAAGTGAGAATGACAGACAGATTATTGCGCCGCATGGTTTCAGGGCTCTGCACCGCCTTGGACGCACGGGGTGAGGCCGTCATCTAGTGTCCTTCAATTCTTCATTCTTAGGCTGAGCTGGCTAGCTGATGGATGAGCAACGGCGGCCAGCGACCGAGTGCCATAAATTCAATCGGCTGGGCAGGGGTAACGAGCCACGAGCACCAGTGGCGTCCGTCTTGTCAGTCGTTGGAACATCTTCAAACTTTCGCCATTTTATCAACTACGTTGCCGCTCCCAATGACCGTTCTTGCGCTTGCAAGCCACGCGACGTGACGACGGGATGCCATGCGGCACGGGCCCGGCAGAAGATTGCCGCGTTTCAAGGAAATGGACAATCAAAATTCCCATAAGTTGTAAACGTAAACTTATAGGAGTTAGGGCGCTACATCAAGTCTATACCCCTTGTTTTACTTGGTGGAGAAACGCTGCCAATTTCGTTTATTCGCGAATGAGGGGGAAGTTTTCCTTGACTCTGAGGATCGTTCTGCAATAAGTTGTTGCTAACTACAAATCATTTAGGAGTACGCATGACTTTGCAACCAACGCCAGCAGACCGTTTCACCTTTGGCCTATGGACGGTGGGATGGACCGGGAACGATCCGTTCGGCACGCCAACCCGCCAGGCACTCAACCCGGTCGAAGCGGTCAATCGGCTCAGCGAGCTGGGTGCTTACGGTATTACCTTCCACGACAACGACCTGATCCCGTTTGATGCAACGGCAGCAGAACGCGAGAGCATCCTCAAGGATTTCCGTGGCGCCTTGGAAACGACCGGTTTGAAGGTCCCAATGGTTACCACCAACCTGTTCAGCCATCCGGTCTTCAAGGACGGCGGCTTCACTTCCAACGATCGCTCCATTCGCCGCTATGCCTTGCGCAAGGTGTTGGAAAACATTGACCTCGCTGCCGAGATGGGTGCCGAAACCTTTGTCATGTGGGGTGGCCGCGAAGGCAGCGAATACGACGGATCCAAGGATCTGGCATCTTCGCTCGATCGCATGAAGGAAGGCGTTGATACCGTCGCCGCCTATATCAAGGAAAAGAACTACGGGCTGCGCCTTGCGCTGGAACCTAAGCCAAACGAGCCACGCGGTGACATCTTCCTGCCCACGGTAGGCCACGCGCTGGCTTTCATTGCCGAGCTTGAGCACGGCGATATCGTAGGCGTTAACCCGGAAACCGGCCATGAACAGATGGCAGGATTGAACTTCACGCACGGCATCGCGCAGGCGCTTTGGGCAGAAAAGCTGTTCCACATCGACCTCAACGGACAGCGCGGAATCAAGTACGACCAGGACCTCGTCTTCGGCCACGGCGATCTCACCAGCGCCTTCTTCACTGTCGACCTGCTTGAAAATGGATTCCCGAACGGCGGGCCAACCTACAACGGTCCACGCCACTTCGACTACAAGCCATCGCGAACCGACGGCTATGACGGGGTATGGGACTCCGCCAAGGCGAATATGTCCATGTACTTGTTGCTCAAGGAACGCGCTACCGCATTCCGCGCCAACCCAGAGGTGCGGGAAGCGCTGAAGACCGCAGGCGTCTTCGAGCTGGGCGAAAGCACTCTGGCCGCCGGCGAAACCACCGCGGATCTGCTGGCGGATACGTCGGCATTCGAAGGCTTTGATGCAGACGCTGCCGCCGAGCGTTCCTTCGGGTTCATCCGCTTGAACCAGCTGGCCTTGGAACACCTGATGGGCGCACGCCAAGCCTGAGGTTTTTACAAGAAAAGTTTGACCGCGTCCCCGGTTCTGTTGCCAGATCCGGGGACGCGGCGCTGTTATTCATCCCAAGCCCGAAAGTTACCTAAATGCAGCTGGTTGCCGGAGTGGATAGCTCCACCCAATCTTGTAAGGTCGTCATTCGTGACGCCGGTTCCGGAGCCCTGATCCGACAGGGCTCCGCGCGCCATCCATCGGGCACCGAGATCGACCCAGAGCACTGGTGGACGGCACTGCAGCAAGCCATCGAAGAGGCCGGCGGCCTGGAGGATGTCTCGGCTATTTCGGTGGCAGGCCAGCAACATGGCATGGTTTGCCTCGACGCCGACGGCGCGGTAGTTCGTCCGGCCTTGCTGTGGAATGACACTCGCTCCGCGGGCGCAGCTCGGCAGCTCGTCGAAGAATTCGGCGCCGAGTATTGGGCGCGCACTCTCGGAACCATCCCGGTGGCCTCACTCACCGCGACCAAGCTGTTGTGGCTGGCTACCGCGGAACCAGAGAACGCCGCGCGCACTGCCGCGGTATGCCTACCTCACGATTGGCTCAGCTGGCGCCTGGCAGGATTTGGCCCAGGCAGCGGTGCCGAAGGCCTAGCCGCGTTGCGCACCGACCGTTCGGATGCCTCGGGAACCGGGTACTGGTCACCGAGCACCGGCGAGTATCTTCCAGAGGTGCTCGAACGCACCCTAGGGCATGTGCCGGTCCTGCCAAAGGTCCTGGCGCCATTGGAAGTCGGACAGTTGACCTCATCTGGAATGCTGATCGGCCCCGGCTGCGGCGATAACGCCGGAGCGGGATTAGGCGTGAACGCCACGCTGGGCACCGTGGTGATCTCGGTTGGCACCTCCGGGACGGTATTCACCGTGTCCGACCAGCCTACCGGGGATCGTTCGGGGCTGGTGGCCGGATTCGCCGATGCCACCGGCAGCTACCTGCCACTGGCTTGCACCTTGAATGCCTCCCGCGTGCTGGATGCGACGGCGGCGCTGCTGAAAGTCGATCTTCCGCAACTGTCCCAGCTGGCATTGACCGCGCCTGCCGGTGCCGAGGGTTTGAGCCTGATCCCTTACTTTGAGGGGGAACGAACCCCTAATCTGCCCGACGCTACAGGCTCGCTGCACGGGCTGACCTTGGAGAACTTCACCGCCCAGAATCTGGCTCGAGCCGCCTTCGAGGGGATTATCTGTTCGCTGGCGGACGGGCTGAAGGCACTGACGGACTTGGGGGTGCTGGCCGAGCGTATTGTGCTGGTCGGTGGGGCGGCGCGTTCGGTTGCACTGCAGGAAATTTCGGCCAGTGTGCTGGGCCTGCCGGTAAGCGTTCCGGAACCCGGGGAGTACGTTGCCGATGGGGCAGCGCGCCAGGCGGCGGGAGTGTTAAGCGGAGTATTGCCGCTCTGGCCAACCAATGAGGCCCTGCTGGCGACAAGCGAACCGGACAGCCGGGTCCTCCGCCAGTACCGGCAGGCTGCTTCCGGTTACTGAGAGCCCAGAGGACTGCCCTTCGGCTACATGGTCAACATGAAGTCGAGGGGCAGTCCTTTGCCGGAAGCGCGAGCTAAGCCGAGGCAGGGGCGGAACTTCTCGGGAGCTGAAAATTTACTGTGAGGCTAAAGTGTCGGAGCGTCCTCGTAGTGTCGTTGATGGATCAAGCAAGATTCAATCCGGATCACGACCATGGGGTATGAGCCGGTTTCACTTAGGCGCTGGCTAAGCGCCGTCATCACTTGAGGAAATATTCATGTCTGCTGGAACTCCACTGGAGCCTGCACCGCACTCGCAGCTCCCACCCGCAAAGTCCACTGCCGGCAAGGGGCTGGGAATTGCCGCACTGGTCATTGCCATCGTTGCCCTGACCCTGTGCTGGGTCCCGATCGTGAACAACTTCGCCGCGGTTCTGGGTTTTGTCGCCCTGATCCTCGGCGTCATCTCGCTCGCCATCGCCGCGAAGCGGCGCGGCAGCAAGGGGCTGGGGATCGCCTCTAGCGTGATCGCCATCGTTGCCATCGTGCTGGTCTTCGTCACCCAGTCCGCCTACGTCAAGGCCTTGGACGGTGTCTCGGCTGCCATCGATGACGCCGCGGACGGAGAGGTCGCGGCTCCGGAGAAGGTCATCGAGCAGGCGGCAGATGAGTCTCAGGTGCTCAAGCTGGGTGAGGCGGCCACTATCGGTGAATATTCGGTCAACGTCAGTTCCGTGAACCTCGAAGCCGACGAGGCCATGGCCAAGGCCAACTCATTCAATGAAAAGGCCGAGGGGCAATATGTCCTCGTAGATCTTTCCGTGGTGTACAACGGCGAGGAAGAAGGCGACGCCTGGCTTGACCTGTCTCCAGAGCTGGTTGGTTCCGATTCGCGCATCTACAGCACCTCTAGCTCCATGGCCATGGCTCCGAAACCAGCCATGGATGTGCCTACGCTGACCAAGGGCGGCAAGGGAACCTACCAGGTCGTCTTCGATGTACCGGCCGATGCGCTCGATGACGCGAAGATCCGCGTCACCGAAACCTTGTCCTTCGACGACGAAGCGGGACTCTGGGCAACTAAGTAGTCCTGTCCGGTTAGGCGCACGCACGGGGCAGAGCAAGGCCGTGCCGCACAGTGACTTACTGTGCGGCGCGGCCTTGCGGCATTATTGCCCGGCGCCGGCCCTGTCGATGTGCAGTTGGACCGCCGCCGCATACTGCTCGACGACCTCGTCGGAATCGAAATCCTCGGACGCGAAATAGCCCAGGACTCGAATGCCCTCGGCCAGGCCCAGCAGCTGGCAGGCCACGGCCGAGGCGTGGCGGCGGTCGGCGGTGGTATCTCCGATGGTCCTTGCCACCCCGGCCAGATAGGTCTCGCGCAGCTCGCGCTGGGTTATCTCTGGAGTGGGCGATTGCCTGATCCGCGGGACCAGGGTCTCCCAGGGATCAACCACCGCGGCATCACGCCGGTTGAGGATCTGCTGCACCAGCGCCCGGCCCAGGCGTTCGCGGGGCAGGTCCAGGTCTGCCAGCGGAACGGTGATGGTGCTGGCCACGGTGTACAGCTCGGCCTTGGAACCGAAGAGCTTGATCACCAAGGCGGGGGAGACCTGGGCGGCCTCGGCGATCTCGCGCACGGTAACATCATGAAATCCGCGCTCGCCGAACAAGGCCGATGCCGCTTGGCGGATGCGTCCCCGGCCATCGATGGCGCTCATGCTGGCAACTCGATATCCACACGCTCGGTCCGCGCCCGCAGAATGAGCTTGACCGAAGTGGCGGTGTCACTGTGCGGTGACGCGGCGGTTAAAACGTAGGTTCCCACCGGAGGCAGATCCAAGGTGTAACTCCCGCGCCCGTCGGTGTGGGTCGCGGCGATGAAGTCGCCGGCTCCGGCACTCAGGCTGACCAGGGCCCCGGTCACGGCCATATTGCCGGTAGCCACCACGCCACTGAGCGAAAGCGTATCGTGCAGTTCCACATTGTGCTCCGTGGTTCCGCCGGAGAAGGTCACCAGCTGGGAATTTGGCACCCAGCCTGCGGCGTTGGCGACCACGAGATAGCGTCCTGGTCCGGGCAGCGCCGCGGTGAAAAGCCCCTCATGGTCGGTGCGCGCCCAGTCACCGGGGACGCCGTCCTGGCGCACAAAGGTCACAATGGCCGGACGCTGGGTACCGCCGGCAGCGGACATGATGACCCGGCCATGCACCATGGTCTCTTCGACGTTGTTGTCTGCCTTCGGCGTGCGCCCGCCGCTGGGGATGAACAAGGCAATGGCGATGCCGATGGCCGCGGCCAGCGCCGCGAGCCAGAACGCCAAATGCAGCGCGTCGATCGAGGGCAGCACGGTGCCGTTGTGCTCGACGACCAGCGTGGCGAGGATCAGGCCGGTCAGTGCGCTGGCCACGCTGGTGCCCAGCGAACGGATCAGCGCATTGACCCCGTTGGCCGAGGCGGTTTCGGTAATCGGCACCGCGCTCATGATCAGCGTCGGCATCGCGGCGTAGGAGAAGGCGACTCCGACGTTGACCAGGGTTGCCCCGACGATCACCTGCCACACAGCGTCATCCAGGAAGACCCGGCCCACGTAGGTGAGGGCCATAATCGCCGCGCCGAAGATCATCGTCGGTTTGCCTCCCCAGCGATTGAGCATCGCGCCGGCAACCGGGGACAAGAAGACCATGGCCAGCCCCGAAGGCACCATGGCGAGCCCGGCGACCAGCACCGACAAGCCAAAACCATAGCCGGTCTGCGTGGGGATCTGCAGCTGTTGGGTGGTGATGAGCATGTTGACGAACATCGCCACGCAGAGGAAGAACGAGGCGACGTTGGTCAGAAGCACCGGCCGCTTCACCGCGGTGCTCAGGTCCACCATCGGCTGGTTGACGCGCAGCTGCAGCGGGATCCAACCGGCAAGCAGCGCGAGTGCCAGAGCAAATAGGCCGAGTGTGAGCGGACTGTTCCAGCCCCAACTGGCACCCTTGGTGACGGCCAATAGGGCGGCGGTGAGTATTACGGAGAGGACCAGCGCCCCGGAGATGTCGAAGCGGCCGGGGGTGGTGATCGTCGATTCCTTGACCAGCAGCAGCACGCCTACGAGGAATACCAGGCCCAGGCCTGCGGAAACCCAGAACAGCGATTCCCAGCCATAGGCGTTGTAGAGCAGTCCGGACATCGGCATGCCCAGCGCCGAGCCGATGCCCAAGGTTGCGCTCATCAGCGCGACGGCCGAGGCCACCTTTTCCTTGGGCAATTCGTCGCGAAGCACCGAGATTCCCACCGGGATCAGCGAGGAGGCGAAGCCCTGCATGGCCCGCCCGGCGATCAGTGCGCCAAAGGATCCGCCGAGGGCGGCAACAAGCGAGCCGAGGGTCATCACGGCCAAAGCGAGCAGCAGCATTTTGCGCTTGCCGTACATGTCGGCCATGCGGGAAATGACCGGGGTGAAAATCGCCGCGCTGAGCAGCGTGGCGGTGACCAGCCAGGAGGAATCTTCGGCCGAGACGTCGAGGATCACCGGAAAATCAGGCAATAGTGGGACAACGAGGGTCTGCTGGAGCGCTACCACCATCCCGCACAAGGCGAGGATGGCGGTGGTCGCCCACGCGGGAACGGAACGTATCGGCACGACGGTGGCCTTCGGATAATAGATGGCGCAAATGGGGTGAACGGCTGTTTACCCTCTCTAAGAACACACGGACATTCGGTGTACTGTCAGGTAGGTTCCGGTGCCGGAGGGGGCGATGAGACCGTCGGAACCGGACTATCGGATCCTCAGCGTGCACGGCAGCAGGGCGTTCAGTGCCCTTTCGGTTGCATGGATTCCAGCTAGCAATTGTTGATCCGGAAAAGTTCATCCCGGACGATTTTTCAAAAGCGCCAGCGTACTTCTACAGAACGTAGCCGGCGATCACTTGGGAGAGGGCGCGAATATCGACTTTGCCCTTGAAATCCAGGCTCACCTTGCCCAGACCGCTAAACCACAGTTCCAATTCCGCGTCGAGATCAAAGGTTCCGGCCGTTTCGACGGAGAAGGCCTGGATGCGGGAGTAGGGCAGCGAGGTGTAGTCGCGTTTCTTGCCGGTCAGGCCTTGGACATTGACCGCAACGAGCCGCTTATTGGTGAAGACTACATAGTCGCGTGCACCCTTGAACGCGGCGAGCAGTTCTTCCCCGGAGACGAGCATGGGAGTTATTTCCGGTGCTACCTCGGCCAGGTTCCATGGGCCGAGTTTGAACACTGAGGAGTTATTAAAATCGATCATGCCTTGATCCTAGGCATGACTTGGGACAATTTGGAGCGCATTCGTCGGTGGGCGTGCCTATGTGATGTTGGCAAGGAATGAAGCGCTCCGGGCGCATCTGTCGGAAGCTGGTGATACGTTGAGCCCATCGGGCCTTCGGGCGCATTACAGGGGGAACACGTGCCACTTTTCGCAATGAATTCGATCGAGCATGACGACGCAGTCGCCGATCTCAAGAAGTACTTTGAAATCCGAGAGAACGGTCGACCTCGATATTCAGGTTCGCAGTTCGAATCCTTCGCAGGTGGAGGTGACCTTCGCGAACCCAACAAGATCACTGCCGAGGATTTGATAGCGGTTTCGATGCTCTCGGTTCACGTTCCAGGACAGGCCGCATTGGGGATTTTGGGAACCTATGCGGAACAGCTCGGCGAACAACTTGCTCAGATTCCAGTGGGCCTTCGATTCGAGGAGCTGACCGAAGGAGAATTCCAGAAATTTCTGGCCGACGGATCTCCCGCAGACAAGTTGTGGGAGATCCTTCGTCAACCAGGGAACAGGTGGGGGATTGGGCAGACTACCGCGAGCAAGATCCTGGCCCGCAAGCGTCCGCATCTGATTCCTATATTCGATTCCGTGATCGCCAAGCGGGTAAAAATACCTGGCTCCGGTACTCAATGGGCTCGTTGGTGGGACGCGTTCCATCAGGATCCAGCTGAGGATGTAAAACTCGTTGAGAAGCTGAAGAGCATTCGCGAGGACGCGGGGCAAACGCACCTCTCGCTCTTGCGAGTGCTGGATATTGTGCTGTGGACAAGCGGCGGAAGGCAAGGCATCGTTCCCGATGCAACACTCGACGAGGCGTAACGAGCTGAACGACGAGCATCCCGCTTAGCTCCGCAAATTCCCGCCAACGGGTCAAGAATTTCATACGAAAAAATGCGTGATGGTCGCTCCGGATAGTTCTCGAAGCGACCATCACGCATTGCGTATTAGAAGCGAACGCTACTCGCCGAGCGCCGCGATTGCACGCACCGCGCGCGCGGCTTCGGCGCCCTTCGTGACGAAGTGCTCGAAGTAGAACTTTTCGTGCTCTTCGCTGGAGTGGAAGTGGTGCGGGGTCAGGCTCACCGAGAAGGTCGGCACATTCGTGTCCAGCTGCACGCGCATCAACCCATCGACAACCGCCTGAGCGACAAAATCGTGGCGGTAGATCCCGCCGTCGACTACTAGCGCGGCGGCCACCACGGCATCATACTTTTCCGACTGCGCTAGCCGCTTGGCCTGCAGCGGCATCTCGTAGGCACCAGGCACGGTGACCACATCGATGCCGTATTCAACACCGGAAGCATCCATATCTGCTTTGAACCCTGCCAGCGACTGGTCCACGATATCTGCATGCCAGCTGGCCTTGATGAATGCGATATTTAGTGGCTTGCTCATGTAATTCTCCTGTGTCAGTTTTTCTTGTATTAGGCAAAATCTCATCGGAGCCATTCGAACTGCTCAACGGCTCGGGCAGTCTGAAAACCAAGCTCTCCCTATCCAGCCTAGTGTCCTGCGTCTCATTCGCTTCAATGGCGGCGAGAATTGTTGTAACGATTGCTCTCCGCCGAGTGCCTACCCCGTAGCAGCGCCAGCGGCACCGATCTGGAATCGATGGCTGGCCCGTTGTACTTGATGCCCGGCTAGTTCGGGGCAACCGGACTATTTTCCTGCGGCGTGCTGCACTAGGCTTAAATCGCCTCGGAATCGCGTCTGATCTCGACATCTTGTTCATCGCGACGCGCTGTGGAGTGCCATCCGGCGGAACCTGCCCCGACAAGATCAAACCGAACGGAAACTTGATGCACGAGTATGATTTCTGGAATGCAATCCACGCTGAACGGCACAGGCTCCTGGAAATATTGTCGCGACTGGATCATGAGGCTTGGCAATCTCCCACGCTGTGCAGCAATTGGTCGGTCTCCCAGGTTGTCGCGCATCTGAGCGCCGCCGCAAACACCGGCACGATGTCTTGGCTGCGCAGCATCGTGTTGGCAGGTTTCAACTCCGCTGTGCATAACGAGCGTAGGCTGCGCAGATATTTGGGCGACACTCCTGCCCAGACGCTCGCGAACCTGCGTGCATCCGCCGAGAACACAGTCGCCCCGACCAAGGATTACGCGGCGATGCTCGGGGAAGTGATCGTCCACGGTCAGGACATCGCCCGGCCGCTTGCCCTCGAGCTGATCCCTGATCCGGATGCGGTGCACGAGGTTGCCAAATTCTTCTCCGAGCGGGATTTCGCGGTGAACAGCAAACGCCTCGTCACTGGTCTGGCCCTGAAAGCCGAAGATTCTTCCTTCTCGGCGGGAGACGGGCCGCTGGTCAAAGGCAAGCAACTCGATCTTGTCATGATCATGGCGGGACGGCCTGACTACCTGTCTTCCCTTCGCGGCGACGGGGTAGCGGTGCTCGCACAGCGGCTAGCCTAGGGAATCCCGTGAAGTAGCCAGGCCGGTAAAGATCAGCTCGGCGTTCTCCCTAGCGCCAGCCCAGCAGCGGAGCGACATGTTTGAGCACCGATTCGATAACGTGTGCGTTGTACTCGACTCCTAGCTGATTGGGCACGGTCAGCAGCAAGGTATCCGCCGCGGCAATGGCCTCATCCTCGGCCAGCGTCTTGGCCAGTTCATCGGGTTCTCCGGCATAGGACTTGCCGAAAATTGCGCGGGTTTTGGCGTCGATGTTGCCGATCTGGTCGGAGCTGTAGCGGTCGCGTCCGAAGTACTGCCAGTCCCGCTCATCGGTCAGGGCAAAGATGCTGCGGCTCACCGAGACCCGCGGTTCGCGTGCATGGCCAGCGTCTTTCCATGCCTGTCGGTAGAGCTCGATTTGCTCGGCCTGCTGCACATGGAACGGTTTGCCGGATTCGTCGTCTTTCAGCGTGGAGCTTTGCAGGTTCATTCCAAGTTTCGCCGCCCACACGGCGGTGGCGTTCGAGCCCGAGCCCCACCAGATGCGCTCGCGCAAACCCTCGGAGTGAGGTTCTATGCGCAAGAGCCCCGGGGGATTGGGGAACATCGGCTTGGGGCTGGGCTGGGCGAATCCTTCTCCGGAGAGCACTTGGAGCAGACGCTCGGTATGCCGGCGTCCCATCTCGGCGTCGCTCTCGCCCTCATGCGGTTCGAAACCAAAATGGCGCCACCCGTCGATGACCTGTTCCGGTGAACCGCGGCTGATGCCCAACTGCAGGCGGCGGTTGGAGATGAGGTCGGCGGATCCGGCGTCCTCGGCCATGTACAACGGGTTTTCGTAGCGCATGTCGATGACGCCGGTGCCGATTTCGATGCGGCTGGTGCGCGCTCCGATGGCGGCGAGCAGCGGGAAGGGGGATGCGTATTGCTGGGCGAAGTGGTGCACGCGGAAGTATGCGCCGTCCGCGCCGAGTTCCTCGGCCGCAACCGCTAGATCGATTGCTTGCAGCAGCGCATCCGAGGCACTGCGGGTTCCTGACTGTGGGTGATCAGTCCAATGCCCAAAGGACAAAAATCCGATGTTCTTCATACTTGTGCCCAACGCATATTGCCCGGCCGGTATTCCGCAAGGTCGCCGCGCCCGGGGGCTAGGCGGGAATCGGAGCCAGCGCACGGGCCGCTGCGGCCAGCGCCTCCGGGCGGCGTGCCGGATCGCGGACCAGATTTGCGGGCAGTCTCCCGGCGAAGCTCCACCCGAAACGGGTGGCTAAGGCCCGCAGACCCGCCAGATTGCATTCGGCAAGCTGCGTGGGGCGGTCCGGGTAGCTGCCCAGCACCAGCGTGCCGCGGGAGAAGCCGCGGGCCGCACAGGCCTCCAAGGTCAGCGCGGTGTGGTTCAGGGTTCCCAGGTCCGGGCGGGTGACGACCACCAGCTCCGCCGAGACGGCCGCGGCCAGATCAGCGATGGTTTCGCCCGCGGACGTCAGCTCGACCAAGAGCCCTCCGGCGCCCTCGACAAGCACCTCGTCATAGGCAGCTGCCAGCTCGCGGATCCGCCGCACGTGCTCGGCCAGGGGCGGCAGGACCTCGGCGGGGTCGGCGAATCCCGCGCACCGGGCCGCATCCAGCGGTGCCATCGGCGCACACAGCCGCACCCCCTCGGCGGTGCCCAGCCGCTCCGGGTGGCCAAGCCAGCCGGCCGCGTCTTGCACGTCTCCGGGCTGTCCGGGAAGCACACCGGTCTGCGCCGGCTTGTAGATCGCCGCCCGGGCACCGCGGGCCAGCGCCCGGGCGGCGAGCACGGCGGTGGCCACCGTCTTGCCCACCTCGGTGTCGGTTCCGGTGATGGCGTGGATCATCGGTGGGTCCTTTCGAAGGGGAATCCAGTCGGCACCGCGACCGGCGCCTGGAAGGAGAGCAGGTGGGCGAAGCGTGGGGCCGCGCCGGCGGCTTCGAGGTCCGGAAGGCAACGGGCCGTTTCGGCGAGCACCAGTTCGGCCTCCATCCGGGCCAGGCCCGCCCCCAAGCAGCGGTGGACGCCATGGCCGAAGGCCAGCGAATCGTCGCCGCCGGTGCCGAGGATTCCGCCGGACAGGCGCAGCACCAGCTCCTCGCCGACGGCGAATTCGTGATCGCCGACGCGGGCGTCCACCGCGGCGATGCGCCGCCAGGTTGGCACCGAGGAGGCGACGGCCAGCACCTCGCGCACCACGGCTTGGGCCGCGGCTGGTCCGGTGTCCGGGTCGGCGCAGGCGGCCCAGTGGCCCTCGCGCAGCGCCGCGTGCAGAGTGCTCTGGATGAGCATCGCGGTGGTCTCCTGTCCGGCGATCCCCAGGAAGTAGGCCAGCGAGCGGATTTGGCGTTCGGGAACTCCCGAGCGATGCAGCACGGCATAGAGGTTCGGCTCCTGGCTCCTGACCGCCTCGTGAACCGTCTGATCCAGCCAGGCATAGAATTCGGCGGCGCTGGCGGCGAGCACCAGCTGTCGTTCCTCCTCGGGCCACCCCCAGAACAATTCCAGCGAATCCTGGCTCCAGCGTTTGAGTTTTTCGGCCGGCGGCACGCGCACCCCGGTCAGCACCGCCATGATTTCGACGGGGATCACCGCGGCCAGCTCTACGGCCAGATCCAGGGATTCCCCGTTGCGGTAGCGCGGTTCGAGCCGGGCGCAGATTTCCCGCACTCGTTCGGTGACCGGCTGGCGCTGCGACTGGACCTTGGCGGGGCTGAAGAATCCGGCGACGAGCCGGCGCACGGAGAGGTGTTCGCTGCCCGAGGCGCTGGCGAGCACCGGTGGCAGCGCGAATTTCACCGCGGCCAGGATCCGCAACGCGGCCGGGGTGAGGTTGATGGCGGTGCTCAGCGCGTTGGCCGTGGTGAATTCCCCGGGGCGGCGCAAGATGCCGCGCACCGTGTCCGGGTCCTCGACGCTGCGGTAGCGCCGGTTGATGGCTTCGGGAAAGGCCGCGGGCAGCGGGCCGGCCAGCGGGGCGTCGGCCAAGCTGCCGGCGGTGGGGGCGTAGGGGCAATTCATGATTCCTCCTCGATGGCCGCCCGGGCTACCTTCCCGATGGCCGTGGACAGTTCGGCCGGTTGCTGGTGGGCGTGGGCGGTCAGCCGGATACGGGAGATTCCGTCGGGGACGCTGGGCGGGCGGAAGCAGGATACCGCGATGCCCTGCGCGGCCAGGGTGGCGGCGGCCCGCACGGCGGCCGCGGCGCTGGGCATCTTCACCGAGTGGATCGGTCCGGCCCCGGATTCCACCCGCCCGGCCAGTTCCGGGTACTCCGCCAACAGACCGCGGATCAACCGCTGGTTCCGGGCCAGCGCGGCAAGCCGGGCCCGGTCCGCCAAGCGCAGGGCGGCCAAGGCACCGCCGGCGGCGGCGGGGGCCAGCGCGGTGTCGAAGATGAAGGTGCGGGCGGTATTGAGCAGATGTTCGCGCAGCGCTGCGGCAGCCGGGCCGCCGAAAAGCACCGCTCCGCCTTGGGCGCCCAGCGACTTGGACAGGGTTGCGGTGGTGATTACCTGGCCGCGAGCTTCGAGGCCGGCGGCGCGCAGCGCCGACCCGGATTCGCTGGCGGCCAGCGAGTGGGCCTCATCCACCAGCAGCAGCGCGCCGAACTCCCGGCACGATGCTGCCAGCTCGGTTAGCGGCGCAGCGTCGCCGAAAACCGAGTAAACCGATTCGACGGCCAGCAGCACCCGAGGCTTGGGGTGCGCGCTGCTGTGGTTGGCTTGGAGCAGCCGCCGGAAGCTGGCCAGGTCGTTGTGCCCGGCGGTGGCCACAGCCGCGCCGGAGAGCCTGGCCCCGTCGACCAGGCTGGCATGGGCATGCTCGTCCAGGATGAACAGGCTGCCCGGACCGCCCAGGGAGCCGAGCACCCCGAGGTTGGCGGTATACCCGCTGGAGAAGACCAAGGCGGCATCCCGGTGCGTATACCGGCACAGCGCGGCCTCCAGCTCCCGGTGCACTGCTAGAGTTCCGCTGGCCATTCGGCTTGCACCGGCCCCGGTGCCGTAGCTTTCCAGGGTTTCGGCGGCGGCCCGGAGCACCTCGGGATGATTCGAGAGACCCAGATAGTCGTTGGAGGCCAAATCAATGGATCCGGCCCGCAGCGCATCGCTGCGGCGCAGGCCGCGGCGCTCGCGCACGGTGGCTCGGGCGGACAGCCAGCGCTCCCAGCCGGAGGTATTCTCAGCCATGGACCTGCTCCACCGCGGCCAGCAGTCCGCGGCCGAGCGCGGCGAGCTCTTCGGGGGTGCTGATATAGGGAGGCATGACGTAGACCAGATCGCGGAACGGGCGCACCCAGACCCCCTGCGCTACCGCCGCTCGAGTCACTTCGGGTACGTCAACCGGGGCGTGAAGTTGGATGACTCCAACCCCGCCGAGCACCCGCACGTCCTTGACTGATGCCAGTCCGGCCGCCGGGGCGAGCCCGGTGCGCAGCCCGGATTCCAGCGCGGTAACCTGGGCCTGCCAGGGTGCCGCCGGTGGGCTGCCGGCCGGTGCACCGACGAGCAGGTCAAGCGAGGCGCAGGCCACCGCGCAGGCCAGCGGGTTGCCCATGAAGGTCGGCCCATGCAGCAGCGCGGACCCGGCGGACCGAGTGCCGCTGGCAAGCGCGGAGGCGATTTTGCTGGTGCAAAGCATCGCGGCCAGGGTGAGATACCCTCCGGTCAGCGCCTTGCCCACGCACATGATGTCCGGGACGATGCCTGCATGCGCCACGGCGAACAGCTCGCCGGTGCGTCCGAATCCGGTGGCGATTTCATCGGCAATCAGCGGCAGGTCGTGCTCGTCGGCGAGTTCGCGCAGGATGCCGAGCGCCGCCGGCGGGTAGATGTGCATGCCTCCGGCGCCCTGGAGCACCGGTTCGCACACGATCCCGGCCAGCTGTGCGGAGTTTTCGGAGATCAATGCGCGCACCGTGCATTCCCAGTCGGCCAGCTCGGAGACGAGGTATTCCCAGTGCCCCTGTGCGCTGCGGCGTGCGCTCGGGGGCTTGGGCAGGAACAGCTCGGCGGAGGAGCGCGGCGCGAAAGCCGCGTGCATTCCGTCCTGCGGGTCGCAGATGCCCATGGTGGCGAAGGTGTCCCCGTGGTAGCCGCCGCGCAGGGCCGCGAACCGGTGGCGCGTGGTGCGGCCCTTTGCCTCCTGGTATTGGAGGGCGAGCTTCAGGGCCACCTCGACGCTGATTGACCCGGAATCGGCCAGAAACACGTGGCGCAGCTCGCCCGGGGCCAGGTCCACCAGCCGCTCGGCCAATTCGATGGCCGGGGCGTGGGTCAGCCCGCCGAACATCACATGGCTGAACTTCTCCAGTTGTCCGCGCGCCGCGGCATCCAGCGCCGGGTTGCGGTAGCCGTGCACCGACGACCACCACGAGGACATCCCGTCGATCACCTCGCGGCGGATGCCGGTCTCGTCTTCGAGGACCAGCCGGGCGCCGCGTGCCTCGGTGACCGCGTAGCCTGCCCCGGCATCAAGTGCGGCATAGGGGTGCCAGAGCAATCCTGCGTCGCGGGAGAGCAGGCTGGCATCGGTGGGCATCACGCGTTGGGGTTCTCTGCGGTCCCGGCGCCGCGGCGGCGCAGCACCGGTTCGGTCTCGCCGGCGCCGCCACCTGAGGCCGCTTTGCCGCAGGCCGCCGAGGCCGCGGAGGAGCAGCAGGATCCGGCGCACCCGGCCGCGGCGGCATTGTCTGCGTCCGCTGGTTGGCGGGCGGCGTGGGCGGCGGCTTCGTGCAGGGTCTGGGCGATCTGCGCGGTGTTTTTGCCTTCCTGGCCCAGCACCACGAATCCGGCGTCGGCGATCATCGCCAGGTCGGCGCGTGCATCCTGGCCTTCGCTGGTCAGGTAGTCGCCCAGAAAGAGCGAATTAGCCACTTCCAGCGCGGCGGACTGCAGGGAGCGCAGGTGCATTTCCCGGCCGGCGGCGATACGCAGTTCCTTGTCCGGGCAGGCCAAACGAACCAGTGCGAGGATGCGCAGGCAAGCCAGCGGGGTGAGGTTCCAGGTGCCTTCCAGGGGAGTGCCGTCAAAGGGCATCAGGAAATTGACCGGAATTGAGTCGGTATCCAACGCACGCAGCGCGAAGACCGCTTCGATGAGCTGGTCGGTGCTTTCGCCCATGCCGACAATGAGTCCAG
Organism: Glutamicibacter sp. AOP38-B1-38; assembly: GCF_052377485.1. NCBI lineage: Bacteria > Bacillati > Actinomycetota > Actinomycetes > Micrococcales > Micrococcaceae > Glutamicibacter > Glutamicibacter sp. AOP38-B1-38. Next base: position 98,883 of record NZ_JBQSWU010000008.1, on the reverse strand, counting down.
AGCAGGGGGAGAGGCCTGCCCCCTTGGCCTGTTCGACGGTGGCTACGCGCTCCTGGTAACTGTGTGTGCTGCAGATTTCCGGGTAGAGGGATTCTGCGGTGTTGAGATTGTGGTTATAGGCGTCGGCGCCGGCCGTCTTGAGCTGTTCGGCTTGTCCTCCTTTGAGAATGCCCAGGCAAGCGCAGACCTCTACCTGCGGATGTTCTTCTTTGAGCTGGTCAATCATGGTGCTCACGCGATTGACGTCCCGGTCGGTGGGCCCTTTGCCCGAGGCCACCAAGCAGACCCGCGAGGCTCCGGCGGCAATGCCCAGTCCGGCCTGGCGGACCGCTTCATCTGGTTTGAGCCAGGTGTATTTCAGGATTTCTGCCTTGGAGCCCAGGCGTTGCGAGCAGTAGGTGCAGTCTTCCGGGCACAATCCAGATTTGAGGTTCACCAAATAGTTCACCTTCACGGTGTTGGAGAAGTGCTTCCTGCGCAGCCGGCCGGCTGCCGTAACGAGCGTTAGTGTCTGCTCATCAGATGTGGCCAGGATAGCGCGGGCCTCGGCCACGGTCAGGCGATGCCCTTCGCTGATCCGTGCGGCGAGGGCAAAGGGGTCAAGCGCGATGCGCTTCGGGCCGGTTAGTGTTGTCATCAAAAATCTCCTGTTGAACAGTGTTCAATATTGTTTGAATTCACTGTACAGCGGATTTCCGAATCATTGAACACTGTTCAGGTTTTTGGCTCGAAGATTAAATGAAGCAGCTCGCGTCGTTCGATGCCAACCAAACGACGCGAGCTGCGAGAAGCTATCGCTAAACCGGAGAGACCACCCGAACCAAGGGGTTGTCCAAATCGCCGGCATAGAGCAGCCCGCCGGATTGATCCGAAAGATCCAGCATCTGCTGGTTATTTCGCAATTGCAGCCGGTTCAGGCAAGAGAGCGGGAAGCTGTCGGCAAACAGGCCCAATGCCTCGAAGCGGTCTGCAAAATCAGGATGCTGTTCCCGGTAGTTCAACAGGTTTTCGGTGACGACCTGCCAGAATTCGGTTTCCGGGAGCAAGGATTCGGCATCCAATAACGGGGCGAGGAAGCGGAAGAAGGAATCAAAAACATCGGTGAAAATCGAAAGCACCGGGTCGCCTCCGGTGCGCACCCGACGAATTGTTTCCGGAAGTTCCACGCGGTCCGAGAGCACCGCAATTTCTTCGCCCAGGTCCTTGAGCAGCACCCGCTGCACCGCCCCGTCGCGCAGGACCAGGATGATGTTCTCGCCGTGCGGCATGAACACCAGATCATAGGCCGCGAGGCAATGCACCAGCGGAGCCAGATAGGCCTCCAGGTACTGGTTGAGCCACACCTTCGGTTCAAGTCCGCTCCGGCGGATCAGCGCCGCGGCATAACTCTTGCCGTGGGCATCGACATGGAGCAAACTGGCCATCGTGGCAAGGGTTTCGCCCGGTCCCAGCATGTCGATGGGCGACTCGCGCCAGAGCGCGGCAAGCATCTTGCGCTGTGGTGCGCTGGGCGTCGTGGCCGCCTCGAACTGCTGGTTTCGATAACCAACGGCCGCGACCTCGCGCAGCAACGCCACCGGTTGCGAGGCGAGTACCGGATCCGAGGCGAAGAGCTCATAAAGCCACTGATTGATGGCCGGAGTGACCTTCATATAGTCCGCGCTGAGTCCGCGCATGAACCCCATGTTAAGAATCGACATCGCGGTCTTGACATAGTGCTTGCTCGGTGAGGTGACATTGAAGAATGTGCGAATCGACTGTTGCGCCTGGTACTCGTCCGCGGAATATCCCAGCCAAATCAACTGGCCACGAGCAATGTCGTTGGCAAAGGTGGTGGACAGCCGGTTCTCCCATTGCCAGGGGTGGACCGGAAGATAAATGTATTGCGCAGGATCAAGTCCGGTACCGGCCAGACGCCGGGAGAGGTGCCGATCCAATTGCGCTTTGGCCTCACCGTCCAGTTCTTGTTCAAGCAACGACTGGTAGTCCAGCCCGTCGATGGAGTCGAATGAAGCCTGCGAAATATGCGCGGCAACCCAACCGAGCCGGATAGCGGACCCGGTTTCCGGCGCATAACGCAGGTAGTCTAAGCTTCCCACCCCAATGCGCCCATTGTTGGCCACGAAGCACGGATGCCCCTCGGTCATGGAGGATTCGATGCGTTGGAAGGATTCTGCCGGGCTGCCGGCGGCTTCGGCAAGCTGCGTGCTGTCGTGCAGCGCGTGCGCCTGCTTGTAGCAATGGCTGCCTAGCGTGCTGTTTAGCTCCTCTAGATAAGTGGGGAGCTGTGCTTCGCTGAGCGTGAGTTCGGTGGCGAAAAGGGTGACAAAATCCAAGACGTCTACGTCGCTGCCGTCCCAGCCCTCCGCGCCCTGGACTAGATGTTCAACCGATGACTGCGAGATCTGCCAGTGATTCAGCGCGTAGCGTTGGGCGGTAAATACATAGCGGTGTCCCTGCTTTTCGACCCGGTAACGGTCCTTTCCCAGGGGGAGCGGCTCCAGCAGGCGCTCGTGGCTGAATTCGCCTAGGGCCTTGGCCAGAACATGCCGATTCGCCCGTTCCCAGCGAGCCGGGCTTAGATGGTTGGCGCCGGCTGATATCCCGGTGGTGCGCTCAAAATCCTCGCGGGTGCAAATTGAAAGCAACGCCGCCTTGGGGCCTTGTGGCTCATCAAGCGTGACTTCTTTCAGCGGCTGGAAGCCGACGCGCGAGTTGAGCGCTTGAATCGCCTTGTTCCGCACATCAGGTTCAACCACCACCCGTTCAATTCCCGGTTGCGCGAAAGCGTGCCGGATGGCTGCGCCGAGGGCATGCAAGGTAAATCCTGTCTCGCCTTTCCCGGCGGGGTCCGGAGCCAGGAAGTGCAGCCCGCGGTCTCCACGAACGTACGGGTATTTTCCCGCAAGACTGGATGTCGAGGGATCGTAGAGTTCTACCAGGAAGCGTGGTTCACCGCGGAGCTCTCCAAGGAGCACCTCATAGTCGGGGAGCTCCAGCAGTCCGCGATATTCGGTTTCAATTTCGTCAAGGCTTGCGGTGGGCATTCCCCAATAGCGGGCATGCTCGGTGGCGATCCAGGAATGCAAAAGCTTGGCGTCGGAGGGCAGTTGAATGCTGCGGAAGGTAAATGAGTCGTAGGTCGTCATGGGGCTCCTAGTCTTGGGCCGAGATTGGCTGCGGTTGGCAAGTTGGCAAGTTCTCCAGCGAGGCGGCACCGAACCGCTGGAAGGCGATGCGGTCCTCGACCCGGTAGACCTCGCGCCCGGCAATGCGGTTGATAAGTACCGAATTTCTGTAGGCGCCCATGCCTAGATCCGGGGCGGTGAATCCGTGCGTGTGCAGTTCAGCGTTTTGCACGAAGATGTCGTGGTTCGTGCCTATCGAGTAGTTGCGGTCCACGTCCAGGCGGCCGTCGGGCAGTCGGGTGATTCGGTCTTCGAGGCCTTCGAGGAAGTCTGGTGTGCCGTTGCGGTAGCCGGTGGCGAGCACCAGCGCGTCGGTGAGGAACGCGAGCTTCTCCTTTTCCCGTTCGTGGTGCAACTCGACCTGGATCGCCCCGTCCTGCGGGGCCACGGCTGTCGCGGCGCATCCTGTGCGCAGGTGAACGGGGGCCGGAGAAGCCACGCTGCGCTGGTAGAGCTCTTCATGTATTTCATCGATCAGGTCGGCATTGATGCCCTTGTACAGGCCTTTTTGCGCCTTGGACAGAGCGTCGCGTTCCGAGATCGACAGGGCGTGGAAGTGGTCGATATATTCTGGGGAAGTCATTTCCAAGGTCAGCTTCGTATACTCCAGCGGGAAGAAACGCTCGGAGCGTGTCGCCCATACCAAATGGTCGTGTTCCGGCAGGCTGCGCAGCAGGTCAAGGAAGACCTCCGCGGCGCTCTGTCCACTGCCCAGCACCGTGACGACCTTGGGCCTCTGCTCGGCCTTGGGCTCAATGATGCTCTGCCGTGAATGCAGGTACTCGGAGGAATGGGTCACCGAGCTCGTGGACAGCAACTGCTCGTCGACAAACTCCGGGAGATAGGGCTGGGAACCGGTGCCGAGCACCAGCTTGTCCGCGCTGAAATGGGTCAGACCTCGATCGGTGAGCACCGAAAGCTGGTAGGCGCCGTCCGCATATTCGGCGGAAAGCACCCGATGGCCGAAGCGGACACTGGGCAGCAGCTGCGAAGCCCACGCGAGATAGTCGCTGTATTCCTTGCGCAGCGCGTAGAAGTTTTCGCGGATGTAGAACGGGTAGATTCGCTCCTTTTCCTTCAGATAGTTCAGGAAGGAAAACTTGTTGGTGGGATCTGCGAGCGTGACAAGATCTGCCATGAAGGGCACTTGCAGGTGCGCGCCGTCCAGCATCATGCCCGGGTGCCACACGAAGTTGTCGCTGGCCTCGAGCACCGCGACCGTCAACTCCGGTAGCGGGTCGGTGAGGGCGGCGAACCCTAGATTGAAGGGGCCAGCGCCAATGGCGATCACATCAAAGTGCTCCTGGGCTAATCCACGGTTCATGCGCGGGCTCCTTCTAAGCGTTCGAGCAGCAAGTCATTGCCGACGCGGCAAATTGCGTCGAGTATTTCGGTCAGGTCTTCCATGGTGGTATTCGGGTTCAGCAAGGTCAGCTTGAGCATCCGCCGGCCGTCCACGGTGGTGGCTGCGATCATCGCTTCGCCGGTGCGGTAGAGCCGCTGGCGAATCTGGTTGGTCAGTTCATTCATTTCGGAGCAATCCAGGTGGTTGCCGGGTGCTTTGAAGCTGAAGACCAAGGTGCTCAGCTGCACCGGGGCCGCCAGCTCCAGCTGTGGCCGGAGGGAGACCTCGGCCTCGAGGGATTCGGCGAGTTCGATCACCCGGTCGAACATGGTACCCAGACGCACCGCTCCGAGTGTGCGGAGGGTGACCCAAAGCTTCAGCGCATCAAAGCGCCGAGTGGTCTGCAACGACTTGTCGACCTGGTTGGGGGTCTGCTGGGCTTGGGACTTCGGATTCAGGTATTCGGCGTAGTGGGCAATGGATTCGAAGGAATCTGCCTCGTGCAGGATCAGCGCGCTGGAACCGATTGGCTGGAAGAAGGACTTGTGGAAGTCCACGGTCACCGAGTCTGCAAGCTCAATGCCCGACAGCCGTTCGCGGTGCGAGGACGAAAGCAGCAGTCCGCCGCCATATGCGGCGTCGACGTGGAACCAAGCACCGACTTCATTGGCCAGGGCGGCTATGGGACCCAAAGGATCGATGGCACCGAAGTCGGTGGTCCCGGCGGTCGCGGAGATCGCCATCGGAACCAGCCCACGGTTGAGATCGTGGGCAATCTGCTCGCGTAACTTGCCGGCATCCATTCGGTGGTGGCCGTCGGTTTCGATGCCGACTGCCGCTTCATGGCCCAGCCCCAGCATCATGGCTGCGTTTGAGATGCTGAAGTGAGCGTCTTGTGAGGTGTAGATGCGCAGGTTCTGCAGCCGCTGAGGCAACGGTCCGGAGGTTTTCGACACCGCGGCGTTGCGGGCTATCAACATGGCTTGCAGATTGGACTGGGTGCCACCGGAGGTGAAGATGCCATCCGCGGCGAGTTCCGGGAATCCTATGAGCTGCGCGGTCCACGCGGTGAGGCGACGCTCAATGAGCGTGGCCCCGGCGCTCTGGTCAAAAGTATCCATTGAGGTGTTCAGGCTGGTGACGAACGCTTCGGCGGCCACGGCAGGAATTGCCACCGGGCAATTGAGATGCGCGGCGTACTTCGGGTGATGGAAATAGACGGCGTCACGCAGGTAGATCTTTTTCAGCTCGTCAAAAGACTCGGCGTTGCTCCCAAGCGGTGAGTCGAGGTCGATGGCATCGACCAGCCCTCGCAGATCCTCTGGATAGGGGCCTGTGGTGGGTGACTCGACGGCGGCCAGCTGATCGGTGACCCGCAGCAGTGCCTCTCGGGCCTCGGACTCATAGCGATCTAAGGTGCCCGAGCACAGCAATGAGTCATCAAAAAGCTGCGAGTCAAACAGGGGGATGTGCAGGGTCTCAAGAGAGGTTCCCACGGATACTCCTCACATGGTGAATTAAGTATTTGGTTAGTCTTCCCTAACCGCGAACTATTAACATCACAACTAAGTAACGTATTGCAAGCCCTTTGTGGATATGACGATCCGGTGGGAACCATCTGAAGGCGCCCAAGGGATCGAAATGGCAGTGAATTTTGAGCTCGAGGCGAAGATGGGATTCTCGCCAGATTTCGCCGCTTAAGCACGGAAGATTGCCGGTCGACAAGGAGAAATGCTGGTCGGCTCGGTTCGGAATGAGGTAGCGTTGACATGGGGTCCCGGTGTGACGTATCTGACAATTATCATGGAGCGTAATGGAAACGACTTTGCGTGGTGAGCGACGTTTCCTTTTATCAAATACCAGCGACGCAGCCGGCAGAAGCCTGGCAGACTTCACCGTGGACCTCATCTTTGTCACCACCCTTGGTGCTAGCGCCTGGCAAATGGGGCTGCTCAACACGTTGGGTTCCGTCGCGTTCCTCGTCGCCACGATTCCCATCGGGTATCTGGTTGACCGTTACCGGCCTCTGCGGTTGCTGCGCATTGGGCTTGCCGCCAAGCTCGCGCTGGCCGGTTGCCTCTTGCTGCTGACCTTCACCGGAACCCTGAGTATCGGGTACGGATTCCTGCTGGTCACGCTACTGGGCGTCTGCAATGTCGTAGCAGAGACTGCGCAGGTCTCGGCCGTCCCGCAATTGCATACGAACACCGGCGCGAGACGCGCAACCTCGATGAGTCGGCTGATCGCTAAACTCACCGCCGCGGATCAGTCGCTGGCGATTATCATCCCTGTTGCCGCGGGCACCGGCTTCGTCATCTTCGGAGCGTCAACACTTCTGGCGGTCGCCGTGGTCCTGGCCATGCTGGCCCTGGGCCTCGCCTATCTGGTCAGGCTCCCACGCAAGCCAGATTCGCATGGAAGTCAAGGTCCCGGAGGCAAGGAAGCAAAACACGATACTCACTGGCTATCCGGGCTGAAATACCTGCGTACAAACCGGACCCTGATTGCGGTCACCATTGCGGTCATGTGCTCAAACTTCGGGCTCGCGCTAGGCTCCGCGGTAGAAGCGCTGTTCATCGTGAATTACCTAGGATTCGGTGCCCAGGGATTTGGTATTTTTGCCGGACTGGGCGGTGCCGGTGGGCTGCTAGGTGCCGCGCTGGCCACGCGCATTGCCGTCCGGTTTTCAACGGCTCGGCTGACGACGGCGACGTTGCTCAGTCAATTTTTCTTGGCCACCATGGTTTTTATCGCCGCATTCACCGCACCAGTAGTTTCCATGATTCTGCTCGGCGTGCAGGCAGTGGCATGGGGGATCGTGGTGATCGTTTTCAACATCGCCGTCTCGGCGTGGGTTGCAGACATCACGCCCGAGCAGCTTTTGGGCAGGGTGAGCAGCGCTCGCCGATTGTTCACTTTTGGCGCGATACCGTTGGGAAGCCTCGCCGGCGGCGCCATCGGTTCGGCCTTCGGCATTCCGGCTGCGCTGGGGCTGTGGTCGCTGGCCGTTGCCGCCGGGCTCATCGGATACCTCGTGGTGCGCCCCCGAAAGGCACTTTTGAGCGCAGGCCAGACTCGGTGACCTTAAACGATAAGCTTGGAAAACCAGCTCCCCAAACGAAGGCTTCCACGCTCGTGAAACTCGTCATCGATGCCCGCTACACCCGGGTCACCCATCACGACGGAATCAGCCGCTATACCGCGGGACTCATCGAAGCAACGGCCAAGATCGCCGACGTGACGATGCTGATCAACGATCTGCGGCAGCTGGACCTGTTGCCAGATGTTCCGTACCTCAAGATTTCTGCCCCCACGAGCGTCCTTGAACCGTTGGTGGCCCTGCAGATCAATAAGCTGCAGCCAGATGCGGTGTTCTCCCCGATGCAGACCATGGGCACGCTGGGGCGAAAATTCCCGGTCATTCTCACCCTGCACGACCTGATTTACTATGCGCACCCGCATGCCCCGAAATTCTTGCCCGCGCCCATCCGCTGGGGCTGGTTCCTGTTCCACCAGGTCTACTTCCCGCAACGAATTCTGCTGAACCGTGCCGACGCGGTAGCTACCGTTTCACAAACCACCGCGGATCTGATGCGCAAGCACAGGCTCACCAAGCGGCATATCGGCCTGGTGTCCAACGCTCCCTCGAACGAGAGCGCGAGCCGCGATCTGCGAGCCGCCGCGAAGAACGCGCTGCTCTACATGGGCTCATTCATGGAGTATAAAAACGTCGAGACGTTGATCCGGGCCATGCGGCTGCTGCCCGATTACGAGTTGCACCTGCTCAGCGGCATCAGCCAGCAGCGTCGCGCCGAGTTGGAAGCTGAAATTCCGCACAACGCCAAGGTGGTATTCCATGGGGGAGTGAGCGACGAAGAGTATGCCAATCTGTTGGCTTCGTGCACCGCCTTGGTGACCCTGTCGCGTGAAGAAGGATACGGACTTCCGCTGGTGGAAGCGATGAGCGCAGGCACGCCAGTAGTTGTCACGGATATGCCAATCTTCCGCGAAGTGGCCCAAGACGCGGCCCTCTTTGCGGATCCCGATAGCGAGGAAGCTTTCGCACAACAGGTGCAGAAGCTCTCGGATCGGGATGTCTGGAGAGAATACGCGGACCGTGCGCTTGTTCGTGCCAGCCAATATTCGTGGGAAACCTCGGCTGGGCAATTAGTTGAACTGGCGCAGTTCGCGATTGACCACTCGCAGCGTTCATCAAAATAGGTTTCGGCTGAGATTTGAAAGGAATCGCCGACTCTCGGGTCGGGTAGCTGCGTGCCTTGGACACGAGTCGAGTCCCTGATTTCAAAACAGTACTTGGCTAGTGCTAAAGTAGTTCTCGTAGCATTCCTCCATAGCTCAATTGGCAGAGCATTCGACTGTTAATCGAAGGGTTACTGGTTCAAGTCCAGTTGGAGGAGCCAAGTCAGCACCCCGTATTCATCTGAAATTGAATGCGGGGTGTTGTTCGTCCGGTGGACTAGCCGTCGAGCACACCGTCATCGGTCACTCGCTGTCACGATCATTTCTGACCGGAACCTTGCGGGTCGATATGTCGCAAATCACCGGGTGCAGATATGGTGCTGTTCGACGGGGGCACGAAGGAATAGTCCTATAATCGGCGTGAAACCGGAAAGACTGGTACCTCTGGCGCAGCGTGTGGTCGATTTGAAAACGTCATTTGGCCGATGCTAAGGTATTACTCGTTGTATTCCTCCATAGCTCAATTGGCAGAGCATTCGACTGTTAATCGAAGGGTTACTGGTTCAAGTCCAGTTGGAGGAGCTTTCATAAGGCCCCAACCGCATGACGCGGTTGGGGCCTTATTCGTTAAAGCTTCACCCATTGGACTTCGGGATATCTGCGGGATCTTCAGGGGAAACCCCGATAGCGCCGCAAGTTGGGCTCTGGCTAGGATATTTATTAGGTAATCGCGGGTTCGCTCCGGTGCGTTTTGAGACGCGGCGGACAGCTAGAGGTTCGGGTAGTCAGCATGGACTATATAAAACTGATCCTTGAGAGCGAATCGGATTTCTGGTCCGTGAGGTATTGACGGGCTTCGGACACGATTAGTCGGCAGGTAACTGATGAACAGGTTGTGAACAACGGGGCATGCATATTGATGCGGTCGCTTCCTATAAGCTCAAGTGGATAGACGATAGACTTTCAAATCGTTAACAGTTACACCCGTGGCATGAGATTTAGCTGTGGGGTTTACGCCTGAAGACTGATACGTAGGCGGTAACCGGAGTGCTAGCGTGGAAACACCGGTTGCCGAGCGATCGAGAATATGGAGAAACCATGTCTGAAGCTGATTCGATGCAAGCAGATGAAAGCCTGAAGTCGAGCGTCAAGAGTGCCAAGGCGCAAGTCGATGGACTCAAGGAGCTTGTCCCGCAGCAGCTCTCGGACGAGATTAAGCTAGGAACCACCTTGCTCAAGAGCAAGGGCATTAGTTTGGGTGTGGCCGCCGGACTTGCGGCGGGTGCACTTGTAGTAGTTTCGCTGTTTGTAGTTGCCGTGGTTGTCACCTTGGTGAACGTGTTGGCTATCTGGTTCCAGGGCTGGGCAGCGGCACTGATCGTCGCAGGATTCTTCCTGCTAGTGGCAGCAATTCTTGGCCTTGTTATTTACCTCAAGGTCAAGAAGGCCTTGCCGCTGACTCCGGAAGCAGCGATTCGCGGCCTGCGCCACGATATCGGTGTGATCAAGGACGGCAGCAACTTCGACGTCAGCACCTTGGATGAGCCAATGCGCAAGAAGGACGAATCCGAAGAGTCCGCAAAGGACAAGAAGAAGGAACCTAAGCCTCCGGCTCCTAGCGCGGATGAACTGGTACTTCGCACAAAGCGTCGCCGCCGCCAGATACAGGCGTTGCGCGACAACTTGGGTCAGAGCGTTCTAGGACCCAAAGCCAAAATCGACAAGGCACGCCAGTTTGCCGAAAACGCCGGCGACTCGGTGACTAACGCTGCCGCCAAGGCACGTAGTTTCGTCACCCCGTCGGTGAACAATGGTGAGAACAGCGAAGCTGATCGTGCAGGACAAGAACGGGTGGAGAAGGCTAAGCCTTTTGCGATCATTGCAGCGTCGGCCGGGGCTCTCGTTGCGATCATTCGTAAGCTGGTCAAGCGCTCCTAGGTTCTTGAACCGATGAGGTGGCGCGGCGATATCACGCAACCGCGCAGCATGGCCTCTCGGAATACAAGGAACTAGTGGGAAAGGCACTGACATGGTTTGGATCGCTATTACAGCAGCACTATGCGGTGCCTTTTGCCTTGCCTTCGGCGCGCACTTCCAATCGAGCGCCGTAAAGTCTGCCGCCGGTGGTTTGGATGTCACTCTCGGCAATATCGGCAAGCTGCTGGGCAATGGCCGATGGATGAGTGGCTTGCTGCTGCTGGGGCTTGGCATGGTGCTCAATGTCTTCGCATTGGCCAGCGCCCCGCTGACCGTCGTACAGCCAATTGGCGCCATCGCGCTGGTGGTGACCACGGTGGTCAACGCGCGCGAGCACAAGCTCACGATGAATCTTCCGACGGTACTCGCGATTGCCGCCTGTATGGTTGGCTCGGCCACGTTCGTCCTGATGGCAATCAACGTTACCGGTGACCAGCATCAGGTCAGCAACTCCGAGGAGTTGCTCATCGAGGTGATCCTGGCATGTGTTATTGCAATGATCGGAATCACCGCACTGTTCTTCCACCGGAAGCTCGGGGCTATTTTCTACATCGTAGGGGCCGGTGTGCTCTTTGGCTTCGTGGCGGTGCTGGTGCGTACCGTCGCAATCGATGTGCTGCACTTGGGTAGCCAATTCTGGTCATCGGTGCCATGGCTTGCTCTAGCAGCTGTGGTGGTGGCGGGGCTGCTTGGTTCATATTTTGTGCAAAACGCCTATTCAAAGGGACCGCCGGACTTGGTTATCGCAGGACTGACGGTAATTGACCCGATTGTCGGCATCGCCATAGGCATAACGATCCTGGGTGAGCTTCGTCCGGATGTGCCTGCCATGCTGGCTGTGGCCATGGCGTTGGCTGGGGTGCTTGCGATCGTTGGCGTGGTGGCGCTGTCTCGTCATCATCCGGTGGTTCTGGATCGCAAAGCCAAGGCGCGGCATTTAAAAACCCTGTCTAGCCATGACACATAGAAATAGCTAAGTACTTCTCACAAGACAATATGTTGATCGAACAAGGACAATACGTGGCCGAGGAAAAACCGCTGACGATCGTCATCGCCGCCGATACCTACCTGCCGGATATCAATGGCGCGGCCATGTTCTGTTATCGCTTGGCCACCGCCATGAAAGAGCGTGGGCATCGCGTGCACGTCTTGGCGGTACGCGGGGAGAACGGCAAGACCTTCACCGAAGTTCGTCCGGAGGCGATTGTGCATCGCCTGCAATCCCACGCCGTACCAACCCACGAGTACTTCCGGATCGTTTTTCCTTGGGAAGTCAATTCACAGATCAATAAGCTCCTGGCTGATATCAACCCGGATGTGGTGCACGCGCAGAGCCACTATATGATCGGCCAGCAGACGATTGCCTACGCACGGAAGCACGGTGTGCGCTCGGTGGCAACAAATCACTTCATGCCCGAGAACCTGGACCCGTTCTTGCCATTCCCGAAGTGGTTCAAGAAAATTGTCGCGCGTAACTCCTGGCGCGATATGGGAAAGATCTTCGGCAAGGCCGACGCGGTCACCACACCCACCCCGCTGGCGGCCAAAGCCATGAAGGACTACGCACGGCTGACCAAGGTGCTGCCGCTGTCCAATGGCATTGAAGCCGGCAATTACGAGTTGGCTGAGGGCGAAGAGATAGTTCGAAACGACGCGCCGACTATTCTTTTTGTTGGCCGATTGGCTGCTGAGAAGAACGTCAACGAACTGATCGAGGCGTTGGCCCTCATGAAGCGGGTTCCCAACGCGGTCCTCGAAGTAGTCGGAGGCGGTGAACAGCGCGCGCCCCTGGAGCGAATTGCCCACGAGCAGGAACTGAGCGATCGAGTTCGATTCCTGGGCCATGTCAGCACCGAGGAGCTTCGCCAGGCGTACCTGCGCTGCGACGTATTCTGCCAGCCGGGCACCGCAGAGTTGCAGTCTCTCGTGACGCTAGAGGCGCTCTCCGCATCGAAACCTGTGGTGCTCGCCAATGCGATGGCACTGCCGCATCTTGTCGATGTAGGGGTGAACGGCTACATGTTTGAACCCGGGAACCGCGAAGACCTGGCGCAGAAGCTTGATACGGTGCTGAGCATGGACAAGCAGGCCCGCGAACGACTGGGCGAAGCTGGCCATCGCAAGGTCATGAATCATGCGCAGGAGAAGACCATGAATTCCTTCGAAGCGCTATACCGCGGTCAAAGCGTCACCCAGCATTAGAGCCTGCGGACACCGCCGCGACCTCGAATCGAGATTTTGGCTGGTCATGCCCTAGAATATTTCGAGTGTGGTTACCGCTCTGGCGGTAATTCTCATAGTGGGGCGTTAGCTCAGTTGGTTAGAGCAGGGAACTCATAATTCCTTGGTCGCCGGTTCAAGTCCGGCACGCCCTACGGTATAAGCCACCGAGTGACTTGTGGAAACAAGTCACTCGGTGGCTTTCCTTTTTTGCCATGTCGGGCATGAGGCGACTGAATCCGCAGGTTCAGTCGTTCAGCGGCAAGAGGATTGACGGGCGCAAGTCCTCGATCAAGAGCGCTGGATCAATATATTCTCCGTCCAGTCGTACACCCCAATGAATGCATCGGCCCGTGCAATGGGCCCCTGCTGACACGATCCCGAGTTTGGCGCCGGACTCAACCCAGCTTCCCGCAGGCAGCTCACTGGTTACCGGTTCCAAGCTCGTCTTAAACCCGTAGCCGTGGTCAATCACCACCACCGGACGGTCCACGACCACCCCAGTGAAGGTGATGCGTCCACGATTCGGGGCAATTACTTGGGCGCCTTCTGCTGCTGAAAGGTCCACGCCACGATGACCCGCCGACCATTTTTCGGCCGGCTTATCAAAGGCATTCAGGACCTTCGGCTCACCGGCCAACGGCCAACGCCACACAGCGGCAGCGGCTGGCTGTGCGAGGGAATCCACCGGTTGTGCATGGGCTCCCGGAGGAACCAATGACAGCATTAGCAGTGCTTGGGCCAGCAGCAGGAGGTGTTTCGATTTCATCTATCCAGCGTGCGCGGCAGAGACCGGATGGACCTCGGATTGATTGCCGGCTGTGGGTAAGTTCCGGGATGAGTTTATAGGCGCTAGATCACCAAGGATCGCTGTTAGCCGGACGGAGCCGGTGTAGTACACTTGGAACTGCAGTTTCTTGTCATAGGTGTGTCCAAAATTGGTGCACCAGTCAAGAGATTGACTTCGCGTGCGGGGTTCCACGACCTTTACAGGAAGTGGGCGCAAGTTCCAGTGGTCCGAGAGAATCGGTGGACTTGCGCGGACTGTCAAGCAGTCCGGGCCGCGCACTAGGGCAGATAACCAAAACGGGGATCTGCGTACAACCCAAACAACTAAGAGCAGTTACCGCGGACGCGCACGCGTCCGGTCCGCCACTGCTGAGAGGAGTTGCGACATGCCAGTCGTAACCATGCGAGAGCTGCTTAACAGCGGCGTCCACTTCGGCCACCAGACCCGTCGCTGGAACCCAAAGATGAAGCGCTTCATTCTGACCGAGCGCAACGGCATCTACATCATTGACCTGCAGCAGTCGCTGTCGTTCATTGACCGTGCCTACGAGTTCGTCAAGCAGACCGTTGCCCACGGTGGCACCGTCCTGTTCGTCGGTACCAAGAAGCAGGCTCAGGAATCCATCGCCGAGCAGGCTAACCGCGTTGGCCAGCCATACGTGAACCAGCGCTGGCTCGGCGGTATGCTGACCAACTTCCAGACCGTCTCCAAGCGCGTACAGCGCATGAAGGAACTGGAAGAGATCGACTTCGAGGACGTTGCCGGTTCGGGCCACACCAAGAAAGAACTTCTGCTGCTCAAGCGCGAGCTGACCAAGCTGCAGAACAACCTCGGTGGTATCCGCAACCTGACCCGTACCCCTTCCGCTATCTGGATCGTTGACACCAAGAAGGAACACTTGGCTATCGACGAAGCTCAGAAGCTGGGCATCCCAGTTGTGGCCATCTTGGACACCAACTGCGATCCGGACGAAGTTACGTTCCCAATCCCAGGTAACGACGACGCTATCCGCTCCGTCAACCTGCTCACCCGCGTTGTCGCAGACGCTGTTGCTGAAGGCCTCATCGCCAAGAACAACAAGGCTGCCGGCAAGACCGAGGGCGCTGCAGAGCCAATGGCCGAGTGGGAGCGCGAGCTGCTCGAAGGCGAGAAGGCAAAGGCTGAGGCTCCTGCCGAAGCTGCAACCGAAGCACCAGCTGAGGCAGCACCTGAAGCAGCAACCGAGGCACCAGCTGAAGCTGCTGCTGAAGAGGCTCCAGAAGCCAAGTAGTCATCTGACTATCTCTTAGAGTTTGCTTTCACGCGCTACGGTGCGTTGAAGGACACTCAATAAAGTCTCGTGGGACGGGTTGGTTATCCGACCCGTCCCACGAGCGACATAAACTTGAAACCTCCTAGTGAACGGGGATGCACGTGGCAAACTACACCGCTGCTGATATCAAGGCTCTGCGCGAACGCACTGGCGCTGGCATGATGGACGTGAAGAAGGCTCTCGACGAGGCTAACGGCGACGCCGAGAAGGCCATCGAGATCATCCGCGTCAAGGGTCTGAAGGGCGCTACCAAGCGCGAAGGCCGCTCGACCGCAGAAGGCCTCGTAGCCGCCAAGGTCGATGGCACCGTTGGTGTCATGATCGAGATCAACTGCGAGACCGACTTCGTCGCCAAGAACGAGAAGTTCATCGAGCTGGCAAACAAGGTTCTGGATGCCGCTGTGGCCTCCGGTGCCGCAGACGCCGAAGCACTGCAGGCTTACGAGCTGGACGGCAAGGCGATCTCCGAGATCGTCATCGAAGAGGGCGCAATCCTCGGCGAGAAGATCGTTGTCCGCCGTGTTGCCCGCGTTGAGGGTGCAAGCGTTGCAGCGTACCTGCACAAGACCAGCAAGGACCTGCCTGCACAGGTTGGCGTCCTGATGGCCGTTGATGCGGATTCCGAAGCTGCCGCAACCGTCGCTCACGACGTTGCAGTGCACACCGCCGCATTGGCTCCTACCTACCTGTCCCGCGATGAAGTTCCTGCGGACAAGGTTGCAGACGAGCGTCGCATCGCCGACGAAACCGCACGCGCCGAGGGCAAGCCAGAGGCCGCCCTCACCAAGATCGTTGAAGGCCGCTTGACCGGTTTCTTCAAGGAAATCGTGCTGGTTGACCAGGCTTTCGCCAAGGACGCAAAGAAGTCCGTAGCCAAGGTCTTCGAAGAGGCTGGCACCAAGCCAGTTGCCTTCGCCCGTTTCCGTGTTGGTGCCTAAGGGTTCAGCCAAACAGTAAGCGAATGCCGCCTCTAGCGAGCGGCTAAACAAGTCAAGGGAGGTGAGCCACCGAGCAACTCGGTGACTCGCCTCCCTTTTCTTGAGCCCGGATGACAAGATAGTTTGAGATCCGGATACAGATTTCTCAACCCCAGGAGACAGACCCCATGCCTACCAGCCCAGAAACCAAACGCCGCCGCGTCTTATTGAAGCTTTCCGGAGAGGTCTTCGGCGGAGGCAACGTTGGCGTCGACCCAATCACCGTGCGTGGTGTCGCCGAGCAGATCGCTGCGACCGTCGGCGAGGTCGAGGTGGCAATCGTCGTCGGCGGCGGCAACTTCTTCCGTGGCGCCGAGCTATCGGCCGCGGGCATGGACCGCTCCCGCGCGGACTACATGGGCATGCTCGGCACCGTGATGAACTGCTTGGCGCTGCAGGATTTCCTGGAACAGTGCGGCGTGGAAACCCGTGTGCAGTCGGCCATCGCCATGGCGCAGGTTGCGGAGAACTACATCCCGCGCCGCGCCATCCGCCACATGGAAAAAGATCGCGTGGTCATCTTCGGCGCCGGCGCCGGCCTGCCTTACTTCTCCACCGACACGGTGGCCGCACAGCGTGCCCTGGAGGTGGACGCGGACGAAGTCTTGATGGCCAAGAGCGGCGTTGACGGCGTATACACCGCGGACCCGAAAAAGGACCCAAGCGCGAAGAAGCTCGAGACCCTGACCTACTCGGAGGCGCTGCAGCGCGATATACGGGTTATGGACCAGACCGCGATGACCATGTGCCAGGACAACAACGTCAACATGCTGGTCTTCGGCATGGAAGGCGAAGGAAATGTGGCAAGCGCCATTCGCGGCGAGCGGATCGGCACCACCGTCACCCCATAAGGGTGTTCGTGGCATAGGATTGAATTAGATCTATTTGTTCGGCTGCTTCACCTGCGTGTTATCGCGGTTGAGGCAGCAGAGCGCAGGCAAAGTACTGAGGAGTACCGGTGATTGACGAAACGTTGGCGGATGCCGCCGAAAAGATGGACCGCACCATTGAAGCCGCCAAGGAGGACTTCGCGACGATCCGTACCGGTCGCGCCCACCCTGGCATGTATTCCAAGGTCATGGTGGACTACTACGGTTCCCCAACCCCACTGATGCAGCTGGCCTCCTTCGCTGTCCCAGAAGCACGCACCATCACCATCAGCCCCTTCGATGTTTCGGCCATGCGCGCCATCGAAAAGGCTTTGGGCGACCCAGAGGTCGGTGCCAACCCATCGAGCGACGGCAAGATGATCCGCGTGGTGCTTCCGGTGCTGACCGAGGAACGCCGCAAGGAATACGTCAAGCTTGCCCGCACCAAGGGCGAGGACGCGAAGGTTGCCCTGCGCAACCACCGTCGCAAGGCCAAGGACAGCATCGACAAGTTCGTCAAGGATGGCGAAATTGGCGAGGACGAAGGCAGCCGTGCCGAAAAAGAACTCGACTCGCTGACCAAAGCGCACGTTGATTCGGTCGATGAGATCCTGAAGAAAAAAGAAACTGAGCTGCTGGACGTCTAATGCCAGGCTCGACAGACAGCACTGAGGGCAACGCTTCGGCGGTGCCCTCAGTGGCATCCGGCGAAGACCAGCCCATGACTCGGCGTGAGGCCCGCGCGCGCCGCGAAGCCGCCGAGCGCGGTCACTCACGCGCCTCGAAACTCAAGCGAGCGCTCTCCGGGGCGCAAGCCGAGCCTGCGAAGCCAACCGGGGCTAAGGCCGCCGACAAGGCGAAACCGGCTACGGCCCAGCCGGCAGCCGAGACCGCTTCGCCGTCCCCAAAAACTTCTGCACCGACCGCGCAGTCGGCCGCCGCTCAGACCGCGCCCCAACGTGCACCCGATGCCGCAAAGCCCGGAGCGGCTAAACGGGACGCCGAAGCTCCCGAAACGCCCGAACCTGTTTCGGTGGCTCGCCCGGATAGCGTCAAAGCCCCCGAGGCTACCATCGGTTCCTCCCCGCAGCCGGCCCAGGCCGAAGGGGCCCCGAAGCCAGCCGAAGCTGCCGGTGCGGCCCAAGCTCCGCAAGCTCCCAAACCGGTAGTCGATGCGGCCAAGGCGAAAGCTAAAGCGCAGGCAAAGGCGCAACTAGTTGCCCCTGCGCCGGCGTCGAAGGCCTCGGACGGGCAGCCAGCGGCGGGAAAGCCTGCGGAAGCAACGCAGCCAAAACCTCCGCAAGCGAACAGCGAGGACCTGGCCGAAACCGGCAAAGCCGAACCCGAAGAAGCGGAGATCCCCGCAGAATTGCTGATCGGGGGACCACCGAAGAAATCCCGGGCGGGGCGAAACCTTCCGGCGGCCATCGGCGTGGGCCTTTTGATGCTCGGCTTGGCGATGCTGGGACTGTTCTGGATGCCAACCCTGCTGGTGGTTCTGATCGTGGTGCTCGCCGGGGTAGGTTCCTGGGAGGTGGCCCGCGCGACAACCCATGCGAAAACCGAGGTGCAGCAATTCCCGCTGTATTTGGCGGCCATATTGCTTCCGGTCAGCGCTACCCTCGGTGGCCTCGACGCGTTGGGTTTCGCCTATCTGGGTAGCTTGATCTTGGCATTGCTCTTCCGAATCCTCGAGGGGCTCAAGGGTGCGGCAGCCTCGGTGATGAGCAGCGTGTTCATCATCAGCTGGGTTCCCTTGCTGCTCAGTTTCGCCCTCTTGGTGATGCGTGGCGAGAACGGCAACCTGCTGATTACGACGATTCTGCTGTTGGTGGTCAGCAACGACACCTTTGGCTACGCCGTGGGCGTGCTATTCGGAAAGCATCCGATGGCCCCGAAGATTTCGCCCAAGAAATCATGGGAAGGCTTCGCCGGGTCCATGGTCGGGTCCATGGCTATCGGCGCGCTGGCAGCCAACTACTGGCTGGATATGCCTTGGTGGTCCGGAGTGATTCTCGCCTGCTTCACCACGGTCGCAGCGACCACCGGTGACTTCGCTGAATCCATGGTCAAGCGTGAATTGGGCATCAAGGACATGAGCAACCTGCTTCCGGGGCACGGCGGCATTATGGATAGACTGGATTCGCTGTTGTTCGCCATCCCGTTGGCCTATCTCATCTCGCACCTCTTGGCCTGGAGCGTCGCGGTTTTCTAAACGCGTGAGCTGCAGAGCCGGTGACGGATCTGCGCCGGACGGTGTGCCCATGGCAGCAAAAGAATTCACAACACATAAGATTGAAGGGTGCCGCATCATGGCGGTACGCCTAATGACTTTTCGTCTAGAACTAAGGAATAGTCGTGTCGCAGCAACAAGATGCTCCGTTCTCCCGGGTCCCGGACAAGGAATTCGGCTACAACGTAAAGCAGGTTGATGCTTTTCTCAGCCGGGCGCGTGCCACCTTCAACGGAGGCGGGAACGATGATGCCGTGGTGACCAGCCACCTGATCCGCCGCACGACCTTCGCACCGCAAAAGGGCGGCTACCAAGCCCGCGAAGTGGACGGCGCGCTGGATCGGCTGGAAGACGTATTCGCCAAGCGCGAGCGCGATGACCTCATTGCCCACCAGGGCGAAGAGGTCTGGTTGCAGCAGGTCGGACGGCTAGCAGCGATCCTTCGCGGGCGTTTGCACCGTGCCAAGGGTGAGCGTTTCCGCCGGCCTTCACGCTCCAACGCCTCAAGCTACAACATAGAAGACGTCGACCGGCTCTGCGATCAACTGATCGACTACTTCGAACGCGATGTGCCGATGGCCGTCGACTCGGTACGCCGCGTGGAGTTCCGCTCGGCGGTGGGCACCGAAGGCTACGAAGAGTCCCAGGTGGACGCGTTCCTCGACCGCGTGGTCGAGCTGATGGCTTCGATCGACTAAGAATTTTGCGACGCGCTGAACCGCGGCTCTGGCAGGCCAGCAGGCCTGCCAGAGCCGCGGTTAGTGCTTTAAAGCGTCCTGGGCTGCATCGCTTCGATTCGTGGCCGAATCAGCGGAGCCGGTCAGCGCCCGTGTCACCCGATGGCTTGTAGCTGCGCTCGGGCACATGCAGCAGCGCCATCACCCGGTCGGCATTGGCCGGGATCCTGCGCCCGGTGGACTTGGAGACCAGGATCATCACCACGAAGGCCAGCGGAACGCTCCACGCCGCCGGCTGGCGAAGCATCAGCACCCACAGCGAATCGCTGCTTTCGGGCAGCATATTCGACCCGAGCAACGCCAAGCCGCAGCAGGCCGCCCCGACGGACATGCCGGCAATGGCCCCGCGGGCGGTGAGCGAACGCCACCAGATGCCCAGCAGGAGCAGCGGGCAAATGGTCGAGGCGGTAAATGCGAAGACGTTGCCGATGGCGCCGGCCAACGCCAAGGAATTCGTGAGCAAGGCGATCAGCACCGGCAGCGCGGTGGCGAGCACCGTGGAGATCCTGAATCCGCGCACGGTGCCCTGGAAGAATTCTTGCGACAACGCTCCGGCCAGGGAGACGGCCAGCCCGGAGGTGGTGGACAAGAACGCCGCGAAGGCTCCTCCCACTACGATCGCGGTGAGCAGATCGGCGAGGAACCCATCGAAGATGCGTTGCGGCAGCAGCAGGATCGTCGCATCGGCGTTATTGGCGCTCAGATCCTGGGTATAGAGGATCCCCAGCACCCCCAGGGTGGTGGGGAGCAGGTAGAACACCGAGAGCAGGCAGAGCACAATGGCCGTCGTGGTGCGTGCGGCTTGCCCCGAGGGGTTCGTGTAGAAGCGCACCAGCACGTGGGGCAGGCCCAAGGTGCCAAAGAGCAAGGCCAGGATGATCGAAATCGTCTCGTAGAGGCTCATCCCACCGATGGACTGCAACTGCCCGGCGACCGCTGCCGCCCGCTCGGGCACCGAGTATTCCGGCATGACCTGGAAGAGCACGAATAAGGTCGGGATCACCAGGGCCGCAAGCTTAAACCAGTATTGGAAGGCCTGCACAAAGGTGACCGAACGCATCCCGCCGGAGACCACTGTCAGGCACACCACCGCGGCGACGATCACCGGTCCGACCCAGCCGGGCAGCCCGGTGGCGATGGACAGGGTCAGCGACGCGCCATGCATCTGCGGGACGATATACAGCCAGCAGATGATCACCACCAGATAGGTGGTGATCTTGCGCAGGAGCACGGAATCTTCGAAGCGGATCTGGGCGAAGTCCGGGATGGTGTAGGCCTGGGAGCGGCGCAGCGGAGCGGCCACAAAGAGCAGCAGCATCAGGTACCCGGCGGTGTAGCCGATGGGGAACCAGAGCCCGGACTGGCCGCTGAGCACAATCAACCCGGCCACACCGAGGAAGGAGGCCGCCGAAAGGTATTCTCCGCCGATGGCCGAGGCATTCCACCAGGGTTTTACGGTGCGCGAGGCCACGTAGAAATCGCTGGTCGTGCGGGAGAGCCGCAGCCCGTAGAAAGCGATGAGCATGGTGGCCACGCAGACCATCAGCAGCGCCAGGATGGAAAGCACGCCGGTCATCGAGAGATGCTCCGGTAGCGTCGCTCGTTGCGCGCTGCGGCCCGATTGAACAACAGCCCGGCAACGATGATCATCGGGTAGATTCCCACGCCCAAGATCCACCAGGGAAGGGGAATGTGGAAGAGCGTCACCTGGGCGACCACCGGCCAGAAGGCCAAAATCGCCGAGATGCCCACCAGCATGATGAGCAGCCCCGCAGCGACCGCCATCGCCAAGCGAAGCTGGGAACGGATCAGCTGGCGCACGTAGAAGGTCTCGGCGCTCTGCTCGGGGCGGGCGGCGGCGATATTCAGGCTTGCGTTCTGCGGTGCCTGCACGCGCACGCGTTGCGGGCGCTGTTCGGCAAATCGGTCTTGCTCCGGGCTCACGATGGGCGGATCCGGTTCGCGGCCAATCGTTCACGCAGGTCGGGCAGGGCGCGCCGGGAGATCGGCAGCTCGGCGCCGTGGACCACTACCGCCGCCTTGCCCGTTTGCAGCCGCACCGTCTCGATCTTGTCCATGCAGACCAGATAGGAGCGGTGGATCCGCACATAGCCGGATCCGGCCCACTGCTGTTCGAGGTCATTGAGCGGCACGCGAATCAGGTAGCTGGCATCGCGGGTGTGCAGCCGAGCGTAGTCGCCTTGGGCTTGGACATAGCCGATATCTTCGCGGGCAATGAGCTTGGTGATGCCGCCTTGGTCAACGGTGATCATTTCGGGTTTGGCCGGTTCGTCATCGACCAGTTCGCAGATGCGGCGCACCGATTCGGCCAGGCGCTGCGGGCGGATGGGTTTGAGCACGTAGTCGATTGCCGCCAGCTCGAAAGCCTGGAGTGCCTGGTCCTCGTCGGCGGTGACAAACACGATCAGCGGCGGGTGGGTGAAGCGGGAGATGACTCGGGCGATATCCAATCCGGACAGCGCCGGCATGTGGATGTCCAGGAACAGGGCATCAACGTCGTTTTCTTCCAGTGCCTTCAGCGCCGCGGCGCCGGAGGTGGCACGGTGGATTTTTCCGATACGCGAATCCTGTCCGAGCAGGAAGGAGATTTCTTCAACCGCTGGAAGTTCATCATCGGCAACGACCACATTAATCATGGCTAAAACTCTACCGTCAGTTAGGCCAATACGTCTGTCTCTAGCCCTTGTGGGGGACGGAACTTGGGGATTCTCAGGGTAATCAGCGTCCCGGCACCCGGAGCGGTGTCGATGAGCAGCCCATTGGCGTTGCCGTAGAGCTGGCGCAGCCGCAAATCGACGTTGCGCAATCCGACGTGCATATTCACGGTGGTTCCGGCCAATACCGAGGCCAGCTGTTCCGGGTCCATGCCGGCCCCGTCGTCTTCCACGGCGATCACCGCGTGCAAACCGTCCTCGGTGGCGGTAATCGAAATCCTTCCGCCGTCCGGGCGGGCTTCCAGCCCGTGGTGCACGGCGTTCTCCACCAGTGGCTGGAGGCACAGAAACGGGATCTGGGTGGGCAATACTTCGGGGGCGATCTGCAGCGACACCTTAATGCGATCCCCGAAGCGGGCCTTTTCCAGGAGGAGATAGCGGTCAATGGCTTCGAGCTCTTCGGCCAAGGTGGTGAACTCACCACGACGGCGGAAGGAGTACCGGGTGAAGTCCGCGAACTCGATGACCAGTTCGCGGGCACGCGCCGGATCGGTGTTGATGAAGGAGGCGATCGCGTTCAGCGAGTTGTAGATGAAATGCGGGGAGATCTGCGCGCGCAGCGCACGCATCTGCGCCTCGAGCAGCTGCGCCTTGGACTCGTCGAGTTCGGCGGTGGTGACCTGTGCGGAGACGAAGACCGCGACCTCGCTGACGGCTCGCACGAAGCTCGCCCCGGCGCGTTCGGCCAGGGCGGTGACGGTGCCCACCGCCTGCCCGCCCACCATGATCGGGGCCGCCACCAGATCCAGCCCGGAGGTGCGGTGGACCTGTGTTTTCTGGCTGCCGATCACCGAGGAGCTGACGGACTGGGCGTGTGCTTCGAGATCGGCGGTGAACTCGATGGCCGCGTCGGTGGCGAGGATCGCCCTGGTGTCGCTGATCAGGAAGGCGGAGCAGCCCAGCAGCTTGCGCAGCGCCTTGGCGCTTTTGGCCGCACCCTCTTCGGTGAGCCCGCGTCCGAGGTGGGGGACCGCAATGGACATATGGTGCAGGGCCTGGAAGGTGGCTTCCTCCGCGTAGGTCCCCAGTTCGTTGGTGGAACGGGAGATCTTGAATCCCAGGTAGCCAACGATGGCGATGCCCACGACCACGATGGTGACGATGAGGGTGATCTGCAGCGCTGGTGACATATTTCAATCCTAAAGCCCGCCGCCGTCGTTGACCGTTCGTCGTCACGCAGCGTGCCGTTGAGCGCAGGAATTTATCCGCTAATCCATTGGCGTGGCCGAACCCCTAGTGGGGGACGGGCAAATGACCAATAGTGAACTTAGTCACAATGCACATGTGTGCGTCATCACTACCCTGTTTAACTCGTTCAAGGAGGGCACCAATGAGTGCTGAATCGCAACCCGATGTCACCGATGACATTGATTTTGTGGCGGAAAGGGATTCGGAAGAATTCCAGGAACTGCGCAAGACCCACCGCAGCTTCGTTTTCCCCATGGCAATCTTTTTCCTCGTTTGGTACTTCGCCTACGTCTTGTTGGCGGACTACTTCCATGACTTTATGTCCATCAAGGTTTTCGGCAACATCAATATGGGTATCCTGCTTGGCCTGTTGCAGTTTGTCTCGACCTTCGTCATCACCGCACTGTACGTGCAGTTCTCCAACAATAAACTTGATCCCAAGGCTTCGAAGATTCGTGAGCGTCTGGAAAAAGAGGGCGTGAACTAATGAATTCTTCGCTGATCCTGGCCCAGGGGGCCGAATCGACTCAGGTCGGCAACCCGCTGGTGAATATCGCAATCTTCGCCGCATTTGTGGGCATCACCTTGGTGATCGTGCTCAAGGCAAGCAAGAACAATAAAACCGCCGCGGACTACTACGCCGGTGGCCGTTCCTTCACCGGAACGCAAAACGGTACGGCCATTGCCGGCGACTACCTTTCCGCAGCGTCGTTCCTGGGCATTGTCGGTGCCATCGCGATCAACGGCTACGACGGATTCCTGTATTCCATCGGTTTCCTCGTCGCCTGGTTGGTGGCCCTGCTGCTGGTGGCCGAACTGCTGCGCAACACCGGCAAGTTCACCATGGCAGATGTGCTCTCCTTCCGCTTGAAGCAGCGCCCGGTGCGTATCGCCGCGGCGGTCTCCACCCTCGCGGTGTGCGTCTTCTACTTGCTGGCGCAGATGGCCGGAGCCGGTGCGCTGGTCTCCCTGCTGCTGGGCATTGATGGCAAGTTGGGGCAATCGCTGGTCATCATCGTCGTCGGCGCGCTGATGATCATGTACGTACTGATCGGCGGCATGAAGGGCACCACCTGGGTGCAGATCATCAAGGCTTGCCTGCTGATCGCCGGCGCACTGATCATGACCGTGTGGACGCTGGCGTTGTTCGGGTTCAACTTCTCCGAGCTGCTGGGCAAGGCCGCCGAGGTCGCCGGCAATCCGGAGCTGCTCAACCCGGGCCTGAAGTACGGCATGAGCGGAACCTCGAAGCTTGACTTCATCTCGCTGGCCTTGGCCCTGGTCCTTGGCACCGCGGGCCTGCCGCACGTGCTGATGCGTTTCTACACCGTGCCAACTGCCAAGGAAGCGCGCAGGTCGGTTGTCTGGGCGATCTGGCTGATCGGCGCCTTCTACTTGTTCACCCTGGTTCTCGGCTTCGGCGCGGGCGCACTGATCGGTCCGGATCGAATCAAGGCCGCTCCGGGTGGCGTGAACTCTGCCGCTCCGCTGCTCGCCTACGAATTAGGTGGCACGCTGCTGCTGGGTCTGATCTCGGCGGTCGCCTTCGCAACCATCCTCGCGGTGGTCGCCGGCCTGACGATTACCGCCGCCGCCTCCTTCGCCCACGACGTCTATGCCTCGGTGATCGCCAAGGACAAGACGACTCCGGAAAAGGAGATGAAGGTTGCCCGCCGCACGGTAGTGATCATCGGTATCTTCGCCATCGCCGGCGGTATCGGCGCCCAGGGGCAGAACGTTGCCTTCCTGGTGGCGCTGGCCTTCGCGGTCGCCGCTTCGGCTAACCTGCCAACCATCCTGTACTCGCTGTTCTGGAAGGGTTTCAAGACCCGCGGTGCGGTATGGTCCATGTACGGTGGCCTGTCCTCGGCACTGCTGCTGATCATCTTCTCCCCGGTCTTCTCCGGTTCGGAGACCTCGATGATCCCAAGCATCGATATGGCCATCTTCCCACTGGCCAACCCCGGCATTGTCTCGATCCCGTTGGCCTTCCTCTTGGGCTGGCTCGGTTCGATCACCGATCCGGGCGTTGAAGACATTACCAAGCAGGCAGAGATGGAAGTTCGCTCGCTGACCGGCGTCGGCGCCGAAAAGGCGGTCGATCACTAGCCCGAGGCTCAGCAACGGATAACGAATCAGGGCGGTGCCCGGGATCGGCCAGCAATGGCTGATCCCGGGCACCGCCCGTTTAACGGCTGGCCTTGGCCCGGGGGCTACTTCTGCGTGAGAAGCCGTTCCACCCGCGGCTTGACCTCGGTTGCAAGCAACGAAATTGACTCCAGCAAGTGTTCCTGGGGCAGCCCGCCGATGTCGCTTTGCAGGAAGTGGCGCATGTGCCCCAGGTATCCGTGCAGGTGGACGATGCGTTCGGCGACCTCGTCGGGGGAGCCGACGTAGTAGGCGCCGGGGGCGGCCACCTGGGCGTCGAAGGCCCGCTTGTCCGGCTTCGGCCAGCCGCGCAGGCGGCCCATTTCGATATTCAGGTTGTACCAGCCCGGGTAGAAGCGTTCCTCCGCTTCCTTCGCGGAGGGGGCGACAAGCCCCAGCGCCGCTACCGAAACCTTCAGGCTCTGCAAGGCGTGTCCGGCGGCCGCCCCGGATGTGCGGTAGAGCTCCGCCAGCGGTGCGAAACGATGCGGGGCGCCGCCGATGATCCCGTAGGAGACCGGCAAGCCGAGCCGTCCGGCACGGGCCGACGAGGCCGCGTTTCCTCCGGTGGCGAGCCAGATCGGCAGTTTGCCCTGCGCCGGGCGGGGCACCACCGCCAGATTCGCCAGGGCCGGGCGCGTGGTTCCGGACCAGGTGATGTTTTCGGATGCGGAGTCGTTGATGTTCATCAGCAGATTCAGCTTCTGCTCATAGAGCTCGTCATAGTCCTGGAGATCAAAGCCGAAGAGCGGGAAGGTCTCGACCGAGGAGCCGCGGCCGGCGGTGAGCTCCACCCGACCGCCACCGGAGATGATATCGGCCGTGGCAAATTGCTGATATATCCGCACCGGATCATCGGTGCTGATAATGCTTGCCGCGCTGCCCAGCGTGATCTGCTTTGTGGCGGCGGCCGCCGCGCTGATCAACGCGCCGGGGGAGGAAGCCGGCATGGTGGTGGTGTGGTGCTCGCCGATCCCGAAGTAGTCAAGGCCGCTGGCATCGGCATGCTTGACGGCTTCGAAGAGGTTGCTGATCGCTTGGGCGGTGGAACCCAGCGAACCGTCGGGGTTTCGCTGGGTGTCGCCGAAGCTGTAGGCGCCGATTTCCATGGGGCAGGTTCCTTTGCGTGAGTCGGTTGCCGGGCTAGGTGGGGATGCGAACGGTGTGCAGCAGCTCGTTGAGCTCGGTGGCGTTGAACCTTCCGTTGAAGATCTCGCTTCCCGGTTCGAAGAGCCTCCCGGCCTCCAAGCCGCCTGCATCCACCGCGTCGAATCCGATCCGTTCGATAAACCTGCGCAGCACCGTTTTGGCCGCGCAATTATCGCCGGCGATCGCCAGCGCCCGGCGTTCGCCGGTTGCCGCGGGAAGCGCGTCGGGCTCCATCTCGTGGTAGCCGATGTGGTTGAAGGATTTCAGCACATGGGAGGCCGAGAGGAACGCCGCCACGACTTCGCTGGAAGTCAGTGCGGTATTCACGAAGTCGGGGATCTCCCCGTCGGTGGCGGACCAGTAATTCATCGCGTCCACGACGATCTTGCCCGACAGCGCATGGGAGTCGAGGTCCTTGAACTTGTGCAACGGGATGGCCACGATGACCAGGTCGGCGGCGGCCGCTTCGGAGGCGCTGACCGCTTCGGCTCCCGGGGTGACGATCTCGATGATCAGCGAGTTCTCTTCGGCAGGTTTTGAGGTAGCGAGTTTAACCCGGTACCCGGCCGCGAGGGCCAAGCGGGCAATGGCGGTACCCACGCGACCGGCTCCGAGAATGCCGATCGTTGCCTGCGGGGCCAGGGACGCCCCTTCGATTGTGTTCACCAAAGCCACCCTTCAACGATTTATGATGTTTTACAGACTATATTTGCGACAGAACATCTTGGCAACCCCATTGCTTCGGATATGATGGTGATCATGAGCACCTCACGCAGCACACCTCCCGGCGCCCGCCAGCCACTTCCCGGTTTTCTTCCAGGGGACCTCGGGTGGCACCTGGGGATGATTCTGCGCGGACATCAGCTCGCGATGGCGCAGAGCGTCGCGCCAGTGCCGGGGCAGGTGCGCGGATATCAGTTGCTTTCGACCGTGGTGCATCGCGATCCTGCGAACCAGCAGGCGCTCGGCTCCCACCTGGGGATCGACCGCACGGTGCTGACTTACCTGATCGACGAGCTGGTTGAAGCGAATCTGGTGGAGCGCGTTGCCGCGCCCAGCGACCGTCGCGCGCGCAAGATCATTGCGACCGCGCAGGGTGCAAGGCTGCTCGAAGAGCTTGAGCTGAAAGTTAATGCGGCTGAACAGGAGTTGCTCGCCGGCTTGAGCGACGCGCAAAGCACGCAGCTGGCCGGGCTCATCTCCACCCTGTCGGCAACGATCCACAACGCACAGCCCGGGGCCAACCCCTGCGAAGCCGTGGATCAGCTGGGCTAGCCAGCGCGGCGCCCGGGCAAAGCCGCGGTATCTGCATTCCACCGCCACGGGTTGATTCGCGGCATATATGACCGCGGGCTACCCCCGCCTGTTTCCGTTGTCATTGGCTAGCGAAAGCTCAATGAGTTTTGCGGTGCGGTAGGGGATGAGCTCCGCCATGGACAGCGCAGAATCCGCCCGATTGACCCCCTCGATATTCAGCAGCAGCCCATGGACGCGGAAGAGCTCCTCGGCATTTGCCGCAGCGGCGCGCACCAGAATATCTGCCGAGCCGGTCAGACCGTGAGCTTCGAGTACCTCCGGAATCTCTTCCAGCTTTTTGGCAATGTCCTCTAGGTGGCGCTGGTCCACATGCAGTTCGATAAAGGACAGCAGGCCGAAACCCAAGGCGGTTGGCGGGATGCGCCGATCCACGGTGGAGAGCACCTCGGTCTCCAGCCGGTTGAGCCTGGACTGCACGGTATTCCGGCCTAGGCCCAGCGCATTTGCCAGCGCCGAAGCGGTCCGGCGAGCGCTGCTGGACAGCGATAGGAGGATACGTCGATCGGTGGCATCTAAAGGCTGCATAATGCGCACATTAGCACTCGGGCGAGGGTCAAGATAGTGCGTTTTGCTTTAAATCTTTTCTTGCCATTGTGCAACATGCGCTATGTGAGTAGCATCACAGGTAGGTGGTAATGCTGAACTAGCCGTCCACCACTGACTACGCGAGAGTAAGGATGCCGATCGTGTCCACCAAGCACATCGACGTAGCCGCAGGTTGCCTACCTACGCACCAGCTGCTCAACGTCTCCGGAGAAAGAACTCCGGGCGAAGAACTAGACCATCACCTCACCGGGCTTACCGAACAAGACCTGGCCGACTTCCTGCGCGACATGGTTGTTCTGCGTCGCCTGGACAACGAGGCCACCGCCTTGCAGCGCCAAGGCCAATTGGGCCTGTGGGCGCCATTGCTCGGCCAGGAAGCCGCGCAAATCGGCTCGGTGCGTGCCACCCGGGACGACGACTTCATTTTCCCCTCCTACCGCGAGCACGGAGTTGCCTGGGCCAGGGGAGTCAAGGCCGAAGACCTGCTCAGCGTCTGGCGCGGCGCCACCGCCAGCGGCTGGGATCCGCACGAGGTAAATATTGCTTGCCAGCAAATTGTGATTGGCTCCCAGGCACTGCATGCCGCCGGCTATGGCATGGGCATCAAGTTCGATGGCGGAGAACAGGTGGCCGTGGCCTACTTTGGGGACGGAGCCACCAGCCAGGGAGATGTGAACGAAGCGCTGGTCTTCGCCGCAAGCTACCAGGCCCCGGTGTTGTTCTTCTGCCAGAACAACCAATGGGCCATCTCGGAGCCGGTAGCGCTGCAAAGCCGCACCCAGATCGCCGACCGCGCCAGCGGATTCGGCGTGAAGACCTGGCGGGTAGACGGCAATGACGTGCTCGCGGTCTATGCGGCGACCAAGGCTGCCTTGGCGCACGCTCGCCACGGGCTGGGCCCGACCTTTATCGAAGCGGTCACCTACCGCATGGGATCCCACACCACCGCAGATGATCCCACGCGCTATCGCAAGAACGCGCAGCTCGAAGAGTGGGAGGCCAAGGATCCGATCGATCGCTTGGTCAACCACCTGGCGGTGCTCGGCGCGGACGTGCAGTCCTATCAGCAGCGTGCGCAGAACGCCGCGGACAAACTCGCTTCCGAACTGCGCGAAGCCATAACCAATATGCCGGATCCCGAACCCAGCGAGCTCTTCGAGAACGTGTACTCCGAGGACCATGGACCCAATCGCAGGGAAAAGGAAAACTACCTGCGGTACCTCGCAGATTTCCAGGACGGTGAAGCATGAGCACCTCAATGATGAAGGCGCTGAACCAGTCCTTGCGCGATGCGCTGACCGAAGATGAAAAGGTGGTGCTGCTCGGTGAGGACATCGGCACCCTGGGCGGCGTCTTCCGCATCACCGACGGGCTGAAGGCGGAATTCGGCGAGCATCGAGTGGTTGACACCCCGCTGGCCGAATCCGGAATTGTCGGCAGCGCCATTGGCTTGGCCTACCGCGGGTACCGCCCGGTGGTGGAGATCCAGTTCGACGGCTTCACCTACCCGGCCTTCGACCAGCTGGTCTCCCAGCTGGCGAAACTCCACTTCCGCTCGCGCGGGCGGGTGAAGATGCCGGTCACCGTGCGCATACCCTACGGCGGCGGCATCGGTTCACCCGAACACCACTCGGAATCACCGGAGGCGTACTTCTCGCATACCGCGGGGCTGCGGGTCTTCGCCCCTTCCAGCGTGGAAGATGCCTACGTGATGCTGCGCCAGGCGATTGACTGCGATGACCCGGTGATCTTCTTTGAACCCAAGCGCCGCTATCACGAAAAGGCGGAAGTCGAGCTGCGCGCCCCGGAGAAGACCGGCTCGCCCAAGGCCAAGGTGCTCAACGTTGGCGAGGATGTCACGGTGGTCGGCTACGGCCCCACCGTCTACACGCTGAAGGATGCGGTGCTGGCGGCCGAGGATGAGGGCATCAGCCTGGAGATCATCGACCTGCGCTGCCTGGATCCGCTGGATCTGGACACCGTGGCGGAATCGGTCAAACGCACCGGCAAGCTCGTAGTGGTCCATGAGGCAAGCCGCACCTCGGGCATCGGCGCGGAGATTTGCGCGCAGATTACCGAAACCTGCTTCGACTATCTGGAGCACGCGCCGATCAGGGTGACCGGTTTTGATATTCCCTACCCGCCTTCGAGGCTTGAGTCCCATCACCTGCCGGATCTGGACAAGGTGATGCATGCCGTGGATACGGTCATGCGCCGCAACGAGACGCACACTGGAGGTGCCAAGTGATGGCTCCGAATACTTTCAAGCTTCCCGACCTCGGTGAAGGGCTGACCGAGTCAGAGGTCTTGAACTGGAAAATCCAGGTAGGCGAACATGTCACGCTGAACCAGATCATCGCCGAGGTGGAAACCGCGAAGGCGGTCGTTGAGCTGCCCTCGCCATATGCCGGAATCGTGCAGAAACTGCATGCCTCCGCCGGTGAAGTGGTACCGGTCGGCGGGCCGCTGGTGACCTTTGGCGACGAAGCCGCGGCGCCGGATGCCGATACCCCGTCCGGTGATGACGGCGCCTCCGCGGAGGCCGGACGCACCCCGACCCTGGTTGGCTACGGTGCTCCGGCGGCGAGCGCAAACCGTCCGGCCCGGCGCGCTCGCACAGGCGCAGCGTCCAATTCGCCTGCCGTCGTTCCTGCGGCTGGTTCTTCCGCCAGCCCGATACCGGCGCAAAGCTCAGAGGCGTCCGCCGCCGGCGCTCGCCGGACGGCCACCCGCAGCACCCCGCCGGTGCGCAAGCTCGCGCGGGACCACGGGATCGAGCTTTCAACGGTGCGCGGAAGCGGTGCGGACGGCGCGGTATTGCGGGCAGACGTCGAAGCGCTGATCGAGGTACCGGACAAAACAGCAAAGCCAGCGGCCGCCTCGGTTGGCGCGGCCTCAGCAGACCGCCACGTGAAGATCAGTGCGGTGCGCCGTGCAACCGCGAAGGCGATGGTCGATTCCGCTTTCACCGCGCCGCATGCCACCGAATTCTTGACGGTGGATCTGACCGAATCCATGAAGCTTGTCGAAAAACTGCGCAAGCATCCATTGCTCAAAGACGTGAAGCTCAACATCACGACCCTGACCTCCCTGATCGCCACACGTTTACTGGGCACCTACCGCGCGCTCAATTCCCGGTGGGATGCTGCAAATGGCGAAATCATCGAGTTCGGCTCGGTGCATCTGGGCATGGCAGTTGCCAGCGAGCGTGGACTTCTGGTCCCGGTGGTCAAGGACGCCCAGGCCAAGTCCTTGCGCGAATTGGCCGAGCAGCTGACGCAGCTCATCGACCTGGGCAGAGCCGGAAAGCTAGCCCCAGCCCAGCTGAGCGGAGGCACCTTCTCGATTACCAATGTGGGTGTCTTCGGCGTCGACGCCGGCACTCCGATCCTGCCTCCGGGGCAATCCGGAATTCTTGCTCTCGGACAGGTCAAGCGCCGTCCGTGGGAGTTCGAGGATGAGGTGGCTCTGCGCCACACCTCAACCTTGGCGTTGTCCTTCGATCACCGCGTGGTTGATGGAAAGGAAGCCAGCGAGTTCCTTGCCGGTGTGGGTGCGGTACTGGAGGACCCTGGAATGATGAACATTTTTATTTGATTTTTTGGCGCTTTCATGAGTAAAAAATTGAGTCGATCGATGGATCAACTCAATTTCAAGCACTACTTTCAGAGTTATTCATTGGTTGTTTCGCAATATTTGATGTAATCTCGTTCATTACGTGCTATGGCTCACAACTTGGAGCCCATGGCGTCTGTGAATTGCAGAAGCAGCAACGATCTGTTGAGGAGAAGAAAGATGCGATACTCGCACGCATCGAAGGCACTGGCTTTGTCCGCTGCCTTGGCATTGACCCTAACCGCCTGTGGCGGAGGGACTTCGGAAGAATCCGCCGGAGGCGGATCCGAAGGGGACGCCACCAAGGTCATCACCGCTAACACCACCGAGCCGCAAAACGGCCTGTTGCCAGCCAACACCAACGAAGTTGGCGGCGGCCGTGTCATGGACCTGATCTTTACCGGTTTGGTCAGCTACGACTCCAAGGGCAAGCCCGTCAACGAAATCGCTGAGTCGATCGAGACCGAGGATTCCCAGAACTACACCATCAAGCTCGCTCCGGGGCACACCTTCTCCGATGGTTCCCCAGTGACCGCTGCTTCGTTCGTGGATGCTTGGAACTTCGGTGCCGCAGCCAAGAACGCACAGCTGAACTCGTACTTCTTCGAGTCCATCAAGGGCTATGACGAGGTCAGCGCCGAGGGTGCCACGAGCGAGGAGATGGAAGGTCTGAAGGTTGTCGATGACAACACCTTCACCGTCGAGCTCAGCCAGCCGGAATCTGACTTCCCGCTGCGCCTTGGCTACACCGCCTTCATGCCGCTTCCCGAAGCAGCATTTGAAGACCCGCAGGCCTACGGCCAGATGCCGGTCAGCAATGGACCATACAAGCTGACCGAATGGAACCACGACGTCAACCTGAAGCTTGAGGTCAACGAGTCCTACGAGGGCCCACGCAAGGCAGCCAACGGCGGTGTTGACTTCAAGGTCTACCAGTCGACCGAGTCCGCTTACCAGGATATTCTCGCGGGCAATCTGGACGTGCTGGACCAGATTCCACCATCGGCGCTGGCTAATTACCAGGACGAGCTGGGCGACCGTTCGATCAACGCTCCCTACGCCGGCAACGCAACCATCACCATCTCGGGCTACCTGGATCACTTCAAGGAGGGCGAAGAGGGCAACCTGCGCCGTGCAGCGATCTCGCGCTCCATTGATCGCGAGCAGATCATCGAGAAGGTGTACTTCGGCGGCAAGGTCAAGGCCGAAGAATTCACCGCTCCGGTGCTCGATGGCTACACCGCCGAGATTCCAGGCTCCGAGGTTCTCGACTTCGATGCCGATGAGGCCACGAAGCTGTGGGACGAAGCCAACGCCATCGAAGCGTGGGGTGACTCCGAGGAGTTCTCCATCGGTTACAACGTTGACGGTGCCGGTAACAAGGAGTTTGTTGAAGCCGTAGCCAACCAGGTGAAGAACACCTTGGGTATCAACGCAGTGGCCAAGCCATACACCTCCTTCAAGGCTTTGCGTGAAGACGTAGGCAAGAAGACGATGACCGGCGCCCACCGTTCGGGCTGGCAAGCTGACTATCCATCGATGTACAACTTCCTCGGTGCGCTGTACGGCACCGGTGCAGGTTCCAACGACGGAGACTACTCGAACAAGGAATTCGACGACAAGCTCAAGGACGGACTCGCCGCAACGGATCCGGCCGAAGGCGCCAAGATCTTCAACGAATCCCAGGAGATCCTCTTCAAGGATCTGCCAGCTATCCCACTGTGGTACCAGGCAGTGCAGGGTGGGTGGAGCGAGAATGTCGACAACGTGGAGTTCGGCTGGAACGGTGTTCCAATCTACAACGCCATCACCGGCAAATAGGTTCGCTAGCTAAGCTGCCTGCTCAGGTGGGCTTCAGCTGAAAAACGTCTCAGGGAGACCCTGCACCATTCGGGTCTCCCTTTGGCGTGTCAGTCCTGCCTCTCCAAATGAACGTCTGGCGATCGCCGACGGAAAGAGGAAATAAAATGGCCCAGCGCCTTGCGACGTCTCGAGGTGAGACGCGCTCATGTTAAGTTTTACGTTTAAACGATTTCTGCAGCTGATTCCCGTATTCTTCGGTGCCACCTTGCTCGTTTACTTCCTGGTTTTCGCTACCCCAGGCGACCCGATTACCGCGCTCTCCGGCGGCAAGCCGATGAGCCCGGCGGTGGAAGCCTCCCTGCGGGCCCAGTACAACCTCGACCAGCCATTCTGGATTCAGTACGGCTTGTACCTGAAGAATCTGGTCACCTTGGACCTGGGCATGTCCTTCTCCGGACAGGAAGTGCGTGACCTGCTAGTTCGCGCATTCCCGGTGACTGCGCGACTGGCAGTCATGGCGCTGGCCATCGAAGCCGTCTTCGGCATTCTCTTCGGCGTCATCGCCGGTATGCGCAAGGGCAAGTGGTTTGACTCAACGGTGCTGTTCGCATCGCTGATTGTGATCGCAGTTCCTACCTTCGTGCTCGGCTTCGTGCTGCAGTACGTAGTCGGCGTTGAGCTTGGCTGGGCCAAGCCAACGGTTTCCGGCGGTGCTACGTGGGGCGAATTGATTCTTCCCGCCACAGTGCTTGGCCTGGTTTCTCTAGCCTATGTATTGCGACTGACCCGTACCTCGATCATCGAGAACAAGCAGGCCGATTACGTACGCACCGCTACCGCCAAGGGCTTGAGCCGTGGACGTGTAGTCAACGTGCACATCCTGCGCAACTCACTGATCCCGGTAGTCACCTTCCTCGGCGCCGACCTGGGTTCGCTCATGGGTGGCGCGATCGTCACCGAAGGCATCTTCAACGTTCCCGGCGTAGGCAGCCTGTTATTCTCGGCTATCCGCAAGGGTGAGATCCCGACGGTAGTGGCCGTGGTAGGCGTGCTCGTGGTCGTCTTCGTGCTCGCCAACCTCATTGTTGACATGCTTTACGCTCTGCTTGACCCAAGGATCCGATATGCCTGAGAACCAGAATTCTAATCCTGAGGCCGGATTGCCCATCGGCAAAAACCGTGCCGGCAAGATCTCCAAATACCATATTCCGCACTTCGTTGCACCGCTGGATGAAACCCCTTTGCAGGGAGTCGACGCGGTCAAGGAAACCGGAAAGCCGCTGTCCATGTGGGGCGAGGCTTGGCGTTCGCTGCGCAAACGCCCGCTGTTCATTGTTTCGGTTATTCTGATCGTATCGGTGCTCGTCGTAGCGGCTTTCCCGAGCTTGTTCAGCAGCACCGATCCGACCTATTGCGCGTTGGAGAACTCCAATGAAGGTTCCCGTGCTGGGCATCCGATGGGCTTCAACTTCCAGGGCTGCGATGTGTATGCCCGAGTCATCCATGGCACGCGCGCCTCGCTCATGGTTGGAGTGTTCACCACGCTCTTCGTCGTGATTCTCGGCGGTGCCATTGGCGCGCTGGCCGGCTTCTACGGCGGTTGGCTGGATATCATCTTGGCTCGCCTGGGTGATATTTTCTTCGCACTGCCGCTGATTCTCGGTGCGATCATCGTGATGCAGCTTCCCGCCTTCCGGGAAAACCGCAGCGTGTGGACCGTCATTATCACGCTCTCCATCTTCGGCTGGCCACAGGTCGCCCGCATCACCCGCGGCGCGGTCCTGGAAGCTCGAAATGCCGACTTCGTCAAGGCCTCCCGGGCCTTGGGGCTCTCAAGGTTCAACTCATTGGTACGGCACGTCATCCCGAACGCCATGGCACCGGTGATCGTCGTGGCAACCGTGAACCTCGGTATCTACATCGTTGCCGAATCCACGCTGTCCTTCCTTGGGCTGGGGCTCCCGCCAGATGTGATGAGCTGGGGCAACGATATTGCCGCGGCGCAGAACCAATTGCGAAATAATCCGATGATGCTGATGTGGCCTGCATTGTTCTTGTCCCTCACGGTATTGAGCTTCATCATGCTCGGCGATGCAGTGCGTGATGCACTGGATCCAAAGACCCGAAAGGGGAACTAGCTATGGTGCAGAACGCAGATCCAAAGCCCCTGCTGGAAATCAAAGACCTGGCCATCACCTTCAGCACTCCCGATGGCCCGGTCAACGCGGTGCGCAACGCAAACCTGACGGTGATGCCGGGGGAGACCGTAGCCATCGTGGGTGAGTCCGGATCGGGCAAGTCCACGACCGCTTTGGCCGCCATCGGCTTGCTGCCGGGCAATGGCGAAGTCTCCGCCGGCCAGATTCTCTTTGACGGTGAAGATATCTCCAAGGCCAGCGAAAAGCGTTTCGTCGAGTTGCGTGGCAACCACATCGGCATGGTCCCGCAGGACCCGATGAGTAACCTGAATCCGGTCTGGAAGATCGGTTTCCAGGTGAAGGAAACCCTGAAGGCCAATGGGCTGGCGGGGAGCAATCCGAAGCAGCGTGTTGCCCAGGTATTGTCAGATGCCGGTCTTCCGGATGCTGCAACCCGGGCGAATCAGTACCCGCACGAGTTCTCCGGCGGCATGCGCCAGCGCGCGCTGATCGCTATCGG
Organism: Glutamicibacter sp. AOP38-B1-38; assembly: GCF_052377485.1. Lineage (NCBI taxonomy): Bacteria > Bacillati > Actinomycetota > Actinomycetes > Micrococcales > Micrococcaceae > Glutamicibacter > Glutamicibacter sp. AOP38-B1-38. Next base: position 61,876 of record NZ_JBQSWU010000008.1, on the reverse strand, counting down.
TTTGGCCTGCCGTCCGCGGCTGCTCATTGCCGATGAACCAACCAGCGCGCTGGATGTCACCGTTCAGCAGCAGATCCTGGATCACCTGGACACCATGACCAGCGAACTGGGCACGGCGGTCTTGCTGATCACCCACGATCTGGGTCTGGCCGCCGAGCGTGCCGAGAAGGTCATCGTGATGTACAAGGGGCAGGTCGTCGAATCCGGCCCGGCCCTGGAATTGCTGCGCAATCCGCAGCACCCGTACACCAAGCGGCTGATCAATTCGGCGCCGTCGCTGGCCGCCCAGCGTGGTGACAAGCACGAGCTGGCGGTAGACCAAGTCGTGGCGCAGAAGACGGAGCCGCTGCTGAAGATTTCGAACCTGACCAAGGTATTCGACATCCGCAGGGGCTTCGGGCGCAAGGACAAGTTCACCGCAGTGGACAAGGTCTCCTTCGAGATCCCGAAGGGCACGACCACCGCGGTGGTGGGCGAATCCGGTTCGGGCAAGTCAACCATCGCGCAGATGGTGCTCAACCTGCTGGATGCAACCTCCGGTGACATCGTCTTTGACGGGCAGGCCATCGGCAAACTCAGCGAGCGCGAACTGTTCAAGTACCGCCGCCGCGTGCAACCGATCTTCCAGGACCCCTATGGTTCCTTGGACCCGATGTATTCCATTTTCCGCACCATCGAGGAGCCGCTGCGCATCCACGGTATTGGAAATCAGGCCTCCCGGGAGAAGAAGGTCAAGGAACTGCTGGACCAGGTTTCCATGCCGGCTTCGACGATGCACCGATTCCCGAATGAACTTTCCGGCGGTCAGCGCCAGCGTATTGCGATCGCACGTGCGCTGGCCCTGAAACCGGAAATGATCGTCTGCGACGAGGCTGTGTCGGCGCTGGACGTGCTGGTGCAGGCTCAGGTACTGGAGCTGCTGGACGAACTGCAGCGCGAGCTAGGACTCACCTACCTGTTCATCACCCACGACCTGGCGGTAGTGCGCGAGATCGCAGATAACGTGTGCGTGATGGAGCACGGACAGATGGTTGAGCAGGGGACGGTGGATGAAATCTTCGAGAACGCGAAGAGCGACTACACCCGCAATCTGCTGTCGGCGATCCCGGGTGCAAGCCTGATCTAGGCGCTTTCAACGGCCTATTTCCCGTCCATTTCAGGGCAGTGACTTCTTCTTGAAGTCACTGCCCTGAGTTCGTTAAAAATGACTTATTCAAGAAATGTTTCAGTTTTTGAGGATGTGAAATAAATGTTGCAAAAACGTTATAAATGAGTTTGCCCACCGGCGCGACGAAGCGCGTCATCTGATTGAAAAAACCCAATGTGAAAGAAATCCTTGAAATCTCGGGGATGTGAGCCGGATCTCTAAACTGATCGGTAACAAGGCGATTGTAACCAGATTGTTTCCCGGGGCCACTTGGCAGATGTGAAACGCATCTTTCTATATCCAAGATGGCAAAATCCGGTTAGTCTATTTCTCAATGGTTCCATCAGGTGATGTGTTCCACACTGAGCTTCACGGTTCAGAACTCGTATCGTTCAAATTCTCAAGGAGGCGGAATGCGATTCCAACGTGTTTCGAAGGCAGTAGCAGTAGGCGCAGCGATGGCTCTGGCGCTGTCCGCATGCGCACCGGGCGGCGGCGACCCAGCGGCATCCGAGTCGGGGGCCGCCGGCGGCGACGGGTCGGCAGAAGTTACCAACAGCGGCCTCGCGGATCTGGGGGATGTCACGACCAAGGACGGCGCCATCAACGTGTCGATCGGTGCTCCGGAGTTCCTCAGCTACAACGGCTTCACCCCGAACACCTACTCGACCTATAACTCCGGGATCGTCGACCGCATGTTCGCAGGCTTCTCGTACTTCGGTACCGATGGAACCCTGTACCCAAATGAAGATCTCGGCTCCTACGAGAAGGTCAGCGATGATCCGCTGACGATCAAGTACACCATCAACGAGAACGCCACCTGGTCCGACGGAACGCCAATCACCGTCGCCGACTCGGTGCTCGCCTGGGGCGTGCAGAACCTGAACCTGAACGAAGGCGGCGACAAAGAGAAGGCATTGTTCAACTCGGTCTCCGTCGACTTGGGCGACACCGTGCCAAAGGGCCCGCAGGGCGATGTTGCAGGCAAGGAATTCACCGTTGAATTCGCCGCACCCGATCCGGACTGGGCCTTGCAGTCCTGGATGCTCCACCCAGCACACGTGGTAGCCAAGGAAGCCGGCATGAGCACCGAAGAGCTGGCCAATGCCATTCTCGCCGGTGAATCCGACAAGCTGAAGGAGGCCGCCGAGTTCTGGAACGAAGGTTGGGTGACTAATCCGGGCACCCTGCCGGACGAAGCGATCAGTCCCGTTTCCGGACCGTACAAGCTCGGTTCCTGGAAGGCCGGCGAATCGGTCACCCTGGTCGCCAACGAGGAGTACTACGGAACTCCAGCGGCAACCAAGGAACTGACCTTCCGCTTCGTTGAAGATGCTGCCATGGTGCAGGCCCTGCAGAATAAGGACCTCGACGTCATCAACCCGCAGCCAACGGTTGATACACTTTCCCAGCTTGAGGCCTTGGGCGATCAGATCAACATCCAGAAGGGTGACACGCTGACCTGGGAGCACCTGGACTTCAACTTCACCGAGGGCAACGCGTTCACCAACTTGGAATTGCGCAAGGCCTTCGCCATGTGCGTCCCTCGCCAGAACATCGTTGACAACCTGATCAAGCCGCTGAACCCAGAGGCTATTGTCATGAACGCCCGCGAGGTCTTCCCGTTCCAGGACAACTATGAAGACGTCGTCTCGGCTTCCTATGACGGACGCTACGATGAGGTCGATATCGAAGGCGCGAAGAAGATCCTGGAAGAGCAGGACGCAGTGGGCACCAAGGTGCGCATCGGCTACTCCGCTCCGAACGAGCGCCGTACCAACCAGGTCGCAGCCATCAAATCCTCCTGTGATGAGGCTGGATTCGAGATCGAGGATGACGGCGATGCGAAGTTCTTCGCACCGGGCGGCGCCCAGGATCGCGGCGACTACGAGGTAGCACTGTTCGCTTGGGCGGGTTCCGGCCAGATTTCTTCGGGTCAGAACATCTACGCAACCGGCAAGCCGCAGAACTTCGGCAAGTACTCCAACGAACAGGTAGACGCCGAGTGGGAGACCCTGGCCACTTCGCTGGATCCGGCCGTGCACCAGGAGCAGGTCAAGAAGATCGAGAAGCTCTTGTGGGATGACCTCTACGGCATTCCAGTCTTTGCCCACCCAGGCCTGAGTGCCTCGGGCTCAGATATCCAAAATGTCCGCCACACCGCGACCCAGGACCAGATCGTCTGGAACGCAAATCAGTGGGTACGTGCAGAGTAACTGCCGGTAGGCACAGAACTCAGACACCGTGAGTGAACGACTGCGGGGCCCGATAGATCGTCGGGCCCCGCAGTGTGTCCACCACATCCCCACAACGGTTCAGAATCGCCACCACCCTGGGCGCCGCGAATCGTTCGGTGACAACGAAAGTAGGACATAGACGCCGTGTTGAAATTCATCGCCAAGCGACTTGGATCGGCCCTCGCAGTGCTGTTTGCAGCCTCGCTGCTGCTGTATATCCTCGTCATTAACTCCGGTGATCCGCTCAAGGATCTGCGCGAAAGCAACGCCGATAATCGCGAGTATCTGATGGCCCAACGCATCGAGTACATGGAGCTGGACCAGCCCTGGTACCTGCGCTACTGGGACTGGCTGACCGGCGTTTCAAAGTGCTTTGTCGGCCAGTGCGACCTAGGACGGAATATCAACGGCGTGGAGGTCTCCGGATTGCTGGCAAATGCCGCATCCTCGACCCTGCGACTGGTGCTGATCGCCACCCTGATCGCAGCGATCTTGGGTATCGCCATCGGTGTGCTCACCGCGGTGCGCCAATACTCGGGTCTGGACTACACCGTCACCTTCCTGACCTTCCTCTTCTTCTCCCTTCCGGTGTTCTGGGCAGCGGTGCTGCTCAAGGAATACCTCGCTATCGGATTCAACGACTGGATCGCGGCACCGGATATCTCCTTGGGAACCTCAATACTTGTCGGTATGATCCTAGGGCTGATCCTGCAGACGTTCCTCGCCGGATCGCTCAAGCGCCGCATGCTGACCTTCGCGGTGGTCACCGTCTTCGTGCCGCTGGCCATGCAGTATTCGCTGTGGCTGAACTTCTACCGCTACCCGCAAATGGGACCGGCATTCATCGTGGTGCTCACCGCGCTCGTCGCCCTCTCGGCCACCGCGATGAGCACGGGACTGAAGGAAAAGCGAGTGCTGTATCCGGCGCTGATCACCGTGGCGCTCGTGCTGATCGCCTACTACGCGACCTTCTACCTGATGGCCGAACCGAACACCTGGATCCTGCTGGGCGGCTTAATCCTCGCGGTGCTGTTGCCCGCGCTGGTCGGACGTTTCATGGGCGGGAGGCTGCGCAAGGTCGCCGCCAGCGTCGCGATGGCCACCGGCTTTGTCGGAGCCGCACTGACCGTGGTCGATCACCTGTTCCGTGCTTGGCCAGGCTTCCTGGACAACAAGGGACGCCCGATCTCCACCATCGGCTCCTCTACGGCGAACTTCGAGGGCGGCTACTGGGACCACTTCCTGGACAATGGCACCCAGCTGCTGCTGCCCACCATTTTGCTGGCAATCATCTCGCTGGCAAGCTACTCGCGCTACACCCGTTCGTCGATGCTCGAAGTTCAGCAGCAAGACTACATTCGCACCGCCCGCTCCAAGGGCCTGAGCGAACGCACGGTGATTTTCCGCCACGCATTCCGCAACGCCATGATCCCCATCGCTACCATCGCAGCCTTCGACTTCGCCGGGCTGATCGGTGGCGCGGTGATTACCGAGCGGGTGTTCGGTTGGAAAGGCATGGGCGAAATGTTCGCCACCGGTCTGGACCGGGTGGATGCCAACCCGGTGATGGCCTTCTTCCTGGTCACCGGCACCGCAGCAATTCTCTTCAACCTGATGGCAGACATTGTTTACGCCCTGCTCGACCCGCGCATTCGCGTCTAGGCGGCCATGACAATTCACACCAATCGTGTCTGGGACATTAAGGACAAGCGATGAGTAACACCAACGACAAACTGCCAGAGAACGTCACCTCCCTTGCAGAACTGGAGGATGCGAAGCTTGCCCGCCAGGCCGAAGATTCAAAAAGCCAGGGGCGCATCGTTATTGGGCGCTTCCTCAAGCACAAGCTCGCCATGACCTCCAGCATCATTCTGGTCTTCATTACCGTGATGGCCTTCAGCTCGGTGGGCTGGGGAGTATTTCCGGGCTGGTGGGATAAGTCCTACCTCAACGCCGGTAGCGTGATCGATGGCGGCAAGCCAACCTTGAGCTTGGTCCCCACGTGGCTCGGCGGCGAAGGAATCCGCTGGGGGGAGAACCCCTTCGGGCAGGACTCCATCGGTAAGGACTACTTCGCGCTGGTGATGACCGGAACCCAAAAATCGATCATCATCGGAGTGGTCGTCGGCGTGGTATCCACCTTCCTCGGAGCGGTCATCGGCGCGATCGCCGGATACTTCCGCGGCTGGGTCGATGAGGTTTTGATGCGCATTACCGACCTGTTCATCGTGATCCCGCTGCTGGTGCTGGCCGCAGTGCTTGGCCAGCTTGCCGGCGCGACCTCCGGCTCGATCATCACCTTGGCCCTCGTCTTGGGCTTGGTGACCTGGACCGGTCTAGCCCGACTGGTCCGCGGTGAGATCCTCAGCTTGCGCGAACGCGAATACGTGGCGGCGGCCCAGGCCATGGGCTCAAAAACCTCACGGGTCATTTTCAAGCACCTGCTGCCTAACACCATCGGGGTGATCGTGGTCAACGCGACCTTCGCCATTGCCGGCGCGATCCTGCTCGAATCCGCCCTGTCGTATCTGGGCTTCGGCGTACAACCGCCGGAATCCTCGCTGGGCCTGCTGATCAGCCAGTACCAGAATGCGTTTACCTCACGTCCGTGGTTGTTCTGGTGGCCGGGCATGATCATCGTCGCCATCGCGCTGAGCGTCAACTTCCTCGGCGATGGTCTGCGAGATGCCTTCGATCCACGCCACACCGGCAAGCGCCGCCGCCGGGCAGGGCTCTTTGCCCTGCCTACCCGTAAGGAGAAGCCATGAGCACCGAAGCAACAGAAGACTATGCACTGAGCTTCAATGACCTGAAGGTCACCTTCGAAACCGCCGGACCCGACGTCCACGCCGTCAAGGGGCTATCCCTGGCGGTGCGCCCGGGCGAAGTCGTGGCGCTGGTCGGTGAATCGGGGTCCGGGAAGTCCGTGACCTCCACCGCGGCCATGGGCCTGCTGCCGGAGAACGCCCAGGTCACCGGCGTCGCCAAGATAGGCAATGTCAACGTGGTAGGACTGGAGGCAGGCAAGATGCGTAAAATGCGTGCCACCGACATTGCCATGGTCTTCCAAGAACCCATGACGGCGCTGAACCCGGTGCTGACCATCGAACGCCAGCTGACCGAAGCGCTCGAGCTGCACGACGTGGCCTATGGCAAGGAAGCCACCGACCGCGCCATCGAGCTGCTGACCATGGTGGGCATCCCAGATCCCGCCAAACGCATTAGGCAGTATCCACACCAATTTTCCGGTGGCCAACGCCAGCGCATCGTGATCGCCATGGCGATCTCCTGCGAACCGAAGGTGATCATTGCCGATGAGCCGACCACCGCACTGGACGTGACCGTGCAGGCCGAAATCCTGGACCTGCTCCGGGAACTCAAAGACCGGCTGAATACGGGAATTCTGCTCATCACCCACAATATGGGTGTCGTGGCAGATATGGCCGATCAGGTCGCGGTGATGTTCCAAGGAAACCTGGTGGAGACCGGGGATGTAAAGCAGGTGCTGCTGCACCCGCAACACGAATACACCCAACGCCTATTGTCTTCCGTGCCGCGCCTTTCGCGAGTGAGCGTAGAAGAGCCCGCGCCGCGCAGCGAACCGATCGCGCAGGCCGACCGCGAGCTGGTCTTGGAAGCCAAGGACCTGATACTGGAATACGACATGCGCGGCACCGTCTTCCGGGCGGTGGAAAACGTCAGCTTCGACGTCGCAAAGGGCGAGGTGCTCGGCATCGTGGGCGAATCCGGTTCGGGCAAATCGACCATCGCCAAGGCGGTGCTCGGCCTGCTGCCGGTGGCCTCCGGAACGCTGTCGGTCAAGGGCCATAATCTGCCCAAGCTCTCACCACGCCAGGCGCGCCAGGTGCGCAAGCAGATCGGGGTGATCTTCCAGGACCCGGCCGCTTCGCTTAATCCGCGATTCCCCATTGGCGATTGCATTACCGAGCCCATGGTGGTGCATAAGGTCGGCAGCAAGACCGAGCGGATCAAGCGTGCGCAGGAACTGCTGGATGCGGTGAAGCTGCCGCGAAATGTCATCAACCGCTACCCGCACGAGCTTTCCGGCGGCCAGCGCCAGCGTATCTGCATTGCCCGCGCCCTTACCTTGAATCCGGAGTTGTTGATCGCCGACGAGCCGACCAGCGCGCTGGACGTCTCGGTGCAGGCGCTGGTGTTGGAGATGCTCCAGGAGTTGCAGCGCGATTTCAACTTCGCTTGCCTATTCGTCAGCCATGATTTGGCGGTTGTCGATATGCTCGCCGATTCGGTTGTGGTGATGCAAAACGGCAAGTCGGTGGAGCAGGGGCGCGTAGATACCGTGCTGCATGCACCGACCCACGACTACACGCGCAGGTTGCTGGCCGCCGCTCCGGTGCCGGATCCGATCGAGCAGGCGGTGCGTCGTGAGGCGTGGCGGACCTTGAATTCCACGAAGTAGTCCGCGGGAACCGGGCCGGGCAAGGAAGCGGGGCGCAAGCCATGGATCTGGTATCGATCCTGATTATGTCCGCCGTCATCGCCCTCTGCGCGCTGCCGTTCATCGTTGGGGCCTATCGCAGCCTGGATCGCAAGGCTACTGACTTTGACCATAGCGATGAGCAGACGGCCAAGGCGTTGCGGGATGCAAGAAAAGATATTGATCGAGGCAAGGGCTATTACGGGCCTTGAAACCCCGATAGATCAGCATTAAACAGCCAACCGCAGTTCACACGTCGTCGGGTGAACTGCGGTTAGCTGTATTTAAGCGACTGTTAGTCGTCGAGCTGGAGAACGATCTCGGTGACAACCGCGGCACGGGCGTTCGAGAAGATCTGCTCGGTGCCTACCTGCTTGAAGCCGCGACGTTCTAGGACCTTGAGCGAACCTAGATTGTCCTGCACCACGTGTGCGGTCAGCGGACGCTTAGTGAACTCGGCCAGGAACGCGTCCACAGCGCTGGTGGTGATTCCCTTGCCCCAGAACTTGGTGGAGGTCCAGAAATTGATCTCGGGCTTCGAACCGTCAAAGACCAAAATGGAGCCGGCAACGTCGCCTTCGTGCTCGATAGTGCGAACCAGTACCGACTCATCGTTGAGGATTGAGCTCCAGTGATGATCGAATACGGCCCGGTCCGAAGGGTTGCGGGCCTGATAGGCCGCCATCAGGTTCGCCTCGGGTTCCTGCTGGTGAGCAAAGAAGGCGTCCAAGTCGGAAGGGCGGACTTCACGTAGTTGCACGGTAAAGGCCTTTCTTTCGTGAGGTGGTACGCGCCCGATTGAACGCGCCCAGAATAAGTGGGACTTAGTTTCTAGACTACCGGGGATGTGAGAGCCGCGAGTGCCATATTGGAGAGCAACGGCTTTAACCCGGATTTCTTGGTGCGTGGTGAGTGCGCCGAGTGTGCGGTGGAGTTCAACAGGCCAAAGACCGCGTGTGCCCTAAAGCGGTGCGACTGCGGGCTTCCGGTGGGATGCATTTGGGCCAGCTGCTCGGTCCACAACGCAATGTAATTATTCTGAAGTTTTCGGACTAAGGCGAGTTCGGCCTTCGGGAGCGACTTCAAGTCGCGGTCCTGAACCTGAAGGATGTCTGGTCGAGAGAGGGAGAAATCGGTATGGAAGTCAACCAGTCGGGACAACACCTCCAACGGCTTGCCGCCACTCTCTGCGGCCTTCAGACCGCCGGCGTAGATGTCCTTAGACATATCTACCAGCAAAGCGATGAGGAGCGCCTGTTTGCCGGCAAAATGCCGGTACACGGCAGGCCCCGAGATGCCGCAGGCGGCTCCCAGATCTTCTAGGGAAACACCGGCGTAACCGTGCAACGCAAAGAGCCGTGTCGCTTCGCGCAATAGCGCATCACGGCGTTCGGCCTTGGCACGCTCGCGTTCGGTTGGCTCAGTGAGCGATTGATATCTGCTCAATGCATTTACTCCTTCGAAAACCCCGTCCAACTATGGACAACTATGAAGTACGCCACTAGTGTCAAAATGTAGCTGGACATACACAGTTAATAGAAATTAACCATACGCGCCGGACGGTCAGCTTCCAAGATATGGCCTCCGCGTCCAACATGGCCCGCCATCGATCATTGCGTCAAAAACGCAAGGACGGTGTGGACAACCTCGAAAGAAGAGAGTGCCCGTGATTGATCTCGAACTCGACGAACTGTACCAAGACCTGGTCGACGTCGTCCGTGAATTTGCCCAGCAAGTCGTCGCGCCGGTCAGCGCTAAACACGATGCGGAGCACAGCTTCCCCTATGAAGTTGTTGCGCAAATGGGGGAGTTGGGCCTGTTTGGATTGCCGATCTCCGAGGAATACGGCGGATCTGGCGGCGACTACTTCGCTCTGGCCCTCGCGCTGGAAGAACTTGGTCGAGTCGACCAGTCGGTAGCCATTACCTTGGAGGCAGGTGTCTCACTCGGGGCGATGCCGATCTTCCGTTTCGGAAATGAGGAACAAAAACAGCGTTGGCTGCCAGATCTCGCCGCCGGCAAGAACCTCGCAGGATTCGGACTGACCGAGCCCGGTGCCGGATCTGACGCATCGGCCACGAGAACCAAAGCAAAGCTCGAAAATGGCCAGTGGGTTGTCGACGGTTCCAAAGAATTCATCACGAACTCGGGAACAGACATCACTTCGCTTGTCACGGTCACCGCGGTGACCGGAGTCAACGAGGCCACCGGCAAAAAAGAAATCTCCACGATTATCGTTCCATCGGGTACCGAAGGATTCACCGCGGAACCGGCTTACAACAAGGTCGGCTGGCATGCCAGCGATACCCACCCACTGAGCTTCAACGGTGCCCGAGTCCCCGAAGAGAATCTCCTCGGCGAACGCGGACGCGGATATGCCTATTTCTTGGAGATCCTTGACGAGGGTCGTATCGCCATCGCGGCTCTTGCGACCGGCGCCGCCCAAGGCTGTCTGGATGAGGCGGTAACCTATGCGAAGAACCGACAGAGCTTTGGCTCTTCAATCGGCAAGAACCAGGGAATCTCATTCATGATTGCGCGCATGGCTTCGCGCGTCCACACCGCGCGCCTTGCCTATTACGCGGCCGCGGCCAAAATGCTTGCCGGGAAAGACTTCAAGATCGAAGCAGCCCACGCCAAGCTCGTCGCCAGTGAGGCGGCCATGGACAACGCCCGGGACGCCACCCAGATTTTTGGTGGCTACGGATTTATCAACGAATCATTGGTGGCTCGCCACTATCGGGATTCAAAGATCCTGGAAATCGGTGAAGGCACTACGCAGGTTCAGCTGATGCTGATCGCCCGCAGCCTCGGGCTGTAAAGGCTCAATCCCTAATGAGCCGGGCCGGCGCGCTGCTGAGCTTCAGACTTGCTCGCCGGCACGGCTTGGCTTGAGCGCGCCGGTTGATCTGCACTTTGGGAGCTCACAGATATAACGGCCATAATGGGGTGGGTGAGCATCCAATCTTCTTTTAAAACTGCGGACCATCCGCGCCGTGTCACGCTGATCGGTTCTACCGGATCCATTGGCACCCAAGGCCTGGATGTCATCAAGAATGCCCCGGAGCAATTTAGCGTCGCGGCACTGAGCGGTGGCTACAATCTCAAGCTCCTCGCCGAACAGGCAGTCGCCTTCCGCCCGGACCTCGTGGGCGCGGCGGTAGAGAGCAAAGATGAACTCGCATCCGCGATCGCGCAGGTGGCGCAGGACAAAGGCGTAGGCGACTACTCCCCGGAACTCCTCGCAGGGCCGCAGGCCGCCGCGCAGATCGCTGGCTATATGGAATCTGATGTGGTGCTCAACGGCATTACCGGCGCCATCGGATTGGAACCGACCATCGCGGCGTTGAAGGCCGGACACCTGCTCGCGCTGGCGAATAAGGAATCGCTGATTATCGGCGGCCAGGTCGTGAAGCAGATTGCCGCTCCCGGGCAGATCTCCCCAGTGGATTCCGAGCACTCAGCTCTTGCCCAAGCCCTGCGCTCGGGCACCCCGGAGGAAGTCTCCAAGCTGATTGTCACCGCCTCCGGTGGACCATTCTTCGGATATAACTATGAGCAGCTACGCGAAGTGACCCCGGCGCAGGCGCTAGCCCACCCAACCTGGGATATGGGGCGGATGGTCACCACCAACTCTGCGACCATGGTCAACAAGGCGCTAGAAGTCATCGAAGCCCACCTGCTCTTTGATGTGCCGCTGGAGCGTATCGAACCGCTGGTGCACCGCCAGTCGATAGTGCATTCGATGGTTGAGTTCATCGACGGTTCGGTGATCGCCCAGGCCTCGCCACCGGATATGCGGTTAGCGATTGCCTTGGGCATCAACTGGCCGCATCGCGTGGCCGGAGCCGCGAAACCCTGTGATTTTTCCACCGCCGCATCGTGGACCTTCGAACCCTTGGACGAATCGGTCTTTACCGCGGTGAAATTGGCGAAGCAGGCCGCTGCCGCCTCCGGCACCCATATGACCGTGTACAACGCGGTGAACGAAATTGCGGTTGACGCCTTCCATGAAGGCAAGATCCGCTTTACCGACATTGTTGAAACCATCGACCGGGTGTTGGAAGACTATACCCCGGTGAACGCCGAGCTTTCGGCGGAGCTAGTGCTAGAGACCGATCGGTGGGCGCGCGCCCACGCAATCTCGTTGCTGAAGGAAAAAGCATGAGCGTATTAATGTTCCTTGGCGGTGTCCTGTTCATGGTCGTCGCCATCGGGCTGTCCATTGCCTTGCACGAGGTAGGGCACCTGCTTCCGGCCAAGAAATTCGGACTGCGCGTTCCGCAATACATGATCGGTTTTGGCAAGACGATCTTTTCGGTCAAGCGTGGCGAGACCGAATACGGGCTGAAGACACTTCCGCTGGGCGGATACATCTCCATGGTGGGGATGTACCCGCCGCGCGCGGCCAGCAAAGCCGGCGCGGCGCAGAAGAAGCCGAGTTTCTTCGACAAAGTCTTCGGGCAAATGGTTGACGACGCCCGTTCGCAGGCCAATGAGAACGTGGAAGCCAGCGACGAAGGCCGGCTGTTCTATCAGCTGCCCATCTATAAGCGCATCATCATCATGCTCGGCGGACCCTTCGTCAACCTGCTGCTCGGGTTCCTGCTGATCGGCGTGGTGATCACCGGTTTTGGCGTGCCCACGGCGACCACCACCGTCTCCGAGGTGTACCAGTGCATCGCGAGCGCCGAAAATTCTGAGGCGACCGAATGCACCGCCAACGACAAGGAAGCTCCGGCCTACGCCGCCGGGTTGCTCCCGGGAGACACCATCACCGCCGTCAACGGCGCCCCGGTGGCGCACGATGCCTGGTATGAACTCACCGGTGTGATCCGTGACCACCCGGGGGAAAGCATCGCCCTGGAATATGAACGCGGTGGCATCATGCATGACACCACGCTGACGCCCTATCTGACCGAACGGCCGGTGCTGGATGCAGATGGCTATCCGGTGACCGACGAGAACGGCGCCATGAAAACCGCGCAGGTTGGGTTCGTCGGGATGGGCTCGCAGGAGAAAAACATTTCCCAGCCGGTCACCGAAATTCCCGGCGTGGTGGGGGACCAGCTGCTGAACATCGGCAACGTCATACTGCACCTGCCCCAGCGCATGGTCGACGTAGCACAGGCCGCCTTCGGTACCGAGGAGCGCGACCCGAACGGTCCGGTCTCCATTGTTGGTGTGGGACGTATCGCCGGTGAAATCAATGCTCATGAGGGCATCGAAATCAATGACAAGATCGCCTCGTTGCTCTCGCTGGCCGGTGGACTGAATCTGGCGCTATTTGCCTTCAACTTGATTCCCTTGCTGCCGCTGGACGGCGGGCATGTGATCGGTGCCCTCTACGAGGGACTGAAGCGTACCGTAGCCCGGATCTTCGGAAAAAAGAACATCGCTCCGGTGGATACCATCAAGCTGTTGCCCCTCACCTACGTAGTCGTTGCTGCGATGCTGGTCATGGGCGGGCTCTTAATATACGCAGACATCTTCAAACCAATCACGATCTTCTAGGCCTGGCGAAATAAGCTGTAGCCATGACTGTTTTTGCTGTTGAATACACCTATGCTCAGGACTCGACCGAACTGCGCAACGAACACCGTCCGGCGCACCGCGCATACCTCGGTGAGTTCCTTGGAGAAGGCTCGGTTCGTCTTCTCGCCTCGGGTCCCACCCCGGCTGCCGACGGTGCTCTGCTCATTTTTGTAGCTGAGGATAAGTCCGCCCTGAATGAGGTGCTGGCCAATGATCCATTCAGCAAGGTCGGCGCGCTAGAGCAGACCGACATCACCGAATGGAACCCGGTCATGGGCCTGCTTTCGCAGTTCGCCTCCTAAAAAGTCAATGCTTATGGACCCCCGACCGCAGGCCTTGGCTTTGTGGCCGGGGGTTTCATTGATTCGTTGAGCTACAAGATCGCAATGAATTTTGGCTTATCGGGGCCGCAGCTAATCGAATTGCAGCTGCAATTTATGCGTAAGTATCCATCGTTTATTTGCGCTGCCTCTTTGCCGCACAATCTTTGGCCAGGTGAGAAAGCGAGGGGTGAGCGTCCCTTGAGGTGCCGAAGAGCGAATGGGCATTGGTATGCAGGCCATCTTCAGAGGGCGGCGGGAGCATGACCTATCGGCGCGAAAAGAAGAGCAAGAAGCGATATTGCCGCTGTTGACTGAATTGGACTAATCGGGACTGAGCAGCCGCGGCTTTACCGCTGACTGGTTGGTGCACGCGCAGTTATGACCCAGGAGTTCTCACGAGTGTGCCCTAAGTCATATCTAGTGGCGGAATTGAATCTTCTGATCACTCGTTGGAGTAGATGAAGCGTCAGCTTTGTCTACTTATTGATTCACTAAATACAGGAGAAGCACAATATGGCAACAAAGGTCATTACTCTGGTCGGTTCCCTGCGCGCTGGTTCAACCAACCAGCAGTTGGCAGAAGCTACCGCGCTGAACTCCCCAGAAGGCGTTGATGTGAGCGTGTACTCGGGCCTTGACAGCCTGCCGTTCTACAACGAAGACCACGATGTTGAAGGCGGTGTGCCTGCGGCGGCACAGGCATTGCGCGATGCTGTTGGCGCGGCGGATGCGCTGCTGCTGATCTCCCCTGAGTACAACGGCACCATGCCAGCCGTTCTCAAAAACGCCATCGACTGGCTCTCGCGCCCGTTCGGTGCTGGCGCCGTGAAAGACATGCCATCGGTTGTCATCGGCACCGCTTTCGGCCAGTACGGTGGCGTATGGGCTCAAGACGAAGCCCGCAAGGCGCTGAACATTGCAGGGGCAAACGTCCTTGAGAACGTCAAGCTCTCCATCCCCAACTCGGTGGTTCGCTTCGCCGAAACTCACCCGAAGGATGACGCTGAAGTTGCCGAACAGGTTGCCGAAGTGCTGGGCAACATCCGCACCGTTGCAGAAGCCAACTAAGTAACTTTTCTTGAATCTGTGATGAAAAGCCACGGCGCTCGTCGTGGCTTTTCTCGCATCCTTACCAATAGCACGCCAGACGGTGCGATACTTGATATAGAAATACCTACAATCACTTCGGAGGCATCCATTGACTTCGGTCAAACTCGGCATGCCGGCGGCACCACCGCCGGTAATCACTCCACGTCGTAAGACCCGTCAGTTTAATGTTGGCAATGTGGGCATCGGTTCGAACTCGCTTATCAGCGTGCAAACGATGACCACCACCAAGACGCATGACATTAACGCAACCTTGCAGCAGATCGCCGAGGTGACGGCCGCCGGTTGCGATATTGTGCGCGTCGCTTGCCCGACCGATAAAGATGCCGAAGCCTTGCCGATCATCGCGATGAAATCGCAGATCCCGGTCATCGCCGACATCCACTTCCAGCCGAAGTACGTATTCGCTGCGATTGAGGCCGGCTGCGGTGCCGTCCGGGTGAATCCAGGCAACATCCGCAAATTTGATGATCAGGTTAAGCAAATCGCTCAGGCTGCCAAGGATCATGGCACCTCGATTCGTATCGGCGTCAACGGTGGTTCGCTGCACCCGAAGCTACTGAAGAAGTACGGCAAGGCAACCCCGGAGGCACTCGTAGAGTCGGCCATCTGGGAAGCTTCGCTGTTCGAAGAACATGGCTTTCACGACTTTAAGATTTCGGTCAAGCACAGCGACCCAGTCATCATGGTCCGCGCCTACCAGCTCTTGGCTGAGTCCGGCGACTGGCCATTGCACCTCGGTGTTACCGAAGCCGGCCCGACCTTCCAGGGCACCATCAAGTCCTCCGTTGCCTTCGGCTCATTGCTCTCACAGGGCATTGGCGACACCATCCGCGTCTCCCTTTCGGCTCCACCGGTCGAAGAGGTCAAGGTTGGTAACCAGATCCTCGAATCCTTGAACTTGCGTCCCCGAAAGCTGGACATCGTTTCCTGCCCATCCTGTGGTCGCGCTCAGGTGGACGTCTACACGCTGGCCGAAAAGGTCACCGCCGGACTAGAGGGCATGGAAGCCCCGCTGCGCGTTGCGGTGATGGGCTGTGTTGTCAACGGCCCGGGCGAAGCACGAGACGCCGACCTCGGCGTAGCCTCCGGTAATGGCAAGGGGCAGATCTTCGTCAAGGGTGAAGTTATCAAGACCGTCCCCGAGGACCAGATTGTCGAAACCCTTATTGAAGAAGCTAATCGTTTAGCTGAAGAAATGGATCTTGGCGATGACGAGAATCCTGCCTCGGGTTCTCCCGTGGTCTCCGTCAGCTAGACAGAGCCCGCCCGGGGAAGTGCGGGTCTTGGGACGTAGAGATACTGCGGCCCTACTCGCATTGCTTGATCAAGACCCCGTAGCTAATATCTTTACCCGGTCGCAGCTTGCTCTGCACCGTTCCGCCGTTCCGGATGGTTTTGCCCACCTGCTCGGCATTAACGGTGAAGAGGGGCTGGAATCGGCATGCTGGGTGGGCGCAAATATTGCGCCCACCGCCATGAGCGCTGAACATGCGCGCGCCTATGCTCAGCAAGCGCTGGAGACGCGCCAACGTTTCGCTTCGGTTTTTGGCCCAGCCGAGACCGTGCTGGCGATGCAAGATGTCCTTGCCTCGGGACCCCAGACATTCTTCGACGTCCGTGAAAATCAGCCATTGATGACTATTGCGCACCAGGCGAATATCACGCCGATTGAGTCTCTGCGCGTGGCGACCTTGCAGGACTTCAACCTTGTCTTGCCTGCTAGTGCTGCAATGTTTGAAGAAGAACTTGGATACTCGCCGTTGGACAGTGGCGGTGGATATTACCGAACCCGGGTGCGTCAGTTGATTCGCGAAGGGCACACCGTGATCGACGTTGACGAGTACGGCGAGATTATTTTCAAGGCGGATCTTGGAACCGTCACCACTTCGGTAGTTCAGATCCAAGGTGTTTGGATTAGCCCCCGCTATCGCGGACAGGGACTTGCCGCCGGATATATGGCAGCCACGGTTGACTATGCGCTGCGATTTGCGCCGGTTGTGAGCTTGTATGTGAACAATTACAACGAGCCTGCCATTCGGTCCTATGAACGGGTGGGATTCGAGCAGGCTGGAACGTTCGCGACGATCCTTTTCTAGTACGTCCAGAGATCTGACGCGCGCAGTTGTCGACTGCAGGTTGCTCATTGCCGCAAATCCTCGTGTCGGACCAGAATCGTCTCATCAAGAACTGGTAGAAAACGCGGCGTTTGTGCACGGCATGCCTCGGGCACAGAGGCCATAATCCGCCGAGAACGGTGCGCAATCTTCTAGACTCGAGCACAGTAACTATCGTGACAGGAAAATCTGTGGCTCTTGCCAATTGCTCTAAAACGTACCTCGCCTCGGCGCTTTGCCTCGCGGCGCTCCTGCTTAGCGGTTGCAGTACCCCGTCTGTTCCCAATGAGGCAACGGAGGGAAGCGCACTGCAGATCAACGCCGATGAACTTGAAAAGCAGCTCAAGGAATTCGTCAAGGACGATTCCAAGGCGAAGGTCATATCGGATTCGCAATTGCGCAAAAGTATCCCCGAAGCACAGGCCTGGATTGAGGGATTGAAAGTTTCGCCAAGTAAATGCGGTGTTACCTTCGCCGCTCCGGTCACCGAACAACTTGCCAAGGCCAAGATGTCGGCGGTGGAGTTTGAAGATCGATATCTGACGGTTGCGGTCTATCAAGACGAAGAAGCATTGCAGGCTCAATGGGAAAGCGAAGCGAAGGCGAGCGCCGACTGCGCACGATATTCGGTGACCATCAACGGGAAAACTCTCGCCTACCATTTGGCGAAACAACCAACTAAAACAATGGCGCCGTTCAATGACGCCTATGTGGTGACCAGTAGCGATGGCTCACAAACGCAACAGCAACTCATGGTGCGAGCGGCACAGGGCAACGTGATGGTCGGTTTCCAGCAGCAGACGACTGCAGAGCAAACGCAAGAGCGCCTCCAAGACGCTTCGGAACGAATCGACGCGTTGTTCGCCGAACTTGAGTAGCACCTCGGGGCTGCGTATTTCCAGCATTTCTAGCCAGGCTTGGAGCCGTGGCGCATTCTAAGGATTGATCTATGACCAAGCGTTCCCTCTGGCTGCTACCTCTGGCTGCAGCCCTGATTCTCACTGGCTGCTCGGGAAGCGACAATGCTGATCCGGTAACGGCGGAGTCGAGCCCCGCGCCGTCCCAGAAGCAGGATCAAACAAGCGGGGCATCGCTCTCCGCAGATCAGGTCAAGGACGTGGTCACGAAGCTTGTGGGCGAGGACTCTACTGCGCAGATCTTGGACAACGAGGTGATGAAACCCCAGTTGGAGAATGCCAAGGCCATGGAAGGCAGCAACGGGATCAAGCCGGAGAAATGCGCCAAACAGCAAGAAGAGTACACCGTCACGGACCTGACCGGCACAGTGGCGGCATCTGCAACGGTCCAGGGGGACTCCACGGGCAAAGTGATCCAGATATTCTCGATCACCGATGCACAGACCCGGAAAAATATCTCCGAGGCTCTGAAGCTGTCCGACATCGAAGGATGCGAATCGATCAGCGTGAGCGTCTCGGGTCAGGAAGTAAACACGGACCGACAGATATTGGACCTTGACTCAACCGCAGACCAGGCGCTGACGATGGCCACGCAAATGAAGGTTGGGGCGGACGAGTACCTGAATTCGGTCGCGGTGCAGGCTCTCGAAGGCAATAATTTCGTTCTGGTGACATTTTCCAGTGGAACCGTGGAAGCACCCTTGCTCGCGGGAGAAGCGATGAAGCTGGCCGATCAAGCGTTTGCCGAAATCAAATCGTTGCAATAATTAGGCCTTGGGCTTTTATTTCTAACCATTATTCAAATACAGTGGAAGCAACACCACTCAACGTGAGGACTGAATCATGGAAAAACGTTCACTTTGGTTGCTTCCGCTTGCAGGGGCGCTGGCGCTGACCGGTTGCGCGGACTCGGGCAATGAGGCCCCGGCGGCATCGGATGAGGCGCAAGCCTCGGAGCAAGCCCCGGCAGCGGAGCCTTTGAGTTCCGCAAAGGTAAAGGAAGTCGTAGAAAAGTTAGTAGCCGATGAATCCGGCGCGCAGATCATCGACGGTGCTGCGATCGCAGAGTCTCTGCCACAGGCGAAGGAACTGGTCAAGGGCATGAACATCGAGCCTGCCAAGTGCGCGGAACTGGTCGCTCAGCAAAGCTCATGGGACATCGAAGGCATCAATATGGCCGTTGCCACCGTCGCTGGTGCGGAGGTCGGCGAGTCAACCAGCTACAGCGTTGCATCCTACGAGGATGACGCAAAGCTATCCGAGATCAAGAAGACCGTCGAGGCCAAGGACCTGCAGGGCTGCGACAGCTTCTCCATGGAAATGCAGGGAATGAAGCTCAACGCTTCGGCTGAAATGCTTGACGCTACCTCGGACGCCGAAGTGACCACGGCAACGAAGACGAGCATCACCATGGAAGGCACCGAGGTGCCGATGGGTAGCTATACCGTGCAGGGTCTTGTCGGCCCTAATGCGGTGTCCATATCCTTCTCCGGTGCCGTTGAGGACGAGCAGGCTAAAATCGACGAGCTGGTCAAGGAGCTCAACGTCGCAGTTGCCGAGTTGGAAAAGACTCAGTAACGCGAGATTTTTCACCATTCGCCGCCTGCTTCCATTTCGGAGGCAGGCGGCGTTGCTGTATGCCAGCTCGACATATACCTTGTGCACTTGCGAATCCTCGTGTGCGCGCGAGAGCATGGGAGGATGGCCACGATTGCAGACATCCGAGTAATAGCAGCAGCGCTGCCTCAGCTCGAGGAAGGCATTAGTGGATATGGCACCGGAGCGAAGTGGGCGGTGCCCCGCGGCATGGTCATTTGGCGGCGGCCGCTAGGGAAAGCCGACACGAAAAGACTCGTTGATCAGGGGCTACCTGTGCCGCAAGGCGAAATCTATGCGGTGCGCACCGCATCAGTGATTGCCAAGAAAGAACTGATTGAGGCTTTCGGAGAACTATTCTTCGATATTCAGCATTTGACCGGGACCGACATTGTGTTATTCCATTTAGAACACATCAAGGTAGATCAGCTTCGTGAAGTGATCATCGAAGGGTGGTTGGCGAGAGTTTCGAGCACGACGGCCAACGCCTGGAGAGAAACCCTCCCAGGGCAGTAGTTTTTCTACTGCGGTAAGAATCACGGTAGTCTCCACAGCCTTAGGAATACTAGGGTTTTGCCTATAGAGGTTAGGATTGTGGAAGGCTATTTTTAAGCCAATTACACATCAGATTTTGCATAGCTGAGTCGACCTCCAGTGGCACACCATGGACCGGCGACTTACGGAAAAGGACGCCCCGCGTGGTTTTGAAGCTTTCCACCCTGTTCCTGCGCACCTTGCGCGAAGATCCGGTTGAAGCAGAAGTAGACAGCCATAAGCTGTTGGTTCGAGCCGGATACATTCGCCGCGCAGCACCGGGCATTTATACCTGGCTGCCACTGGGCTTGAAGGTGCTTGCTCGCGTAGAAGCTATTGTTCGCGAAGAAATGGACGCCATTGGTGCTCAGGAAGTTCATTTCCCGGCACTGCTGCCACGCGAGCCTTACGAACAGACCGGACGTTGGACTGAATACGGCGAAGGGCTCTTCCGCCTGCAGGACCGCAAGGGTGCGGACTACCTGCTTGCTCCAACGCACGAGGAAATGTTCACCTTGCTGGTCAAGGACCTGTACTCCTCGTACAAGGACCTTCCTGCCTACCTGTACCAGATCCAGAATAAGTACCGCGACGAAGCGCGTCCGCGCGCAGGCCTGCTCCGCGGCCGCGAATTCATCATGAAGGATTCGTACTCCTTCAACATCGATGACGAGGGTCTCGACGAAGCCTACGACGCACACCGCGGCGCGTACCTTCGTATTTTCGAGCGCCTGGGCCTAGAGGTCGTGCCAGTGTTCGCGCAGGCAGGTGCCATGGGCGGCTCGAAGTCCGAGGAATTCTTGCACCCAACTGCCATCGGCGAAGACACCTTCGTGCGTTCGCCAGGCGGCTACGCGGCCAACGTTGAAGCGGTCACAACCGTCGTTCCCGAGGCAATCGATTTCAGCGACGCTCCGGCATTCGAAGTCCTCGATACCCCGGAGACCCCAACCATCGAGACGCTGGTTGCCGCCGCCAACGAGCTGCGCCCGCGCGCAGAAGGCGAATGGGCTGCGGCCGACACGCTCAAGAACGTCGTCGTCGCGGTCATCGACCCCGAAGGCAACCGCCACGTCGTGGCCATTGGAGTGCCGGGGGACCGCCAGGTCGACCTGAGGCGCGCGCAAGCAACCATCGGCATGGCCCTGGACATCAGCGGCGAAGTGCTGGTCGAGGCGGCCAGTGCCGAAGACCTCGCCAAGCACCCAGCGCTGATCGCCGGCTACATTGGCCCAGGCAACGGACTGGACCAGCAGGTGCTGGGCTCCGAAGCCTCCAGCGGGATCACCTACCTGGTTGATCCGCGCGTGGTCTCCGGCTCCAGCTGGATCACCGGCGCCAACGAAAAGGGCAAGCATGTCTTCGGTCTGGTGGCCGAGCGCGACTTCTCCTTCGACGGCACCATCGAATCGGTTAATGTGCGCGCAGGTGACCCGGCTCCGGACGGCTCCGGCCCGCTGCGTGCCGAACGCGGTATCGAAATGGGACACATTTTCCAGCTCGGCCGTAAATACGCGGCAGCCTTGGATCTCAAGGTGCTGGACAAGAACGGCAAGCTCTCTGTGGTCACCATGGGTTCCTACGGTATTGGCGTTACCCGTGCGGTAGCAGCCCTCGCCGAGGCCTACCACGATGAAAAGGGCCTTGCTTGGCCAAAGCAGGTCGCCCCGGTCGACATCCACATTGTCGTGACCGGCAAGGGCGAAGAGCTGCTGGCAGCGGGCGAAAAACTAGCCAAGGAATTCGAAGCCAAGGGCATGGAGGTTATCTTCGATGACCGTGCAAAGGTTTCGGCCGGCGTGAAGTTCTCCGACGCAGAGTTGATCGGCGTGCCAACCATTGTTGTGGTGGGCCGCGGGCTAAGCGACGGAGTGGTTGAGGTCAAGGATCGTGCCACCGGCGAGCGTCGTGACGTTGCCGTTGCCGACGTGGTGGAAGAGCTGAGCGCGTAAACTGCCGGTAGCTTTTCACAAGCAATAAATGAATAGAGGTGCAGCGCGGTGCCGGAGATTCTCTCCTTCTTGTCACTTGATGGTGTTGAGTTCAGCTGGACGTCGCTGATCCTGCTTTTGTTAGCAGGGTTTGCGGCTGGTTGGATCGATGCAGTTGTCGGTGGCGGTGGACTGATCCAGTTGCCCGCGCTGCTTCTCTTTCCCGGAATGAGCCCAGTACAGGCCCTGGCCACGAATAAGCTGGGTTCCATTTTTGGCACCGCCACCAGCGCGATTACCTACTACAGGCGGACCAGCCCGGACCTGAAAACGGCAATCCCCATGGCCCTGATGGCCATGGTTGGTGCCTTTGGTGGTGCAGCCATTGCCACGATTCTGCCCGAAGAAGCCATCCAGCCAATCATTATCGCCGCGTTGGTGGCGGTGCTTGCCTTCACAATTTTCAAGCCCAAAGCCGGAGAGCTGAGCAAGCTACGCTACCGGGGCAGCGGGCACTACCTGCGGGCGGTAGTGATCGGACTGATCATCGGCGGCTATGACGGCATGATTGGTCCGGGTACCGGATCATTTTTGATCATCGCTATGGTCACGGTGCTGGGGTACAACTTCTTGCAGTCCTCGGCCAAAGCGAAGATCGTCAACCTAGCCACCAACTTTGGCGCCCTGGTGTTGTTCATTCCGGCTGGGCACGTGGTTTTCGGGTTGGGGTTGGCCATGGGACTGATGAATATGGCCGGCGGCTACCTCGGTGCCCGCATGGCGATTTCCAAAGGCAGCAAATTCATCAGGATCATCTTCGTGATCGTGGTGTGCGCACTGATCATCAAACTCGGTTCAGACATGATCTTTGCCTAGGGGCACAACGATTCCCGGGAAACGGTCCAGCCAAAGGCATCCAGCCCGGCTAGAATCATCACCTTTCTGAAACCGAACACCGGCTTGCCGCGGTGGTTGGCGGCGGCCAATTGCCCAACGTGGGCCGGGCGGAGAGGTACATGCCCTTTAACCACGAATTGCCGGTTCGCTTGGACTGCGAGCCGGCAATTCCTGGAGGCAATGTCCCCATACTGCCTTACCTAGAATCAACATCAATCAGCCTTGACCCATCCCCATAGGCCGGGCGCATTAAAGAAGCTGAGCTTTTGGATTTGCCCCAAAAGCTTTCCCCCTAACGCAGGTTCCCAAAAAGGCTGACCGTCATCTAGGACGTCATACGGTGGCAACAACCGCTCCCACCAGGCCACACCCTCGAAGCGCTGAGGGATTGCTGTGGCGTTGGTTCTAGGATCTCAAATTGAGGTTCTGCCGTCGTCATACCTGCACGGTATCTTTCTCTGGAAACTTTCAGTTTCGTCCCGGGATCTTGTCATCCGCACGGCTGAAGCCCGAGCGGTACGCCAAGGCCACAGCCGAAGCGCGGTCCCGAGAGCCGGTCTTGAAGAGGATTCGGGCCACGTGAGTTTTGACCGTCGCCTCGCTGAGCACCAGCAGGTCTCGGATCTCCTGATTGGACATGCCCGCGGCCACAAGTCGCAGGACTTCCTGTTCTCGAGGAGTCAGCAGCTCCGTGATGTCCGGCAAGTCCGAGGAGCTCATGTGCAGGCGCTGCACGAGCCGGGTGGCGGCCGTCGCATCCAGCCAGGTTTCACCCGCCGCAACCCGCCGAATCGCGGCCGCGATCTCATTGGGCAAGGCGTGTTTCAGCAGATATCCACTGGCACCGGCTTGGAGCGCCTTGACCACGACCTCCTCATCATCAAAGGTAGTCATAATCAGCACCCGGACCAGCCGGTCCTGGTTCTCCCGGGTTTCACGAACCAGCTGCTTGGTCGCCTCAACCCCGTCGATCCCGGGCATGCGCACATCCATGAGCACCACGTCGGGGAGGTGCTTGCCAGCAAATTCAAGCGCTTGGGGCCCCGAGCCCGCCTCGCCGATCACCGAGAGGTCAGGCTCGGCGGAAAGCAACATCGAAATGCCGGCCCGGACCATTGGCTGATCATCCACTATGAGGATGCGAATTCTGGAACTCGCATTCGGGCCGTGGGCGGTGGGTTCTGGGTCTGCGATCATCGTGTTGACGCTCCACTCACAAATCTTCCGAAGAGCTGTTATGGTCCGAGCCTAGTTCAGTTCGCACGGGCAGAACGGCTTTGACGAGAAAACCGCTATCGGTAGGACCGCTGACTAGTGTGCCTCCGCAGATCGTGACGCGTTCGCGCAAGCCCAGCAGGCCGAACCCGCCCGAGAGCCGCGACTTTTCGGTGATTCCGGATAGCGAACGGATGGATACCGTCAGCGCTTCGGAATCCCAGCGGGTTTCGACGTAGGCTTTCGCTCCTTGACCGGCGTGGCGCATCACATTTGACAGGCCCTCCTGGACTACACGATAGGCAGCGTGTCCGACGCTTGGATCGAGCGGACGCCCGGGGCCGGAAATCGACTCGTGGATTTCGACCCCCGAAGTTCGCGCCGCCTCGATGAGCTCGGCAAAGTCGGAGATTCCGCGCGGCGGAGAATCTGGAGCATCTCCCTCGCCGCGCAAGAGTCCCAGCAGCCGGTGTAGTTCGCGGATGCTCTGCTCCGCGGTCTGCTGCATATCCGCGAGCGCCGCATCCAGGTCAATTTCGCGCGACTTGGTGCGTTGCACCGCGCGCAGGCCGGCGGTTTGCAACACGATCGCCGTGAGCGAGTGCGCCACGGAATCATGCAGGTCGCGGCTGATACGCAGCCGCTCCGAAGTGGTGGCTTCTTCGCGGGCCCGAATTGCCCAAGCGCGTTCCGTGCGCAGCGTGCGCTCATAGCTGGCCAATGCCACGCCCGAGCCCCACACCGCGAGAACCAATAGCGTGAAGACGGCCACGCTGGGGAGAACCGTCGTGAGGTTGCCGATGACTTGCAGCTTCGTGGACACCAGCGAGGCGGTCAATATCGGGATCGCGGCGCCGATCAGGGCCAGATATGCCCTGCGCCGCGGCAGCCGTCGGGCCAGGTAGAACACGGAAATCAGGAAGCCGACCATCATGGTCGGTGCCATGGGATCGATGAGGCAGCCGGTACTCAGCAAGATCATCGTGCAGTAGCCAAGGACCGGCGAGCGGGTGATCACGAAGGTGGTGTAACCCAGAGCAGCAACCGTGATGATGATCCAGGATGGCATGGTCCCGGCATAGCCCTCGGGGTTCCTCGCGGACCAGACGATCATCTCGAAGATAAACCCGGCAATAGCAACGAACAAGCGCTGGACGAGATCCTTGGCCGGCATCAGCGTGACTCCCCGGACGTCGCTTGCGGCGCCGCGCGGGGAATGCGCCCGCCCTGAGGGCACGGAGTAACTCACCGCGGAATCCTCTGGCGGGATGCCGCGGAGTCTGCGACGGTAAAACCGAGGCCGCGAAGGATGTTCATTAGCCGGCTGCCTAAGGCTTCACAGCAGTTGCGAGGGTTCTTCGCGACCGAGTGCCGGTCCGCCAGAGGATGATGCCAGGCACCAAAAGGACTGCGAGCGCCTGGCTGCCGAAAATTCCACCGGGGGAATCAAACACTGGGAACTCCTCAGAATCTATGCGGTTGAATGTATCTTGTCACACACGGTGATGCGGGCACATCATTCTGAGCAGGTACGTTTCGGCCGCTGAATCGTTTAGACCCAGACAAGCGGGTAAAGCTTGGGCCAGTATTACTCGCTGGCGTTCAGCAGTTCTGGATCCAGTCCACGCTGGCGCTGCTCAAGCAGAACCTGCCAGGTCGTTTCCGCCAAGGTGCCTTGTGCGCTGTCCCTCGCGGCACCCGAGGCAAGAGCTAGCGCCTGAACAAAATCGGCTTCGGCCTCCGCGGCCAGCGAACCTAGTTCTTCGAGCCCGTCCTCGGGCAGCACATAGGCTGGCTGTCGTAGATCCGCACAGTCGCCTGGCAACACCGAACGCACCTTGCGCAGTTCGGCATTCAACGTCGTGCGGCGCTCTTCGATCTGCGCCGCGTCCGCGTTGGCTCCGCGAGCAGCCTGCAATTGCAGGATGTAGTCCAACGCGTAGCCGCGGTCCAGTGCCCGGGCCACCCGTACATCATCATGCAGTGCCGGATCGGCAATCGGGGTTTCTGCGTTTAGTAGCTTGTGATCCCTGAGGCAACCCACCGGTTCCCCCTCGGGTTCGCCCTGCCCGGAGAGCAGCGGGGCGGGCAGCTGATCCACCGACTCTTGCTTGGCCACGGCGCGTAGCGCGCTGCGCGCTTCGAGATTCGTCTGGAAGGCCAGCTGCGTCAGCGCGGGTGCCAGCGGGGCCTGCTCTTCTGGGACCGGCGGCATGCGAGTGCTCAGCTGGGCAACCTGTTCGGCCAGTTTGGAAACCGCCTCGGGGCTGAAGCTTTGCGCCAACGGCACCACTGGCTGGTCCTCGAAACTCAACTGGCCAACCAGCTTCGAGCCATGAGCCAGCGTGGCGCTCAATTCGCTCAGGGCGCCGGCACTGTCCGAGTCTGCCAGTGCGGCCAACGCGTCGGCCTGGGAAGCGAGCTGCGCCAGGGTCGAGCCGTACTGCCACAGCTGGAGCTGCTCTTCGGAGATTCCGCGGATTTCCTCCGGCAGGCCACGTTCCTCCAGCGACCCGCGAAAGATGCTCATGCCCACACTCCAAGTGAGGCCAGCGCATAGAACTCCGGCTAGCAGCGGTGCGATCCAGCCCGGTGCGCGCCTGGTTTTTGGGGTGCGTCGAGTGGGTTGCGGTGTCGAGTTCTCAGTCATGGCGATTCGATCATGCCATGAAGTTGCGGGCCAAGCCCGGTTCAAACGCGCTGAATGCGCGAATTGCGCGTGAGTTCTTTCACCTGTACCCATTAAGCAGTTCTCATCTTGCGTGCGTGCATATACCCTTAAAGGACAACATCGAATAACGTGGGAGGATATCCATGACCGCTAAGCCGGCTGATACCGAACAAGAGGCACAACGGTTGACGACCGTGCTGGAGAAGGAAGTGGAATCCCACGGGCTGGTGCTGGAAGAAGTCTCTGTCCGCCCTTCGGGAAAGCAGATGATCGTGCAGGTCATCGTCGACAAGGCTGACGGCACCCAATCGGTGATTTTGGACGAACTTGGTGAAGTAACTACCACCATTTCTAATGCCTTGGATCAGGACGCAAAGTACGCGTCAGTCGATCCGTATGAACTCGAAGTAAGCTCCCCAGGTCTATCGCGCCCACTGACGCTGAATCGTCACTGGATCCGTGCGAAGAACCGGATGGTGAAGTTCAATCTCTCCGATGGCAGCAAGCTGCGCGGCCGGCTGACCGAGGTCGCCGACACCGAGGTAGTCATTTCTGTGCACCATGAGCCTGCCAAGAAGGGCATGAAGGTCAAGGTCGATGAACCGAAGACCTTCGCCCTGGAAGACATCCGCAAGGCAGTCGTTGACCCGGAAATCAATTTCGACGACGCGCTATTTGAAAACATCGATAACGAAGATTTGGAGGGCTAGGCATGGATATTGATCTCGATGCGCTACGCATCCTGGAAAAAGAGCGGGACATCCCGATGGATGTGCTGATCCCTACCATCGAGTCGGCACTGCTGCTGGCCTACAACAAGACCGACGGCGCGATGCCCGGTGCTCGCGCTCATATCGAGCAGAGCAACGGACATGTGGCAATCCTCGTCGAGGACCGCGATTCCACCGGTGTGCTGCTGGGCGAATTTGATGACACCCCGCACGGTTTCGGACGCATCGCCGCGTCCACCGCACGTCAGGTGATCATGCAGCGTCTGCGCGAAGCCGAAGATGCAGTGGTCGTGGGGGAGTACTCCTCGCGCGTGGGTACGCTGATCTCCGGCGTCATCCAGCAGGGCCACTCCTCGCATATGGTCCAGGTGAATATCGGTGAGGTCGAGGCACTGCTTCCACCTCCCGAACAGGTTCCAGGCGAGCGCTACACCCATGGCAGCCGCTTACGTTCCTATGTGGTCTCGGCCGAACGCGGGACCAAGGGCCCGGCAATCACCTTGTCGCGTTCGCACCCGAACCTGGTTCGCCTGCTGTTCGAAATGGAAGTTCCAGAGATCGCAGACGGCACCGTCGTGGTTGAGGCGTTGGCCCGCGAAGCAGGGCACCGCACCAAGCTTGCGGTGCACGCCATCCAAGCCGGAGTGAACGCCAAGGGCGCTTGCATCGGTGAAATGGGCACCCGCGTACGTGCGGTGATGAACGAATTGAACGACGAGAAGATCGACATCGTTGACTACAACGAGGATCCGGCCAAGTTCATCGCTGCCGCTTTGTCCCCCTCGAAGGTCGTCTCGGTCGAAATCCTCGACGAGGACGAGCGTCGCGCTCGTGTGGTCGTGCCGGACAGCCAGCTGTCTCTGGCCATCGGCAAGGAAGGCCAGAACGCGCGTCTGGCCGCCAAGCTGACCGGCTGGCGCATCGACATCATTGCCGCATCCGGTGGCAAGGAACCACAGCTCTAAATTTGAGCAATTCCGGATCCCGGCCAACGGGAGACGGAAAATAGATTTGCCTAGCACGTTTTTTGGCCTCGGTGTACCTGTGATCTGGACCTCACGCGTGCGCCGAGGTCTAAACGCGCTAGACTAGTAGTTGGCTCGTTGACAAGTTGTGGAAGGTGAGGATGGCGCTCGCATGAAACTGCATCAGCAACGTACGTGCATTGGCTGTCGAACCATCACATCTCAAGATGAGCTACTCCGTTGGGTTTTGAATCAGGACTCACCGCTGCGCGGTGTGCGTCTGGATCTTTCGGGCTCCGCCGCAGGGCGGGGTGCCTGGACCCACGGAACCGAAAAGTGTGTGCGGCATGCTGTGCGACGCAAGGCATTTTCCCGGGCTTTTAGAAGTTCGGTTGATGACTCCTGCGTGGCACAGCAGTTCGCCGCATACGAAGATCAGCCGGCAACGGGCCGGCTATCTGGCAATCATGATGAAAGCGGGTCAGAAATCTGATGGCAACCCGATGAGTCCGCTAAGTTGAGCGCACAACGATGAACAATCGGTTTTGCGTGATCCACCGTGCGGCGGAAGAATTTCACGAATTACAACGCTGATCAGCCAGAACACCCAAGTCTTATTGAACCCGGGGTTCTAGCCGATCGCATCGACACAGGAGAGATGTGGCTAAACCCCGCGTTCACGAGCTCGCTAAAGAGCTCGGAATTACTTCAAAAGAAGCCCTAACCAAGTTGCAGGATATGGGCGAATTCGTTCGTTCTGCTTCCTCAACCGTTGAACCTCCGGTAGCGCGCAAACTGCGCGATGCCTTCCCAGGTTCGGCAGCCCCAGCCAAGCCAGCAGGCTCGACCCCAGCACCACGTGCCGGCGGTCCAAAGCCAGGCGCTAAGCCTGCGGCCAAGCCAGCTGCCACCCCGGCTGCCCCAGCAGCTAAGGCTCCGGAAGCTCCGGCGGCCCCAGCTGCTAAGTCGCCAGCGGCTCCGGCTGCTCCGGCGGCCAAGGCCCCGGCGGCAGAAGCACCAGCGGCCAAGGCTCCCGAAACGGATGCCCCGGCAGCCAAGGCACCGGCAGCTCCGGCCCCGGGCGGTCCACGCCCAGGTCCGAAGCCGGCGCCCAAGCCAGCAGGCGCACCTCGCCCGGGCAACAGCCCGTTCTCCTCACAGCAGGGAATGCGCGGCGGGGATGAGCGTCGCGGTTCCCGCGATGGCGGCCAGAACCGTGCACCACGCCCACAGGGTGCCGGCGCAGGAGCCCCACGTCCAGGCGGTCCACGTCCGGGCAACTCGCCGTTCTCCGCACAGCAGGGAATGCGCGGCGAAGGCGGCCAGGGCGGTCCACGTCCAGCAGGCCGAGGCCCACGCCCCCAGGGTGCTGGCGGTCAAGGTACCGGCGGTCCACGTCCACCACGTGATGGCGCACCAGCTCGCGGTCCACGCCCACAGGGTGCCGGCGGACAGCGTCCGGCCGGACAGGGCCAGGGCGGTCCACGCCCAGCAGGTGCCGGAACCGGCGCACCACGTCCGGCAGGTGCCGGCGCAGGTGGCGCAGGCGCCGCAGGTGGCGCAACCCCACGTATGATGCCTAACCGCACCGATCGTCCGGCTCCAGCAGCCGGCGGTCGTCCGGGTGCCGGCGGTCGCGGTCGTCCAGGTGGCGGCGGCGGTCCAGGTGGCGCTCCGGGTGCCGGTGCAGGCGGCGGCGGATTCCGTCCGGGCGCTCCACGCGGCCGCGGCGGCGTTGGCGGTGCCTTCGGTAAGGGCGGTGCCGGACGCGGCAAGCAGCGCAAGTCCAAGCGCGCCAAGCGCCAGGAATTGGAGCAGATGAGTGCTCCGAGCCTGGGCGGCGTCAACGTTCCACGCGGCAACGGATCCTCCGAGATCCGCCTGCGCCGTGGCGCGTCGATCACCGACTTCGCCGATAAGATCGGCGCAAACCCGGCAGCACTGGTCACCGTGCTCTTCCACCTGGGAGAAATGGCTACCGCCACCCAGTCGCTGGACGAGGCGACCTTCGAGGTCCTCGGTGCAGAGCTGGGCTACAAGGTCCTGGTCGTCTCCCCGGAGGACGAGGACAAGGAACTGCTCGAAGGCTTCGGCCTGGACCTGGATGCCGAACTTGAGGCTGAAGGCGAAGCCGAGCTCGAAGAGCGTGCCCCGGTCATCACGATCATGGGCCACGTCGACCACGGTAAGACCCGACTGCTGGATGCAATCCGCAAGTCGAACGTCACCGAGGGCGAGCACGGCGGCATCACCCAGCACATCGGTGCCTACCAGATCAACCACGAGCACGAAGGCCGCGACCGCGCGATGACCTTCATCGATACCCCGGGCCACGAGGCGTTCACCGCCATGCGTGCCCGTGGTGCCGAGGTCACCGACGTTGCAGTGCTGGTTGTCGCAGCGGATGACGGCGTGATGCCGCAGACCGTTGAGGCGCTGAACCACGCACAGGCTGCTGGCGTGCCGATCATCGTCGCGGTCAACAAGATCGACAAGGAAGGCGCCAACCCTGACAAGGTCAAGGGCCAGCTGACCGAATACGGTCTGGTTCCCGAAGAATACGGTGGCGACACCATGTTCATCCACGTCTCGGCGCTGCAGCGCGATGGTATCGACGAATTGCTCGATGCCGTGCTGCTGACCAGCGACGTGCTGGAACTGCAGGCGAACCCTGACAAGTCCGCCCGCGGTGTGGCCATCGAAGCGAACCTGGACAAGGGCCGCGGTTCGGTTGTCACCGTGCTGGTGCAGTCCGGTACCTTGGCAGTGGGCGACACCATGGTTGTGGGCACCGCCCACGGCCGCGTGCGTGCCATGTTCAACGAAAACGGCGAGAACCTCGACGTGGCCCTGCCGTCGCGTCCGGTTCAGGTCTTGGGTATGTCTTCGGTGCCACGCGCCGGCGACGGCTTCCTGATCACCGACGACGAGCGCACCGCACGCCAGATCGCCGACAAGCGCGAAACCGCAGAGCGCAATGCGATGCTGGCCAAGCGCCGCAAGCGCATCACCCTGGAAGACTTCGACCAGGCTGTGGCAGATGGCAAGATCGATACGCTGAACCTGATCCTCAAGGGCGATGCCTCCGGTGCTGTCGAAGCACTGGAAGACTCGCTGATGAAGATCGACGTGGGCGACGACGTGCAGCTGCGCGTGATCCACCGCGGCGTCGGTGCGATCACCCAGAACGACGTCAACCTGGCAACCGTTGACAATGCCATCATCATTGGCTTCAACGTGCGTCCGGCAGAACGCGTGGCAGACCTGGCCGATAAGGAAGGCGTTGACATGCGCTTCTACTCGGTCATCTACTCCGCAATCGATGACATCGAAGCTGCCCTGACCGGCATGCTGAAGCCAGAGTACGAGGAAGTTGCCCTGGGCAGCGCCGAGATCCGCATGGTCTTCCGCTCGTCGAAGTTCGGCAACATCGCAGGTTCGATCATCCGCTCCGGCACCATCAAGCGAAACACCAAGGCACGCCTGGTTCGCGATGGCAAGGTAGTGGGCGACAACCTGAACATCGATTCGCTGCGCCGCGAAAAGGACGACGTCACCGAGGTCCGCGAGGGCTTCGAGTGTGGTATCGGCCTTGGCTCGTTCAACGACGTCAAGGAAGGCGACATCATCGAGACCTTCGAGATGCGCGAAAAGCCACGAGCTTAATCCTTAGATGAGCAACGGCGTGGGCGCGCACCGGTAAACTAACCGGTGAGCGCCCACGCTCCTCACTTTCACGACAATTTTTTAGGAGAGATCCATGGCTGATTCAGCCCGTGCGGCCCGTTTGGCCAAGCGCGTTCAGGTCCTCATGGCCCAGTCGCTGCGCACCGTCATCAAAGACGAGCGCATCGACAACGTGACCGTGACCGACGCGCGGGTCACCAACGACCTGCAGCACGCCACCGTGTACTACACGGTGTTCGGTGAGGGTGAGATCAAAGCGGAAATCGCCGAGATGCTCGCCAAGCGCACCGGTGCGCTGCGCAAGGAACTGGGACGCAACCTGACCATACGCTTGACCCCTACCCTGGCCTTCGTGGCAGACGAGATTCCAGAGAGCGCCTCGCTTCTGAATGAACTGCTGGCCAAGGCCAAGGAAAAGGATGCTGAGGTCGCTTCGCTGCGCGAGGGCAAGACCCACGCCGGGGATGCCGATCCGTACAAGAAAGACGACGAGGAGGAAGAGGCCTAAGCCTGCTCATACTCTGCGTTTCCGCGAATCGGGAGCGAGCAAAAACCCCAGAGGTGCCGAACAGCAGTTCGTGCGCCACTGGGGTTTTTGCGTGCTGAAAAAAGCAAGAGCTAAGGGGCACCGGGCGTATCGCGGGGTGCGCTGGCTGTGAGCCGATTGATCAGCGGGGTGCAGAGCAAATAGACCGCCACACTGATCGCGGCGCTCGCCAATGCCAGCGGGTAGGTGCTCATGACCAGGTAGTAGCAGCCCACGATCACCACGAAACTCAGCAACGATTCCAAGGTATTGCTGGCAATCTTGCCGGCATCGGGAAATAGCAGTCGCACCAGGCGGTCGGTGATTTCGCCCGTAGCAAGCAGCACCAGGGTGAAGACGATGACAAGGACCGGAACCCATGGCCAAAGCCCCTGTTTCAGCTCGCCGAGCTGCGGGAGCCAGAGCGGAGTGAGGAAGCCGATGAGAAACGGAAGTCCGGCCATCAGCGCGCAAGCGGCCAAATAGAGGATGAAGAACAGCAGTTCGTGGGGTTTCGGTTTTTGTTCCGGCAAGTTTTCCTTTGCATGGATTGCAACGCATGGCCAACGATGGCTCCGCGCGGTATTCACACGGTGGTGGTGCTGTCCATGATCTCACAGCAAGATCCAAGGACTATGAAGACCAGGGCAATCATGCCCGTCGACCAATCTGGCTACCCGGCTGGCCGCTGGCACCGCTTCGAAGCTCACGATAATTGATGGTGGTCAGCACGGAGATACTGGACTACCGTGGAGATCATAGACTTGCCTGAAACAAAGGAGCAGCTCATGCCGGAATTCACCACCACCTTGATGGCCTCGACCGGAAATAATGTGGGCATTGTTGTTCCCGACGACATCGTCCGAGGATTCAATCACGGCAAACGGGTACCGGTGACGGTGACGATCGACGGGGACTACACCTATCGAAATACCATCTCATCCATGGGCGGGCAATTTTTGATCTCCTTCAATTCCGAAACGCGGCAAGCCACCGGCCGGGGTGCCGGGGATGAGATCACTGTGAAACTGGAACTCGACGAGGCACCGCGAATCATCGAAGTCCCCGAGGACCTTGCGGTGAAACTGTCTTTGGAACCGGCCCTAGCCGACGCCTGGAACAATCTCTCCTACAGCAAGCAACGCGGTCATGTTGAACCGATCATCTCGGCAAAAGGCGCGGATACCCGTGCTCGCCGAGTGGAAAAGGTCATCAAGGCACTACGCGTCGACTAGTGTCGACTAACTATGCTGCGTCGGAACCGCCGCTCCAGGCGACTGCGGTAGATAGGCCGGGCGGATGACCCGCCCGGTGGCGAGCATGGCGCAAAGGAGCCGACCAAATGGGACAGCCAAAGGCCGTTGGGATTCAGGATCTACGGCTGCGCGCAGCACGCGCGGAAGACGCGACAGCCGTAGCCCAGCTGTGCGTGGACAGCGGCCGGGACCCGTGGACGGCGCAGGCAATCCAGAGCACCTCGCACCGGACCGTCGTAGTTGCGGTGGCCGGCACTCAGATTGCCGGCATCGCAAAGACCCATTGGCACGAAGACGCCCACGGAATTGCACCGGCAGGCCACTACCTCGGCGGGGTCATCGTAGATCCAGACTGGCGCAGGCATGGAATTGGCCAGGCCCTCACTGCGGCGCGTCTGGAATGGATCGCTGTGCGGAGCCAGCGGGCGTACTACTTCACCAACGAACGAAACGTCTCCTCGCTGCGCTTGCACGCGAAATTCGGGTTTGTGCAGATCGCGGCCGGCGAAGAGATTCGCATGGTGCGCGCCGATGACGGTGACTCGAAGCTTCTGCTCTTCGAAGCGGTGCTCTGAGATGCCAAACGGCGCCCGCAGGCTCCGCTGAGAAGCCTGCAGGCGCCGTGGCAAGCGAACCCTAGTTCTTGGAAATTTTGCCGGTCATCGTTGCCACCGGCAGGAGGAACATGGGCCTGGTGAACACCCAAGCCGCCGCGACCACCGCCACCGAGACCAAGAAGATCACCAGCCCCCAGGCGTCGGCCGCGTCCCGCGAGGCATACATGTGGTTCAGGTTTTTCAACGCGCCGGTGGTGAATACCAGGAATATGTGGACCAGCACGAAGGCGACGAAGAAGATCATCACCGGGAAATGCACCTTGCGGGCCAGCTCGATCGGATAGACCCGGTTCAAGGCCTGAGGCTGTGTCGGCCACCAGCTGGACATCCGGACACCGGTCAAGACGGCCAGTGGGGCAGCCACGTAGATCACGAGGAAGTACGAGGTCATCTGCAAGGCATTGTAATGAATCCAGCCATTTTCGACAGGCCAGTTGAGCGAGGCATATTGAATGGCGCCGGAGAGCATATTCGGGAAGACATCCCAGCTGGTCGGAACCACACGCATCCACTGGCCGGTAATAGCCAGCAGGATCACGAAGATCACTCCGTTCAGCACCCACAACGCATCCAAGGCCTGATGGGTCCAGATGCTGAGCGAATATTTCTTGGGACTATTTCCCTTCGGGGAGAACCAGGAGTTCGCCTTGGGCGTCCACATCGCCGCGGGCCGTTTCTCATACCGTACCTGCAACCCGGTGCGGATGATCAGCACGATAAAGAACATATTCAAGAAATGCTGCCAACCAAGCCAAGCCGGAATTCCGAGCGGGGCAGAGTCGGGCATGGTTGAATGCCCATCATAGGTGGCGATGAAGTCCTGGATTGGTTCCAGCGTGCGCAAGCCGCGCGCGGCAAGAACCACCAATAGGGCCACAATGACCGCTCCGATCACCAGGATGGCCGGCTTGACCCAGGGCTTCATCTTGATCTTTGAAGTTCCTTGGGCATCGGAGGCCGGGCGCTTTTCCGCGACGGGAGGCTGGGCCACGCTCGCGGCCTGCGCGGCAGGTTCCGCATCGGCCGGTGGCCTCTGGGCCGCGGGCTCGGCGACTTCTTCAACGGCCGGCGGTTGCCCGAGTGCGGCTGCTTCTTCGGCGACTGGTTCGGAAACCGGGACAGCCACTGGGGCTTGGGCAACGGGCGCCGCAGACTCGGGGGACTTTCCGGCAGCCGCATCCTCGCGTTGGCGCAGGGGAGTGTAGCCCTGCATGCGATTGGACGGAACTGCCGCCCGTTCGGATGAATCCGCCGAAGCTGCCTCGGTGCCCGAAGCGGCCATTGCTGGAGCAGCCGGTTCCGAGTCCGGAGCTACCGGAGCTGCCGGAGTTTCGCTCGGCGTTGCTGCGGCCACCCCAACGGGTTCCGCAGCAGCGGCAGCCGGTGCCGCGACCTGTGCGCTGGTGCTGGCGGTGTCCGTGGCCGGAGCCCGGAGCGGGGTATAGCCCTGCATGCGTTGGCGTGAGGAGCTAGCGGCGGTGTTCGGGACGGGAGCCGGCGCTGGCTCAGGCTGAACGGCCGTCGTCGCGGCCGGTGCAGGAGCCTGTTCTGGGGCCGGCTCGCTGGACACCGGTTCGGTGACCGGTGCTGCGGGCACGCTCGCCGTCGGTGGCGCCTCAATTTTCTGTGCAGGCTCGGCGGCTGCGTCGGGTTTTACCCCGCCTTTGGCGCGCAGGGGCGTGTAGCCTGCCATCCGTTGCTTGGTCATAATCGTTGAACCTCATCGCGTCGTCGTATCCGGCAGGTGATGCTTCGCCGGAACCTACCTGAGTGGAGAATGCCCTGATTACCCTTGGCGGGTGCGGATTTCCTCGAGCAGTTTCGGGACTACGGTAAACAGGTCGCCAACGATGCCGAAGTCTGCGTGGTCGAAGATCGGCGCATTCTCATCCTTGTCGATGGCTACGATCGTCTTGGCGGTCTGCATACCCGCACGGTGCTGAATCGCCCCGGAGATGCCCAAGGCAATGTACAGGTCCGGGGAGACGATGACACCGGTCTGGCCCACCTGCAGCTTCGGCGAGACAAAGCCTGAATCCACCGCGGCACGCGAGGCGCCAATCGCCGCGCCGAAGTGATCGGCCAGCTGCTCGACGATCTCGAATTTTTCGGCCGAGCCCACTCCGCGTCCGCCGGAGACGACGATCTTGGCGCTGCGCAGGTCCGGACGGGAGGCATCGCTTTGCATCGCTTCGACCGAGCGGATTTGGGCGCCCTTGGATACCTTGGGCAGAGCCGAAGGTTCGATGATGGTCAGCTGCGGTGCCGCGACGGACTCGGCGCGGGCATCTACGGCACCGGGGCGAATCGTGAAGATGCGCGGTCCGCCTTCGACAGTGGATTCTGAGGTGACGTCTCCGCCGAAAATCGAGTGCATGGCGATCGGCTCGTCCTCGGCCCAGCGCATGCCCACCGCATCAACGCAGACGGCGCCCTCAACCCGAATGGCCAAACGGCCGGCAATGGTGCGGCCGGAGGCCGTATTGGAGAGCAGCACCGCGGACGGAGCGACAGTGCTGGTGGCCGAGGCGAGCGCCGCCACATCGGCCGAGCCGAGAGCCAAGGCGTCGAGGTCGGTAGGCAGCAGGTGAACTTCGGCGGCGCCGAGTTCACCGAGCTTGGCCGCAAGCTGCTGTTCTTGGCCCGCGGCACAGACGGCAACGGCGACGGGCGTGCCGAACTGAGCGGCGGTTCCGAGCAAGCCTGCGGTGGTGTTCTGCGGGGAGCCGTCCGGTGATACCTGGACATGGACTAGCACGCTGTGGGTGGTTTGAACCATGGGAAAATCCTCCTGAGCAAGGACAAATCGTGGGGATGAAGATTATGGAAAGGCCCGAGCTGATTTAGATAAAGTGCTTCTCGGCCAGGAAGTCGGCCAACTGGGTGGCCGCCGTTCCGTCATCGGTAATCTTTGGTCCGGCGACTCGCTCGGGGCGGTCCTCCGCAGAGACCATCACCGAACGGAAGTGGGCCGCCTCGGGACCTGCCTCGATGCCGAGGTCGGCCAGGGTCCACGTTTCCAGTGGCTTGGTCTTCGCCGCACGGATTCCCTTGAAGTTCGGGAAGCGTGGCTCGGCGGACTTCTCCGTCACCGAGACGACGGCGGGTAGCTGCACGCTCAAATTCATGGTGGTGTCGCCCAGCTGGCTGGTTCCGGTCACTTCGCTTGCGCTGATTTCCAATTCGTCGGCGTAGGGCAGCAACGGACGGTCGAGGAGTTCGGCGATCATTGCTGGCACCATGCCACCCTTGCCGTCGGTCGATTCGTTGCCTGCAAGGATCAGGTCAACGTCGAGTTTCGCCAGAGCCGCCGCGAGCACCCGGGCGGTGGAGATCATATCCGACCCAGCCAGCGCCGGGTCGGAGATATGCACCGCAGAATGCGCACCCATGGAGAGCAGCCGGCGCAGTGCAAGCACGGCCTTCTCATCTCCCATGGAGACAGCAATGACCTCAACCTCGCCCAATGACTTTTCCGCTTGGAGTGCGACCTCGCAGGCGCGTTCGCAGATCTCATCGGCGACCAGGTCTGCCGCTGCGCGGTCGAGCATTCCGGTTTGCAGGTCCAAGCGACGGCTCGACCATGTATCAGGTACCTGTTTGGTCAGGACGGCGATTTTCACGCTGGTCTCCTTCTGAGGGTTCTGTTATTTGCCAGACGTTCAGGAGATTATCCGACGCCCTGGCACAACGCTTCAAATGAAAATTTCTCGGATCGCGAGTGCTTCGCAGCAACGTCACCGACTAGGAAAAACTCTACATGTCTATTGTGCGCTCATGGGGGTGGGGCGCACATAGAAGCCGGATTTCAGAGACAATCATGACGAAATCTTCCATTTCGGTGAAGGCAATATTCGGTGGATCGGTGATCAGTGTTAACGGATATGTCCTAAGATGCCGAATATCTTGCCATCATCTCGAAAGCCCACGCCCGTATTTCGGAAACGATCACGGAGCGGAACTATTCGGGGAAAGTTCTGGGGCGACGACGTTGGACGCCTTCTGATCCAAAACATCTAGAGTGGCGTTATGACTTTTGAATCCGTCAGGTCCGCATATGGAGCCAAAGCAAGCCAGTATGTGGATGCCGTCGGCAGCATTGAACATGCTGCCGCTGCCGAAGTGGCTTTTGTCGAAACGTGGGCGCGCAGCATCAAGGGCACAGTGCTTGACGTCGGTTGCGGTCCGGGCCAATGGACACATCATTTGAGTACCTTGGGGATTGACGTCGAGGGTGTAGATCCCGTTCCCGAGTTCATTAAAATCGCTCAAAGGAACTACCCCCAAGAACGGTACCGACGTGGCCGGGCAGAAAGCTTGCACGTTGGCTCCGAAGCATTGGGCGGCGTGCTTGCCTGGTATTCACTGATTCACACCATCCCCGAACTAATCGGTGAGGCGCTCGCAGAGTTCGCTCGCTGCATTCGCCCCGGCGGCGGCCTTGCCTTGGGGTTCTTCACCGGCCCCAAACTCGAACCCTTCGACCATGCGGTTGCCACCGCCTACTATTGGCCTTTGGATCTTTTGGCTTCACATGTCGAGGCCGCGGGATTCACCGTGGCCCAATCCGAATCCCGGAACGAAGGCCAAGTACGAACTCACGGCTCGCTCTTGGCTGTCCGCTAATCGGCGCGGACCGGCCAGAGCTGGAAAGCCGCCGAATGAATTGGCCTTCGCTGTAGGGCCGCTTCTGGCGCATTCGGCCCTTTGCTCCTAGGGGAATCAGCATAAGGGCCGTTTTCCCAAGAAATCGAAAGAGGTTTAGCAGGTGGCAAAAAAGCTTGCACCCGAAAAGGGAATGCTTGAGGTTGGAGACGGCCAAAGCATCTATTGGGAAGAATGGGGTGCCGTCGACGGTGTGCCGGCGTTTCGAGCAGGGATTCTCTGACCGCCGCTGAACTCAGCTAGGGAGTGATCTGTGCTTGCCGCGCCGGAAATGAAATTTGGGTTGGATTTCTTTCCGTGGCCGATTTCCGGGACGAGGGCCGTGATTGCATGACACGCGTCACCGCAAGCATGGTCTCCATAACGCCTATACTGGTATGCGTGAGTAAAGCCGGGCAGAATACTGAAGAGCAGGCCTCGGGCCTCGTACTAGTCGACAAAGATCAGGGAATGACCTCCCATGATGTGGTGGGCCGAATCCGTCGGCTTGCGGGAACCCGCAAGGTAGGCCATGCTGGCACCCTTGATCCCATGGCAACGGGTGTCCTGGTGATCGGTGTTAATAAGGCAACACGTCTACTGACCTACATTGTGGGACATGACAAGACCTACACCGCCACCATCCGTCTGGGACAGAACACCGTCACCGATGACGCTGAGGGCGAGGTCATCTCCGAACGCATTGCGGCAGCGGTGACCGACGAGGATATCGAACGTGAAATCTCCAAACTTCGCGGCGACATCGAGCAGATCCCAAGCCAGGTCTCGGCCATCAAGGTAGACGGCAAGCGTTCCTATGCTCGAGTCCGTGCCGGCGAGCAAGTAGAACTCAAAGCCCGCCCGGTCACCATCTCCCGCTTCGACATCCATGAAATCAGCCGCGAAGTTGGTGGCAAGGTGTTGGACGTAGACGTCACCGTCTCCTGCTCATCAGGGACTTACATCCGGGCATTGGCCCGAGACTTGGGCGAAGCGCTCAACGTTGGTGGCCATCTCACCGCGCTGCGTCGCACCGAGGTCGGCCCATACCCGATCGCAAAAGCGAAGCGTTTGGAGCAGCTCGCCGAAGAGTTCGAGATCCTCTCGCTCGACAAGGCTGCGGCTGCGCTCTTCCCAAGCCGCGAATTGACCGAAGACGAAGCTTCCGAGCTCTCTTACGGACGAACCATCACCGCTTCCAAGAATGTTATGGAACTACCAGAGGGTGAGCTCGTAGCGGCTTTCGCACCGGACGGCGGACTGGTGGCGCTCATTGCAGATAAGGGCGAGAAAGCTCGCGGCCAAATAGTCTTCACCGGAAAGCAGTAACTCATTTCTTCGTGAGACTTTCAGAAAGGCTCAGTCTTGTTTGCCCTTAACGGCTTCTTTATCGCCGGCGCCATCGTATGCGCGCTCGCCGTGTTGCTCGGAATCATTGCCACCATCATCCGGCGTTATCCGGATGACTGGGCGCTGATCGCCACTGCAGGAACCGAGCTTTACTTGATTGTCTACGCGGTAGCTGCGGGTATTCGCCAGGCCGGGGGAGAAGTTATTCTCGGTGAGGCTTGGGAATTCTGGGGTTACTTGCTGACCGCGGCAATCATGCCGCCGATAGCGTTCTTCTGGGCGGTCAGCGATAAGAGCCGCTGGGCAAATACAGTACTGGCCGTTTCGGGAGCCATCACATTTGTCATGTTGTTCCGAATGGAGCAAATCTGGCACGTAGGAGTTGTTGCATGAGCGAGAAACCACGTAATTCACGCATCGTACAAGCGGCGCAAGCTCGTGGCGTTGACAAAGCGCCACGTCCCGGAAGAACCACCGGGCTGGGCCGCATTATTATCGCCGTTTACGGAGTGCTAGCACTTTCGGCCACAGTGCGTGCGCTGTACCAGATTTTCTTCCGTGACTTCTCTGAAGCGCCACTGGCTTACCTGTTGTCGTTGCTTGCAGGCCTGGTTTACATCCTCGCTACCTTTACTCTCTCCTCGGCTAAGCCAGGCGCTTGGAAGCTCTCCCTGTTTGCGGTGAGCTTCGAATTGCTGGGCGTGCTCGTGGTTGGATTGCTGTCCTTCGTGCTACCTGATCACTTCGGCCACGACTCCGTGTGGAGCTACTTCGGCAAGGGTTATGGCTATATTCCGCTGGTGCTGCCACTGATTGGTTTGTGGTGGCTCTTCCGTAACCGTAATGAGCGTCACGTCTAAAGACGTGCAAGAATTACCTCGGTAAACTATTTATCTTTCGTTGCAGAGTCAAGAGGAGCAAAGTGCACTATTGGAAGGGCCTGGACTCAGTCCCCACGGATATGGCTCCCGCTGTCGTGACCATTGGTAACTTCGACGGCGTCCACCTCGGGCATTGTGAAGTTCTAGATTCTGCGGTCTCGCATGCCAAAAGGCGCTCGGCTAAATCGGTAGCGATCACCTTTGACCCACACCCAGCACAGGTGCACCGCCCTGACTCTGCTCCCGAGCTCATCATGGGTCTGGAAGATCGTATCGACACCTTGGCCAGTGTCGGCCTAGATGCAACTTTAATGATCAACTACACCCTCGAATTCGCCGAACAGTCGGCCGAAGAATTCGTGCATTCCATCATCGTAGAGAAGCTCAATGCGGTGGCAGTAGTGGTGGGCCACGACGTCCGCTTCGGCCATGGCAACTCCGGCGACTTCGACTTCATGCGCGAGCTGGGCGCAAAATACGGTTTTGATGTCATCGGTGTCGAAGACGTAGGCGATAAGCGTCGTCTTTCCTCCACCTGGGTCCGCGAAGAACTGGCGGCAGGCAACGTCGAAGCCGCCGCGGCTATCCTAGGACGTCCGCACCGGATGCGCGGCGAAGTAGTCCATGGGGCGGCCCGCGGACGCGAGCTGGGATTCCCCACGGCGAACCTGGCGCCAGAGGCTGCCGGTATTATCCCGGCAGATGGCGTGTACGCCGGCTGGGTGATCGACGAAGCCGAAGTGCGCTGGCCTGCGGCCATCTCGGTGGGTTCGAACCCGACCTTTGAAGGTGTTTCGCGCGTCGTTGAGGCCCACGTGATCGATCGCCCCGTAGAGGGCTACGAGGAATTCGACCTCTATGGCCAGCAAATTGTAGTTGAGTTCATCTCCCATCTGCGCCCCATGGTGGCCTACCGTGGCATCGAAGCGCTGATCGAGCAGATGAATGAAGATGTGGTCCAGGCGCGCAGCGTGCTGGCCACCGAATCCCACTAGGGACATGCCGGAAATCCCTTCACTGCCGCGCCGCGCGTTCACCATGAAACCCGAACGTCGCGCGGACCTAGCCTCCGCATATGAGGCTGGGGCCGCGGACTACGACAAAATTCGCCCGGCCTATCCACGCGAAGCGTTGGAATTTACCGTTGCTGGCGATTTCGTGGAGCGCGCCATTGACATCGGTTGCGGATCAGGAATTTTCACCGAACAGCTCCTCGGGGCGGGGATAGATGTCTGGGCGGTGGATCCGTCCGAAGACATGCTCGCCGTGCTCAAGGAACGCACACCGCAAGTGCATACGGTATGTGCCTCCGGAGAAGCGACCGGGATG
The DNA here is from genome assembly GCF_052377485.1 of Glutamicibacter sp. AOP38-B1-38. Classification (NCBI taxonomy): domain Bacteria; kingdom Bacillati; phylum Actinomycetota; class Actinomycetes; order Micrococcales; family Micrococcaceae; genus Glutamicibacter; species Glutamicibacter sp. AOP38-B1-38. The sequence goes on along the minus strand of NZ_JBQSWU010000008.1, from coordinate 19,204 downwards.
CCGGAGAATAGTGCGGATCTGATCACCTATGCCCAAGCCTGGCACTGGGTTGATCCGCCTCTTGCAAGCGCCGAAGCCGCCAGATTGTTGCGCAACGATGGCTCGCTTGTTTTGCTCTGGAACCAACTGGACGTAGAAGTGCCTTGGGTTCATCGACTGGCTCGCATCATGCATGCCGGGGACGTGCACCGTCCGGAAATTGCGCCACCGCTAGGCAAGGAATTCGGCACCCCGGAATCGGGGATCTGGCATTGGCAGATGGAGTTGGACCTGCAGGGCATCTTGGAACTGACTCGTTCGCGCAGCTTCTACCGGCGCTCCAAAGAAGAAACCAGAGCCAAAGTGGAGCAGAACCTGAGCTGGTATTGGTGTGAGCATCTGGGCTTTGAAGCAGCGCAAATTGTCGAGGTGCCGTATCTCACCCATGCGTGGAGGGCGCGTCGACGGGTCCGTCGGTGATATGATTGTCGATGGTTCTCGCTGCAGTCCGCGGTTGCGAGACGCCGTCGTGAGTGTCTGACGCTCACACCGAATGAAACGCGGTCCAACTCCAGGAGTTTGTTATGGCATTAGATGCCGCAGTAAAGAATGAAATCATCAAGGCTTACGCCACCCACGAGGGTGACACCGGTTCGCCTGAGGTTCAGATTGCCGTTATGTCCCGTCGTATCAAGGACCTGACCGAGCACCTGAAGATGCACAAGCACGATCACCACACCCGCCGCGGCCTGATGGCTCTGGTTGGTCGCCGTCGTCGTATGCTCGGCTACCTCAAGAACACCAACATCGAGCGCTACCGTGCGCTGATCGAGCGTTTGGGCCTGCGCAAGTAGTCTCACGCTTCGGTGTGAATATCCCCGCTTCCCTTCATGGGAGGCGGGGATTTCCCTTTTAGTGCACCGGAAGCTGAGAAACGGTGTTCCAAACGGATTCCCTGTTTAGCGGCTGTGGATATTTGGTGAAGTCCTTTGGATTCCACACCGATAAAAATTGATGATGCAACAATTGAATGGTCAAGTAAATTATCGTCGAAGGACGGCGTGATCAATCGAGAGTTGCAATGACCGAGCAGACAGATTCAGTCCAGTCCGTCGAGAAGAAACCCACAAAGATGCGGCGAGCATGGATTGTTGCTTTCGCCGTAGTAGTCATTATTGCGGGTGTCTTTATTGGCAGCCGTATCTATGCCTCCAGCGTCTCGGCTCAGGCCGAAGACGTACCAACGCTTTCCCAGCCCCCTGTGGCGAAACAGTCAAATGGTGCGCCGGAAGTTGGCAGTGATTCGATCGCGGGGGACACCTCCGGAACGTGGTCCGTCGGTTCGGGTTCCTTCGCAGGTTACCGTCTCGACGAAGTTCTCAACGGTGCCAATGTGACAGTCGCTGGGCGCACCGAAGACATTACTGGGTCTCTCACAGTTCAGGAAGATCAGCTCATCGCAGCGGATCTCGCCCTGCAGGTGGATACCATCTCAACTGATTCCGAGCGACGCGACCAGTACTTCTGGACTACTGCCATCGATACCGGGCAGTTCCCTGAAGCAACCTTCACCCTTGCCGAACCAGTTGACGTATCTGCGTCACGGGACGGCGGGGCTCAAACTTTCAATATGACCGGTGAACTGACTCTCAATGGACGGACCGTTGAGGTAAGCACTGACGTGGAGGCCGTCTTCAATGACGGACAGGCCCAGTTAGTCGGACAGATTCCTATGACCTGGGCCGACTTCGGTGTTGAAGCCCCGAACTTGGGATTTGTTGCCGTAGAAGATGACGGATTCATCGAGTTCTCATTAAACGTCGCGCAGAACTGACCTGCGAAAGCTCGACGAATTCGTAACGTGCAGAAGGCAGAGCGGCGGCAGGCAACTCTTGCAGGTGCCTGCTGCCGCTCTGCCTTTCGGTGTCAACCGAACCGCTGCTGTTGCCAGCTGGCTACGCGTTCGCTGATAGTAGTCAGCCTCCGTTAAAGAGAATTCTTCCTTGAGCGTTAAAGTCCAGTGCTAAATTTTGTGCCGGGCGGTAAGGAATGCGTGCTGACCCTGATGGTCTGTATATCTGAGCAACGCCATTCTCGCGGACGAAAATTCTGTCATGTGAAATTCTGCTTTCGTTTCCGAAGTAACTTGGGGATAGGCTGAAAGCAACATTCAGCCCCAACTAGGAGAGTGAGTAGTCATGAGCACGACTGTTCTACAACGTCATTTGTTCGGCCCAGGTCCCTGCAACCCATATCCGGAAGCAACTGCAGCCTTGGGGCTTCCCCTACTTGGTCACCTGGACCCAGCCTTCATTGCCCGCATGGACCGCGTAGGCGATGGACTGCGCGCTTTGTGGGGAACCAAGAACACTCGTACCTTGCCGCTGAGTGCTACCGGTTCCGCCGGCATGGAAGCGGCCTTCGTGAATACCATCAATCCAGGGGATGTGGCAGTCATTGCCATCAATGGGCTGTTTGGTGAGCGCATGTGCGAGGTAGCCTCGCGCGTGGGCGCAGAAGTGGTTCGTGTGGACCACGAGTACGGAACACCAATCGACGCCGAGCGCGTCGCCGCGGCACACCCGAATCCCACCGTGATTGCTGGCGTGCATGCTGAGACGAGCACCGGAGTGGTTTCCGATATTGCCGCACTCGGCGCGATCAAGGGCGATGCCTTGCTGATTGTGGATGCGGTGACTTCCATTGGCGGAATGCCGGTCTTGGCAGACGAGTGGGGAATCGACGTCGGCTACGCCGGAACCCAGAAATGCCTTGGGGTGGCTCCCGGTCTGGCACCATTCACCATCTCTGACCGCGCGTTCGAACGCCGCGTTCAGAAGCCCCAGTCCTGGTACTTGGATCTCGGTCTGCTCGGTGGATACGCCACCGGCGCAAGCGGCGGTGGGCGCACCTACCACCACACGGCACCGGTTGCCATGGTCACTTCCTTGGAAGCCGGCATCGTCCGGATTCTCGCCGAAGGCCTGGACGCGGTGACCACGCGCCATCAGGAAGCTGGCAAGCTGTTGCAAGATGGTCTAGTGGCCATGGGCCTGGAACTATTTGCCGCCGAAGGCCATCGACTGCCGCAACTGACTACCGTTAAGGTTCCAGAAGGGACGGACTCGGCCAAGGTGCGCGGCTACCTGCTGGAGCGTTTCAACATCGAAATCGGTGGCGGCGTCGGACAGTACGCAAACACCGTGTGGCGTATCGGTCTGATGGGGCCGAACGCTAACCCAACCTCGGTGGCGCTGATTCTTGCTGCGCTGAAAGAAGCAATCGACAAGGCCTAGCAAAACAGTCCTGTGACTTTCTAGAGACGTGGCGCAGCTTAGTCAGTGGCTGCGATAGCTACTTTGAAGATGTTTGGTAAGTGACTCTGAACCTTGTTCTGGGTGGCGGGCTGAGCCTCATGCGGGCGTTCCCAATAAGTATCCCATTCTCGTCTAGTTGAACACTATTGGACGCTGCTGAAACTCAAGATGAACATTGTCGATGACTTTCTGTTTATCCAACCCAGTAGAAAATAGTTTGTCATGCGTCAGGACAATCCCTTTGGTTTGCGGTAGCCTCTTACAAGTCAGTTGAGTCCATGAAAGAAAGTTGGCTGCGCAGTGAAAGCATTATTTGATTTCGGGTTCCGTAAATTTGTCACGCCGTCAATTATCAAGATCGTATACATCTTGATCATGATCATGCTGGTCGTGTCCTACCTCGGGTTCACCATCGCGGCCTTCAACGAAGACGCCATCTTTGGCCTCCTGGTGTTGCTAGTTCTCGGCCCGCTCTTCGTTTTGATCTACCTCGTGTTTGCTCGCGCATGCTTGGAATCGTTGATCGCGCAGATTCGTACCGCTGAAAATACGTCTGAGCTTGTGCGCCTGGCCGGTGGAACGCCACCAAACGAACTGTCGACTGGAATGGTTCCGCCAAATCCTGCCGGACCATCGACTACTAACATCCGCCCGGCAAATCAAGCCGATCCGACTCGTCCGGTCAACCGACAGGACCCGGAAGACGGATCAACCCCTCCAACTAACCCATACAAGTCCTAAACGGCTTGTAGGTCATGCCGGGCACGGAAGTTTTCGTGCCCGGCGTTTCTTTTCTTCGATTTAGTGTTGGTTTCGTGGCAGCGGCCGGAGAACGCTGAAGCCCGGGCGTGCAAGAGAGATTCTCTTTCACGCCCGGGCTTCAGTTATCTAGTGTTACTGCCAGGCGTTGTCTGCCTTCACCGAGAGGACTGGGCAACCAGCCTGCATCAGGATGCGTTGCGCGGTGCTGCCCATAATGAACTTGCCTACCGTGGTGCGTTTGCGCAGTCCGATGACGATGAGTTGCGCTCGTTGCGCTTCGGCGACTCGCAGAACCTCGTCCGCTGCATCGCGTCCCTGGGCAGAGCGTTCGATCCAGTGTTCAATTCCGGCGTCAGCGAGGCGTTCTTCCAGGAGATGAAATTCCCTGGCATCGATCAGTCGATCATCTACCAATGCATCTCCTTTTGACGAGTTGACCACCACAAGTCGAGCCTGCACGCGTTGTGCCTCGACGATTGCCTGGTCTAGAGCCGCTTCACCCTGTGGGGAGGGGAGATAACCGACAACAATTGTCATGATTTGTCCTTTCCGTCCTGCTCGTCTTCTGCCGAGTGACGTGCTCCGGTTGACAGGCCGGCTTCGGTCTTTTCCAACTCGTCTTCGCTGATGGCTCCGCCGGCGGCTAAGCCTGCGGTGAGCTCGGAGGTGCCGCCTCGTGCCTTGCGAATCATGTTGAGGATCGTTGGGATGAGCAGCAAGATGGCAATGATGATGTAGATCGTCACCGCTACCGGCTCACTCCAGAGCCCGGAGATCTCACCAGCACTGAGCTGGAATGACTTACGCAGTTGTTGTTCTGCCATGGGACCAATGATCACGCCGAGGACCAACGGGAGGATCGGCAGCCCAAAGCGGCGCAAGGCAAAGCCCAGCAGGCCGAGCAATAGTAGTAGCCACAAGTCCGCGGTCTGCATGTTCACCGAGAACGCGCCCAAAGTGGCGAAAAACAGAATGCCTGCGTATAAGAACGGACGCGGGATCTTCAGCAGCTTCGCCCACAACGGTGCCAGCGGAAGGTTGAGCAGCAGCAACAGCGTGTTGCCAATGAACAGACTGGCAATTAGTGCCCAAACCAGGTCTGGTTCATTTTCAAAGAGCAGGGGACCCGGCTGGATGCCCTTCATGGTCAAGAATGCGAGCATGACGGCTGCGGTGGCGTTTGTCGGCAGTCCCAACGCCAGCATCGGTGTCAGAGTACCGGCGGCCGAAGCGTTGTTCGCGGCCTCTGGACCTGCCACACCCTCGATGGCACCGTGTCCGAATTCCTCCGGGTGCTTGGAAAGCTTCTTCTCGGTCACGTAGGAGAGGAAAGTTGGAACTTCGGCGCCGCCAGCGGGCAATGCACCGAACGGGAACCCATAAGCGGTGCCGCGCAGCCATGGCTTCCATGAGCGCTTCCAATCATCCTTACCCATCCAAGGGCGTCCGACCGGAATCGTGCGTGCAGGATTGCGCCGGAGGTGAGCTGCGATCCATAGCGCCTCGCCGATAGCGAAGATCGCCACGGCAACCACCACGATATCCATGCCATCAATCAGTGGAGCGAAGCCAAAGGTCAGACGGCTCTGCCCAGAAACCGGGTCCATGCCGACCAAGCCAATGGCCAGGCCAAGGCCAAGAGCTGCGAAACCACGGATCTTTGAAGACCCGAGAACCGCGGTAACCGTAACCAGGGCGAGAACCATGATGGCGAAATAACTCGGAGCGCCAAGGCTTACCGCGAACTTCACCACAAACGGTGCCACGGTCACTAGCAAGGCGGTGCCGATGGTGCCTGCAACAAACGAGCCGATGGCAGCGGTGGCCAACGCTTGGGAAGCACGTCCAGCCTTGGCCATCTTGTGGCCCTCGATGGCCGTGATAACCGTGGAAGATTCGCCCGGTGTATTGAGCAGGATAGAGGTGGTCGAGCCGCCGTACATGCCGCCATAGTAAATGCCGGCAAACATGATGAGGGAGCTAGAGGTTTCCATGCCATAAGTGACCGGCAGCAACAGTGCTACGGCCATGGCTGGGCCAATCCCGGGCAGGACACCTACGGCCGTCCCTAAGATCACGCCAACCAGTGCAAAGAGCAAGTTGACGGGAGTAAGCGCCGAAGCGAAACCATCCATCAATAGATTTAATGTTTCCAATTACAGCACCCCCGAAAGAATTCCGGCTGGCAGCTTGATACCCAAGCCCAAGTAGAAGCCGTAAAAGGTACCAAGTGACATAGCGATTGAGATTAGCAACGTCAGTACGTAGCGCCGGCTACCCAAAGAAATAGCTGCGCCGAAGAACAGAATGGTTCCCGAGATGACCCAGCCGGCTGTGTTGATCAATAAGATGTTGACCACAAATACTGCCAGTAGCGGAAGGACAACCTTCCAGTCCGAAGGCTGGCTAAGGTCAACGTCTTCGCCTTCCTCGCCCTCGGCGAGGTTTCCGCGGAGCACGGTAATAGCCAGAGCAATGGAAGAAAGTACCAGGATTCCCGCAACCCCATAAGGCAGGGCCTTGGGACCCACCACGTCGGACTGGGAGTACGTCACATGCAACTGCGACGCATCAACGAACACAATGATTCCCACCAGAAAAAGAAACGCGGCGAACAGGAGTTCGACGCGCTTCTTTTTCACTGTGGTTACTTGGCTCACGCCAGACCCAGGGTCTTGAGCACGGTAGCTACACGCTCGTCCTGCTCGGTGAGGAAGGTCGAGAACTCGTCGCCCGTCATGAACGCGTCGGTCCAACCGTTGGTTTCCAGAGCTGTCTGCCATTCTTCGGAGTCGTGCATCTTGGTGACCGCCTCGGTCCACTTCGCCTTGTCCTCATCCGAGATCTCCGGTGGCGCTACCAGGCCGCGCCAGTTGGAGAAGACCAAGTCAATATCGGACTCCTGCAAGGTTGGTGAATCAACACCTTCCAGACGTTCTTCGCCACTGGTCGCCAGGACGCGAACGGAGCCTTCTTCGATCTGCTGCATGTACTCGCCGGCGCCGGAAGCTGCGAAATCGAGCTTGTTCCCCAAGATGGCTGGGAGCAGATCGCCACCGCCGTCATAGGACACGAAATTCACGTCCTTGGGATCAATTCCTACGGCTTCGGCCAGCTGCATCGGCAGCAGGTGGTCGGGTCCACCCGGCGACGAGCCGCCACCGACCGAGAGCTTCCCTGGATCCTTCTTCCACGCAGCTACAAGATCATCAATGGTCTTGTATGGGGAATCCTTGGGCACCATGATTGCGCCCGGCTCTTCGATGAGCTTTGCAATCGGGGTGGTCTCGGTCAGCTTGGCTTCTGATTCATTGGTGTAGCTTGCGCCCACCACGCCCAGGCCCATGAGCATCCCGAGGTCTCCGTTGCCTTTTTCGTTGACGATTCGGGCAAGACCAACGGTGCCGCCAGCGCCGGCAAGGTTGAAGACTTCGAGATTTGAGGCGATTGCTGCGTCATCCATGACTTGCGCTGCCACGCGAGCGGTGGTGTCATAGCCGCCTCCTGGAGTGTTTGGAACCATGATGCGCAGGCCCTCGAGTGGGCCGCTTGCGGCGGAGCCGGAGGCGCTTGGGTCGCTGCTAGAGCTGGTGACGCCGCAACCCGTTGCGGTCAGTGCGAGCGTTGCAGCGGCGGCCACCGCTGTCAGCATGCGGAGGGACTTGAAAGTTTTCATGGATTCAGCCTTTGCCTTCATTGGGGTGCGAATAGTTCAACACTAAGCAGGCGAGTGAGGCAGGTCACGCTTGCGTACGCAAAGAAAATACTGTTCATTGTGTAACCAGAAATTGTGAGCTGGCTCATCCGAAACTTCGGTAAAGTTGCCGGGTGCACTGCAATAGCTGTGCCGTAGGGGAAACATCTGCAAGGACAGCAGATGACGGGTAAGGAGGGGCAGTGAAGACTGCAAGGGCCTGGCCCAGCGAACTATTCGCCAACAGAATGTCCCTCGCCGGGCAGTACCTCATATTGCAGTTGCTGATCATTGGCGTGGTGGTCACCGGATTTGTGGTGGTCTCAATTACCCAGGCAACGAATACCTTTGAAAAAGAAGAAGGCCGGCGCAGCCTTTCCGCAGCAGAATCGCTAGCGGCCAACCCGCTCTTGCGGGTTCTCCTCCCGGGTGCCGAGCCGGAAATGGGGTCCGCGCTGCCAGCCATGGCCGAATCTGTACGCAGTATCTCGGGCCTGCAATTTGTCACAATTGCGGATCCTAGTGGTGAGGCGATCACGTCCAGCTTTCCCGACGAGGTAGGCACCACAATTCTTCAGCCCGAGTCACAGGTCATCGAAGGGCGAGGTTGGACCGGAGATGTCTGGCGCAAGGGGAAGCACGTATTGATCGCTCAGGTACCTGTCTTGGACGATGACGGGTCGATGGTGGGGATTGTGAGCACAGGGCAAAAATACCCTTCAACGCAGGCTGTCATTCGTGAAATCGCGCCCAACGCACTATTCACCCTCCTCATCTCACTTTTCTTGGGGGCCACCGGCTCGGTGCTCCTGTCCAGACGTGTCAAGCGCCAAACCCGCGGCATGGAACCAAGAGAAATTTCTGAACTCTTCGAACACCGTGAAGCCTTACTGCACGGAGTGAAAGAGGGGATCATTTCTGTCTCCCCGGATCACCGGGTCATGCTCGCCAACGACATCGCCATAGAGTTGTTGCAACTACCCAATAACTGCGTGGGACAAACCCTTGACCAGCTGGAGGTGGCACCGCAGGTTACTCGTGCTCTAACCACGCAACAGCAACAGGCAGACCGGCAATTCCTCATCGCCGAACGAGTGCTGGTCTTCAACCGCATGCCAGTGATGACCGCGGGCAGGGACCTTGGCTCGGTGACCACTTTCCGCGATCGAACCGAGCTGACCCTCTTGGAGCAAGAACTCGGAGATAGCAAAGCAACGTCGGACATGCTCCGAGCCCAAACCCACGAGTTCGCCAATCAGCTCCACGCGATCTCCGGACTCATTCAATTAGGCGAGTATGACGAAGTCGTTGGATTCATTGACGGGGTGAGCTTCAGCCGCAGCAAACTCTTTGAAGATGTCGCAGCGCGAATCACCGAACCAACCATAGCCGCCTTGCTCATTGCCAAGGCCAGCGTTGCGACCGAACGCGGTATTCAACTCACCGTTACAGAGGACTCCAACCTGGGCCGCAATGATGACCAACTTGCTCGGGACTTGACCACCGTTATCGGAAACCTCGTAGACAACGCCATAGACGCGGTATCAGCGGTGAGCCAACCACGCATCGAACTACGCATTGCAGAAAGCGATACGCAAATTACCGTTGTGGTGGGCGACAATGGTTCGGGGGTAGATGACGCGGCAATCGATGAAATCTTTACCCAGGGATTCTCCACCAAAGACACGACCGTCTCCGGGGGAAGGGGATTCGGGCTGGCTTTAACCAGACTGGTCTGCCGTCGCCGCGCCGGGGACGTCCAAGCGGTCAATGACCACGGTGCGCGTTTCACCGCCACACTCAGGAAGTAGGGAACAACTCGTGATCAAAGTACTGGTGATCGATGATGACTTCATGGTCGCCAAGGTGCACTCCGGGTTCGTCAATAACGAGCCGGGATTCTCGGTTGTGGGAGTAGCCCACTCGGCCAACGACGCGATCAAAGCCGTAACCGCACTCTCGCCAGATCTCGCGTTGCTAGATATCCACCTACCCGATATGAACGGGCTCGACCTGCTCCAACGGCTACGCGAAGTACAGCCGGACTTAGATGTCATCGTCATTAGCGCGGCCCGAGAAATGGACACCGTCCGCCGTGCTTTAAGGGGCGGAATCGTCCACTACCTGATGAAGCCGTTCTCCCGCGAAGATCTTCGCGAACGGCTGGAGCACTATTCGAAAACTTACCAGCCGCTGCAAGAGGCAGATCAAGAACTGGAACAGGCAGACGTGAACCGGCTCTTCGGACTGAGCGGGCAGAACCGACGCCCCCTGCCCAAAGGCTGCAGCGCTGAAACGCTGGCACTCGTGGAAAACATCGTCAAGGAAGCCACTAATCCCATCTCCGCCACCGAAACCGCCGAGAAGCTCGGCACCTCGCGGGTGAGCGCTCGCCGGTATCTGGAGTACTTGGCCGAAGAGAACCTGGCTCAGGTGAATCTGCGATACGGGGGAGTGGGCAGACCCGAGCGACGGTATTCGTGGAAAAGCTAGATGTTGCTTTTCTAGCGACGAGGCTATTGCCGTCCAACTGAACTGAAATCGGACCTTCGGCCGAATAAAGGGGCTTTTCACATTCCAGGGCGCAAATGAGGTTATGCCCACCGGACTTCAGCAAGGAACTGCCTCGGCTGGCATACTGGAAACTAAATCCTCCGGTCTCCTGATTACACGGGAGCATTGCGGAATCTGGATGCAACTTTCGCAACTTGGCACTGGGAGCATTCGAACGTTCCGCCAATCATCCCGAATGCCTATTGGCTTCGGCTATGAAACGACGACGGGATATATACGTATTGCCCTGTGCCGAAAAATCGGCACAGGGCAATAGGCCCTTAACAGCTGAATAATCAAGCCAGATTTTGGCTAGTCGTTACGGGCATTGGCTTTCTCAAGCGCCGTGAGGTCTTCGAGCTTTTCTTCCTGCGGGGATGACATGTAGCGCTGGTAGCTATCGTCCAGCTCGCCGAGCCACGGCGTGTGGTGCTCAGCGGCCATGGTGCCGGTCATGACCGAGCGATAAACCTTATTGCGGTAGGTCATGATGTTCTTCTTCTTGTCGTTCTTCCATGCCATGAAAGTCCGGGTGACTTCATCCAGATCGAACATCGGATAGTCCGTCTGCTCGATGAGGTCGCGAATGTAGTCCGCCTGGAACTTCACTTCATCTTCCGCGGTCTCGATTGCATTGAATCGCTCCAGCCACGCATCTATGCTTGCACGCTGTTCGGACGCTGAAGGGACCGCGGCTTCTCCCAAAACCAGATCACGGACATACCAAGCCTGCGCATCGAACATGTTGAAGGTGAACCATTGATCCTGGGCACCTAGGTAGTAAAGCTGGCTGTTGTTCTCGGAAACCACGCCACGGTACAGAGTGTCCGGGTAGACGTTGTTCGGAGAATCAAGCGCAAGGTCCGAGGGCAAGAAGGGGTAATGGTGCAGATACCCTGTACACAAGACAACAGCATCAAATTTGCGGGAGACACCATTGCTGAAATGTGCAGTGGACCCTTCGAATCGGTCGATGAGGGGGAGCTCTTCGATGCCTTCTGGCCAATCGAATCCCATTGGGGCCGTGCGGTAGCTGTAGGTCACCGAGCGTGCACCCATCTTGAAGGACTGGACGCCAATGTCTTCGGCCGAGTAGCTCGCACCGATCAGCAGAACGTCTTTGCCTGCAAATCGCTCGGCCCCACGGAAGTCATGGGCGTGCATGAGCTCGCCGGGAAAACTTTCGATTCCCTTGAAATCTGGAACATTCGGGAAGCTGAAGTGACCGGTGCCGACAATGACATGATCAAAATCGTTCTTTTCCGTCTGGCCGGTCTGCAGGTCTTCGCTGGTGACGGTGAATAGCTTGGTGGTCTCGTCGTAATCGACCCAGCGCACTACGGTGGCAAAGCGGACGTACTTCTTGACGTCAGACTTCTCTGCGCGGCCATTGATGTAATCCCACAGCACGGCACGCGGTGGGTAGGAAGAAATTGGGCGGCCGAAATGCTCGTCGAAGGTATATTCGGCGAATTCCAAGGCTTCCTTGGGGCCGTTGGACCACAAGTTGCGGTACATGCTCGAATGCACCGGTTCGCCGTGCTTGTCGATGCCGGTGCGCCAGTTGTAGTTCCACTGGCCTCCCCAATCATCTTGCTTCTCAAAGCAGGTGATCTCGGGGATTTCACGCCCTGACTTCTTGGCAGAATCGAATGCCCGCAGCTGGGCGATGCCGCTGGGTCCTGCTCCAATGATGGCGACGCGTTGAGTCAAACATACCTCTCCGGCTTGTTAAGCCTTATTCAAGTTTCGCGCGCTGCTCCGGATCCCGATAGTGGGTTCGTGCGTGCTACGCGAATCAACAAAATGCTCTAAACCAGTCGACCAGTCACGCATAAAAAGCGTTCACATGTCGAGGAAAAACTGCCCTGTTCCAAAGGGCATCGTTACCGAGTTTACCAGCTGCCGATTCTATTGACCGGGAAACCGACGGACAGGGAACATGCACCAGGTAGATATAGACGCTGTTTTGAGGCACGGCAAGAGTTAAGCTGCCCCTACGAGCCAAGCCCAGTCGGCGGCTGAAAGCCGGTCAAAATGAGTTGCCCGCAGTTCTTACTTTGCGCACGCAGTCTTGGGTTTTGGGACTAGAAAAGGCCAGCCTCCCTCCTTGTCCATTGGACTGGAAGGGAAGCTGATGAAGTGCTACTGAACGCGGATCGATACGGCGGAGGGGCTTCGCTGGTGGAAAACACTTTTGCGCTGTGGACCACGAACGCTGCGATTAGCGGTTCTTCAGTACCGACGAATCTGGTGTATCCACCAGCGTGCCGGCGCCGAGTCACAGAGGTTGCCGACCAACATTCAATCCAGGAATCTAACCAAGCAGAGGCTCATGAATAGCTCTGAACCGGTAGTAGCGAACCGAGACCAATCCGATGACGATGTGCATCGGACCCGATGGGAAGGGCTGAATTGACGCGTGGGACAACGGTGAGTTCCAGCGCGTTGTCGCGGGGCGCTGCAGCATTAGATGAATGAAGCAGAACCGGCATGTCGGTGCTCGCTGGCCGCGTAGGTTCCGAGGGTTTTGATCTCCCAAGTGAAGAAATCCAGTTCTTCTAGCGCAAGCCGAACGGGCAGATCTTCCGGGTGCCCTTCTATATCAACCATGAAGGTGGTCGCGGCGAAAGTGGAGCCGACCATGTAGCTTTCCATACGAGTGAGGTTCACGCCATTTGTCGCGAATCCACCAAGTGCCTTGTACAGCGCACTGGGTACGTTGCGTACTTGGAAAACCAAGCTCGTGATGACGTCATCGGGCAGTTGTGCTCGGGTGGGCAGTGCTTGTTTACGGGCTAGCACAACGAATCTGGTCATATTCGTGGGGTCGTCTTCGACCCCGCTGGACAGGACCTCAAGTCCGTAAAGTTCTGCGGCCATCGGCGGGGCCAACGACAATTTTCGAGGGTCATTCCAATCCCGGATCTCGCGGGCGGACCCTGCCGTATCCCCGGCGATGACAGGGGTCAGCTGATGTTCGCGGATCAAACGTCGGCACTGGCCTAGCGCGTGGATGTGGCTGTGGACCTCGGTGGCGGCTTCGATGCTGCTACCGGGAATTCCGAGTAGGTCGAAACGGATTCTGAGGTAATGCTCTCCAACGATTTGGAGGTCAGATTCCGGGAGCAATACATGGATATCGGCAACGCGACCGGCAATGGAATTCTCTATTGGAATCATGGCGAGCTCTGCCGCGCCACTTTCGACCATCGCAAACGCATCCTCGAAGCTGGCGCACGGGACGGCTTCCATATCGGGGAACCTCTCGGTGCAAGCGATGTTTGAGTTCGATCCGGCTTCACCCTGATAAGAAATCTTATTGCTCATTGAATCAACTTAGCGCAGAGTACTGCCACTGCAAGAAAGAGTGAATCAAGGTTTCCTGACATGCGCCTTTTTCGGAATTCTGCGCAGTTGCCGCAGGAGCAGTTGCTCCGTGGCCGGCTCAGCCCCACCAAGAACATGCAGCATGCTGGGCAGTTTCAGAACTCATTTCGCATGGTATCAATGCTGACAGTTTGTATTTCAGGGCCACCCCGATCTGCTGATTGAGGAGCGACATAGCCGACTGTTAATGAACGCTTATCCGAAGAAGATTGGGTCCTGGCTGCCGGACAGAAAATCCAGAATTTCTTGAACTGCGGCAGTCGGACCCAGCATCTCGTATTTGTGAAATTTCAAGTTGCGGTCACGCCAATATAGGCTCCACAAACCTGTTGAACTGACGTATCGGTGTCTAGCAATGGGTGATCGTATCCAGTCTCCGCGGCCATCCCATGGGGGTCGTGACTCAAGAATGGTGACGTGATGTGGTGCTTCCTCGCATACTAGCTGTAAGCGATCGTGGACACTCTCAGGTATCTGCTGAGCGCACCACATTCGGACGCACGCTAATTCTGGTTCGGGGATCATCTCGAAGTAATCCTCCAGGTCCGGGTCGCAGAAGCAGTAGAACGTTTCGAGCCATCCAGGAGTGCCTTCCGGGCTGAAGAGACTATTCTGTAGCTATTTTCCAAAAATCTATCGATCAAGCTCAACGTAGTGGGAAGCGAGTCTTTGCAATCCCTCAGTGATGGTTACTTCAGGTTTCCAATCCAAGATTTCGTGCGTTTCGCGCTGATCAAACCAGTGCGCGGTTGACAACTGCTCCGCAAGGAACCGAGTCATTGGCGGCTCGTCGTGTACAAGATTCTTGGCGCCAGCCGCAAGCCAGAGGCGTTCAATGACCGACCCCGCACCGCGTGCAAGCCATCCCGGAACGTTTAGCCGGGGGGCCGGTGCGCCGCCCGCTTGGCAGATCCCTGCAATGAGCTCGCCCACTGGGCGCGGCTCACCATTGGTAACTACCAGGGCACGACCGTGAGCAAACTCCATGCGCTCGAGGCCACGGACAATCGCCGTGGCCGCATTGTCGATGTATGTGGTGTCAATGAGCGCGGCCCCATGATCCAGCAGCGGTAGTCGTCCGGCTTTTGCTCGCTGAATGACCCGCTCAACCAGCTGCGTGTCGCCGGGACCCCAGACCACGTGGGGTCTGATCGCCGCTACACGGAAGCCATCCGAATCTTGGGCAAGAGCATTGAGCTCCGCCGCCGCTTTGGACCGCGCGTAATTTCCGCGGGCCCGCTCAGGATCGGCCGCACCGGCGGTTGCGCCGGCCAACGGTTCTCCGAAGTGCGCCACCGAAGGGGAAGAAACAAAAACGAAGTCTTTGATTCCGGCTTCTTTGGAAGCCCTGAGCAGATTATTGGTTCCATTGATATTCGTGTCGACAAATTCTTGCCATGCACCGGTGAATGAAACCTTGGCCGCCAGATGGATGACGGCATCCATACCCTCGGTTGCTTGCCCTACTGCCTCAGAATCCGTAAGCGAACCCAACACATCGTCCGTGGCTCCCTGCGATGGTCTGCGTTGGAAAGTCCGGACATGATGGCCTTGGGTGCGTAGCAGCTCTGCTACGGCGCCGCCAAGCATTCCGCTGGCGCCGGTGACTAGGACGCGACGGGTTGGCGCGGAACTTTGCTTTTCACTCATGGCTTGCCGATCCTTCCGCCGGCCAGTGTGGTCGCCGCCCAGCCTGCCAGAGCCGCACGGTCAATCTTGGAATTGTGCCTAATGTCGGTTGGCAGATCCGGGACTACGAGTACAGCCGAAATTTCCAGCCCGGTTCGTTCCACCGCAGTGCGCACCGCGTGGGCAAATGCCACCGGGGCTGGAGCCGCGCGGCGGGCCGGTGGGACGGTTTCCATCACCACTACGGCGGCTTGAGTCCCTGCTGGTCCGACACCGACCACTGCAGCTCGTCCGGCGCCGGCTACAGATTCGGCTGCTTGCTCCGCTGCCACAGGTGTTTTCGAGCCCGTGGCGGTGTGCAGCACATGGCCGAGACGGCCTTCGACCCATAGTCGTCCCTGGTCATCGAGATGCCCCACGTCTCCGGTGCGGTGCCAGCCAGGAATGGAGGTGCTAACCTGCTCGGTGATCCAGAGCCTGTCGTAGCGGTCCTTCACGTGGGGTGCGCGCACCAGAATTTCACCGGTGAGGTTTGGTTCTTCCAATGGTTCGTTGCCCGCTTGGCCATCGGAACCAAGCGGTGCAATAGCTACTTGAGCCCCCGCCACCGCAGTGCCAACGCATACTCCGTTCCCTGATCCAGCGGCACGAATACCTGCCAAATCAATGTCGGTCACGGGAAGTGCCTCGGTCATCCCATACGGGGTATGCACCCGGGCATTGGGCACCAGGCTCTGGACCCTGGCCAGCAAAGGCTCTGGAATCGGTGCTCCGGCCGAGAGCATCAGGGAGACATTTTCGAGGATCTTGCGTTGGGGTCCGTCTAGGGCGTCTTCAGTTTCCAGCACATTCGCTAAGGCGGCAGGAGACGCGAAGACGGTGGTTGCGTCGACGGCTA
Organism: Glutamicibacter sp. AOP38-B1-38; assembly: GCF_052377485.1. Taxonomy (NCBI): domain Bacteria; kingdom Bacillati; phylum Actinomycetota; class Actinomycetes; order Micrococcales; family Micrococcaceae; genus Glutamicibacter; species Glutamicibacter sp. AOP38-B1-38. The sequence goes on along the minus strand of NZ_JBQSWU010000008.1, from coordinate 2,982 downwards.
AGGCTGCATCCGCCAGCGCCGCGGCGGTCAGGGTGCGCGGTGCCGTAACATCCATATCGGGGGTGACCGAGGTTGCGCCCAAGGCTGGGCCCAGAAGTGCGAATGGCGCAAATCCGGCCACCAGAGCGGAGCCAGCCTTGAGGTTGTACGTTTCGCGCAGGGTGTCCCGCATGGCAGCCAATTGCCGGTGCGTGTAGACCACACCTTTGGCCGGGCCGGTGGAACCGGAGGTGAAAAGCACCGCGGCATCGGCATCCGGGTCGGCTTCGTCAAACGTCGGCGCATCATGGGCAGCGGAATTACCGGACTCGAGCAGCTCGGGGACGGTATGTGCCACCCCGAGGAGTTTGCGCTTGGCAGCCGGCAAGTTTTCCACGGCGATCCGGGTGCCGGGCCAGCCAAAGAATCTGGCGCCCACGAGTGCACGATCGATCCCGATAAGGAAACTAGGGCCGGCCCCCTTGATGGCACGTCCCAAGCCCTTGGTGCCCAGGCCCGCATCTGCCACCACAATGACCGCGCCCAGGCGCAGGCAAGCGTAGATCAGTGAAGTCAATTCGATGCCTGGAGGCACCAAAAGATTGACTCGGGATCCGGCGGTGACACCGATCTGTGCGAGGCCAGCGGCGAGAGCATTAACGCGTTCGCCGAGCTCAGACCAGGACAGGGAGCGTGGGGGATTGATATCGACTACCGCAACGCTGTGGTCGTCGGTGCGTGAATCAAGCTCGGCAAGCATCGGACGGTAATCGCCTAGCGCGGTGGCGCGTGAGGAGTTCCTAGAATCCCGATCGGCGCCCAACCAATTAAAAATGGGGGAGGCGATATCGCGGTCTTCAGGCAACAGGTGGCTGGCGCCTTCGAAACGGTGCACCTGAGCGTGGGGCAGACGGCCCATCAGATCTCTTAGGTAGCGATCGGAGAACACCGGGTCCTTAGGGCCCCACAGCATGAGCGCCGGAACGGAGAGCGAGCGAATTGCGTCGGAGATCTCCTCCAATGCAGGACGGCTCGGGTGATCTTCGCTAAAAGGAATATCCGCTACGAAGTTTGCGACGCCTGTGCGCTTGTCCGCGCTGGTGTAGGGAGCCATGAATGCCTTGCGGACGTCTGCCTCTAAGGCCGGCTGAGCCAGCGAATGAGTCACTCGAAGGAATGCGTCAGTGCTCTTGGTGCCCCACCCATGGACTGCAGGGTTCGAAGCCAAACGCAGGGCGGCTGGTAGCTCGAAGCCCGCAGGGTGTACGGCGGTGTTGGTAAGGATTACGTTCGCCAGCTGCTCTTGGTGGGCTACGGCCCAGCCCAGGGAAATGATTCCTCCCCAGTCGTGGCCAACCGTGGTGACCTTGCCGTTGAGTCCGAGGCCGTCGATCAAATCGCCTAGGTCGTTGACTCGATCGGCCAGCCGACGGAACTTCCCGGTGCGGGCAGAGAATCCCATATCAAGCTGGTCTACGGCGATGACACGCCACGGCAAGGCGTTGTCCGAAACGTGGCTCAGCAGGCTGCGCCACAGGTAGGACCATGTGGGATTGCCGTGCACGCACACCAGGGTGCCGGCCGGGTGGATACCACGCGCGATGAGTTCTTCTTCGTTGTCCAGCAAATGCCACAGGTGGGTGGTTCCTGGATCGTCTATCTCCGAAGTAGAAGGGACGTCTAGGTAGCCCGAGTATTTTGCATCTACGCCGGGAAAGATCTCGGTCACCAGGCGATCTCCATCATCGCGGTGTTCAGTCCTGAGCCGACGCCCATGCAGAGCACGCGGTCACCAGGCTTTAACGAGTCGGCCTCCTGCGACAAGGTCATTGGCAGGGAAGCAGGCCCCACGTTGCCCCATTTGGAGAAGGTGATCGGCACTCGGTCCTTTACTAGGCCCACGGCTTTGATAATGGCGCTGGTGTAGGACTTCGAGACCTGGTGGGTGACGTAACGGTCCATGGACTTCCAGTCCCAGCCGGAATGGTGTGCTTCATCCCAAGCATCAACTACCAACTCCAAGCCGTTGTCCAGCAGGCCTTTGGTGTCGGTGTACATGCCGGTCGGACCGCCGACACAAAGCTCGTGGTGCTCGGTTCCTGCGCGGGAAACCCCGCCGAGAATGCGGTGTCCGTCAGGGTGAACATCCGCCGGTCCAATGACGGCGGCAGCCGCGCCGGAGCCCAGAGTCAGAGTTGCAAATTCGCGCATGTAGTCTTCACGGGTGGAGTTCTCGGCGTTGAGGCGCTGGAACGTCGTCTCCTGGGTGGGCCGGGAATCTTCACCGGCCACGATCAGCGCGTACTTGATCTGTCCGGAATCAATCATGTTTGCAGCCAGGCTCATACCGTTGACGAACCCTAGGCAGGCGTTGGCCACATCGAAGTTCATGGCGGAGGACGGCAGGCCCAATCCGTTGTGAACCTTTGAGGCTACCGAAGGCTCTAGGTTGCGTCGGGTCACCGAAGTGTTGATCAGGAGGCCGATTTGGCCTGGTTCAACGCCGGCCTGAGCCAGCGCTTTCTTGCCAGCGAGAATCGCCGCATCATCAAATTCCATGCCTTCGGACCACCAGCGGCGTTCTTTGACACCCGACACTCGTTCAAGCAGCTTTTTGGAGAGGCGCAGACGCTTGAGGCTAGGGGCCAGACGCTCGTCGAATTCTGCCGAACTCATGACCTCAGGTGCAAGTACGCTGTTTACCGCCAAGAGGGCCACATTGTGGTGTTTAAAAGTGGCATTGCCGTTCAAAATTTAGCCTTTGTGTCGGGGCTGTCGCGCCGTTCACGGACGCGACGAAGTAACAATCGTTTGATGCGTTAGAGTCATCAACGAAAAAACGTCTACCTCTACCGTATTCCTTGTTGGAGCGCACTGCGTACACGGGCGCGCTATTTTCAGCGGTTAGCAAGAAACTCTCAGGGTTTTCAGCTAAATTCCAGTGGTTTTCGCTCGGTGAGTTACTGCACAGTAACTTGTTTCTTGCATTTCAGCTAAATGAGG
>NZ_JBQSWU010000007.1:0-140559 GCF_052377485.1 Glutamicibacter sp. AOP38-B1-38 | reverse complement strand
AACTGCGAGTCCTCCGTCTAGCATGCAGGCACCACGAGTGTCTGCATGCACCGCGCCGTATTCGCTGTGCGCCCGCATGGTTGCACGAGCGCCCCGGGAATTGGCTGCCGCTTCTCGACAAATTCCAAGTCGACAGGGCGAGGCATCAGGGTTAAACAAAAGCACCCTCCCGAGCCGTATTCACGGCTCAAGAGAGTGCTTCTGTATCTAGTGCTTAGTAGTCGCGACGTCCGCCGCTACGGCCCGAATCGCCGAAACGGCTCTTGCCGCCACGTCCGCCACCGCCGCCGAAGCCGCCGCGCTTTTCGCCACCGCGTCCGCCGCCGAAGCCTCCGGAGCGTCCGCCACCGAAGCCACCGGAACGCTTACGGTCGCCGTAGCCACCGCGATCCGAATCTTCGGCTGGGCTGCGACCGTTGTCGAGCTCCAGGTCGATAGCTTCGCCGCCAATGCGCGTCTTGGACAGTGCACGCCACTGGTCCTTGCTCAGCTCTGCTGGCAATTCGACCAGGGTGTGATCCGAACGGATATCAATGCCACCGATTTCGGAGGAGTTGAAGCCACCCTCGTTTGCCAGTGCGCCGACGATCGAGCCTGGCTGAACGCGGTTACGACGGCCAACGGCCAGACGGTACATGGCGTTGCCCTCGGCTGCAGTCTTGCGAGCACCGCGCTCACGTGGTTCGCGACGGGCTCCGTCACGGCCACCCTCACGTCCGCCTTCGCGGTCCATGCGGGCCTTCTTCGATGGTGGGATGACTGGTTCGGTCATCAGCAGTGGACGACCGCCCTGAGCCATCAGTGCCAGTGCGGCAGCGATTTCCAGCTGATCCAGGTCTTCGTGCTCGCTGGCGAAACGCTCCACGATTTCACGGAAGGTAGTCAGATCCTGGCCACTGATGGTCTGGTCGATACGATCAATGAAACGCTGGATGCGACGGTCGTTGACCGAGTCCAGGGAAGGAAGCTGCATCTGGGTCACCGGCTGGCGGGTAGCCTTCTCGATGGCACGCAGCAGGTACTTCTCGCGTGGGGTCATGAAGAGGATCGCGTCGCCCTTGCGCCCTGCACGGCCGGTACGGCCAATACGGTGCACGTAGGACTCGGTGTCGTGTGGGATGTCGTAGTTGATGACGTGGGAGATGCGTTCCACGTCAAGGCCACGAGCGGCCACGTCGGTTGCGACCAAGATATCGATCTTGCCCGAACGCAGGTTCTCGACGGTGCGCTCACGCTGCTGCTGCGGGATATCACCGTTGATGGCGGCGGCGGTGAAGCCACGTGCCTTCAGCTTGTCGGCAAGATCTTCGGTAGCCATCTTGGTGCGCACGAAGGCGATAACGCCTTCGAATTCCTCGGATTCGAGGATACGGGTCATGGCGTCCAGCTTGTGGGCACCCATAACCTGCAGGTAACGCTGGGTGATGTTGGTGCCGGTCGAGGTGGTCGACTTGACGGAAACTTCCTGTGGGTTGCGCAGGTATTCCGCAGCGATACGACGAATGGTGCGTGGCATGGTTGCGGAGAAGAGTGCAACCTGCTTGTCGGCCGGGGTCGACTCCAAGATCTTGTCGACCTCTTCGGCGAAGCCCATGCGAAGCATTTCGTCGGCCTCGTCCAAGACAACGTACTGGAGGTTGGACAGGTCCAGGGAACCCTTGTTGATGTGGTCGATGACACGACCTGGGGTACCAACAACAACCTGTGCACCGCGGCGCAGGCCGTTGAGCTGTGGGCCGTATGGGGAGCCGCCGTATACCGGCAGGACGGTGAAGTCGCTGAGGTACTTGGCGTAGGAAGTGAAAGCTTCAGCAACCTGGAGGGCTAGCTCGCGGGTTGGAGCCAGAACCAGGATCTGCGGGGTGCGAGCTGGACCGTTGAGGTCAGCAAGCTCGGCCATGCGGGACAGTGCCGGCAGCGCGAACGCCGCGGTCTTACCGGTACCGGTCTGAGCCAAACCAACAACGTCACGGCCTTCAAGAAGCAGTGGGATGGTGGCGGCCTGGATTGGCGATGGCTTCTCGTAGCCGAGGTCGGCCAGTGCTGCAAGCACTCGGGCGTCAAGACCAAGTTCGCTGAAGAGCACGGTCGGCTCTTCGGTGGTCTTTTCGTCATTGGTGTTTACGGGCATGTCAGATGACACGAAGAATTACCTCATTCGTTTGGGGGAAGGCCTACCCGTCCCCAAAAGAAAGAACGACGCATAGGCTACACAGTAAAAAAACTACTCACGCTCATCAAGCGCTCCCCTATGACATAAAAACCGCGCTCACACTTGGCGGAAGAAATACAACACGAGAAGGCTCTAGCCTCAAAAATTGGGCGAGATGCAAGGAAACCCTGATGTTCGCGAACACCTAATACTATCGACATCAGGGGCCATTTGTCAGGGCGAGAGCCGTGTGAGTTCGGGCACCGCGACGCAGAGGACCCAAAACCATCCCCGGAACGCTAGGCTGGAAGACGTGAAAAAGCCCGCGAATCCCTCACTTACAGACGTGTCGACCCCCGGTGCGCTACGCATCTCCCGGTTCGTTTGGATTTTGGCCGGAGTGCTCTTCTTGGGCTTCGCAGCCAATCTATTCTTCGATACCTGGACTGGCCGGTCCCTGGACCTGGGGCCGCTGGCTCTCGTCGCCCTGCTGGCGGTGGCCGGGATTGCGTTCTGCCTCTTGGCCATCCGCCTGTGGAAGGGCGAACGCTCGGCACGTGCCCAGTTGACCTGGATCGGACTGATCGCGGCGCTGCCGACCCTGCTGCGCATGGGACGCTATGCGATTCTTGCGGCCGTGGTGCTCGTCGCGGTGCTGCTGATGTGGACCCCGGCAAGCATCAAGTATTTTAAACTCGTCTCGCCAAAGCCCAAACAGAAATAGTCGACGGCCCGGTTAAACACCGCGGGACTCGCAACCCAAGTGGCTACGAGTCCCGCGGTGTTTTTCTGCTTACAGCGCCGTGAAGGCGCGCTCCAGATCATCGATCAAGTCGGCGGCATCTTCGATACCCACCGAGAGTCGAAGCAAATTCACCGGGACGGCCAGCTCGGTGCCCTTGACCGAAGCGTGAGTCATCTCCGATGGGTAGTTCATCAGCGATTCGATGCCGCCGAGCGACTCGGCCAGGGTGAAGAGCTTCGTGCTTTCGGCAATCTTCCGCGCGGCGGCCTCGCCGCCGGCGAACTGCACCGACACCATGCCGCCAAAACCGCTCATCTGCTTCTTGGCGATCTCATGGCCGGCGTGATCGGCGAAGCCCGGGTAGAGCACGCGCTCCACTTCCTTGCGTTCGCGCAGCCAGGCAGCGACCTGGGCCGCATTCTCGCTATGGGTGCGCATGCGCACGCCCAGGGTCTTCAAACCGCGGGTGGTCAGGAATGCGTCCATCGGGCCTGATACGGCGCCCACGGCGAACTGGATGAAACCGATCTTCTCGGCCAGCTCGTCGTCGTTCACGATGATCGCGCCGCCAACAACATCTGAGTGCCCGCCGATGTACTTGGTGGTGGAATGGACGACGATATCCGCACCGTGGGTCAGCGGCTGCTGCAGGAAGGGGCTGGCGAAGGTGTTGTCGACAACCAGCAGCGCGCCAGCCGCGTGGGCGATCTGCGCGACCCGGGAGATATCGGTGATCTTCATCATCGGGTTCGACGGGGTCTCGACCCAGACCAGCTTCGCCTTGCTCTTTTCGATCGCGGCGGTCAAGGCCTGCTCGTCGGCCATGTCCACCGGGGTGTTGCCAATGCCCCAGGCGCCGAGCACGCGGTCGATCAGGCGGAAGGTTCCACCGTAGGCGTCGTTGCCCAATACGATGTGGTCCCCCGGGCGCAGGATCGCGCGGATCAAGGAGTCCTCGGCCGCCAGGCCCGAGCTGAAGGAAAAGGCGTGCTTGCCGAATTCGGCTCCGGCCAGCTGCGCCTGGAGCGAATCACGGGTTGGGTTGGTGCCGCGGCCATATTCATAGCCGTTGCGCAATTTGCCGATCGCTTCCTGCGCATAGGTCGAGGAGAAGTGCAGCGGCGGAACAACCGCGCCGGTCACCGGTTCAAATTCCTGCCCGGCGTGTACGAAACGAGTATTTGATCCTTGGGTATTTTCGGTCATGACGTTCCTGTCCTTGAGGTGGAATTCTTTAGCGGGTGACGTAGGCCAGCAGGTCCGACGCCGATAGCGCGGCGACAACGTCTCCGCCGTGCGTCAGCAGAACCGCCGGGTGCACGGCCAGCATTTCTTGGGCACGGGCGAGATCTTCACCCACACCGAGCAGCGGGATGGCCAGCTGCTCGAGCTCTGCCAGCTCGCTGGTGGCCGCGGCGCCGGCCAGGAGCGCGTCGGTGATGGCCGCCGCGCCGATGACCCCGCGGATTTCGCCGATCCGGGCGGGCAGCTGGACGGTGGCCACGACCAGCGCTTCGGCACCGGACTCGCGCAGCGCCGCGGCGGCCTGGGCCAGGGTGGTCTCGGGTGCCACGGTCGGCTGCGGCTGAGTAGCCAGCGCGCGGGCTATGCCCACCAGCTCGGAGTCCGCCTCGCCGGTGAAACCCTGGGTGAGCATCCAGGAGTCATTGAAGATCTTCGCCAGGTAGCCGCGGCCGCCATCGGGTGCGATGACCACCACGACGTCGTCTTCGCTCAGGTCCTTGGCCACGCGCAGCGCCGCCACGATGGCCATCCCGGATGAACCGCCCAGCAGCAGTCCCTCCTCGCGAGCCAGCCGGCGAGTCATCTCGAAGGAGTCGGCATCCTTGACCGCCTCGACAGCATCGGGCACCGCAGGATCGTAGTTGCCCGGCCACATATCCTCGCCGACGCCTTCGACGAAGAACGGGCGGCCGGTGCCGCCGGAGTAGACCGAACCGTCCGGGTCCGCGGCGATGACCTTGACCGGACCAGCGGCACGATCGGCGGAAATCTTCTTGAGGTAGCGTCCGGTACCGGTGATGGTGCCGCCGGTGCCCGCACCGATCACCACGTGGGTGAGCTTGCCGTCGGTATCGTTCCAGATTTCCGGGCCGGTCGTCTCGAAGTGGCTTTCCGGGGCTCCGGGATTGGAGAACTGGTCTGGCTTGTATGCGCCCTCGATCTCGCGGACCAGGCGATCCGAGACACCGTAGTAGGACTCAGGGGATTCCGGGGCTACTGCCGTTGGCGTCACGACGACTTCGGCTCCATAAGCGCGCAGCACGTCGCGCTTTTCCTCGCCGACCTTGTCCGGGGTGACGAAAATGGTGTTGTAGCCCTTCAGCTGTCCGACCATCGCCAGCCCGACACCGGTGTTGCCACTGGTAGGTTCGACAATAGTTCCGCCGGCCTTCAACTCGCCGCTTTGCTCCGCACGCTCAACCATTTTCAGGGAGATGCGATCCTTGATGGATCCGCCCGGATTCAGGTATTCGAGCTTGACCAGCACGGTGGCTTTGATACCGTCGGTCACGCGATTGAGTTTGACAAGTGGCGTGTTGCCAATCAGATCTAGAACTGTAGACGCATACTTCATGTCAAGAACTTTACCGGCGGATGACACACATGTCGTGGCCACTCGTAGCTTAGCGTCATCCAGTAGCCATCGCTGGCGCGAAATGTTAGCGAGAGGCCCGAACAGGGGAAGAGGTACAGAGCGTGCACACCGCGGCGACCAGCAGCACCTACGACCCGCAGCGTCCGGTCAATTTGCCGAAGTCCTTGGGGATTCTGCGTCGCGGCCTCGGCGACCCGACCATCCGGCTGTCGGCCACGGAGGCCTGGTTGGCCTTTGCGACGCCGCAGGGCGATGCGACGCTGCACATGTTTAAACCGTCGATTAATGGCGTCGCTCGGTTCGACGCGTGGGGACCGGGTGCGCGGTGGGCCATCGAATACGCGCCGGAGCTCTTGGGCAGCCAGGACGATTGGGCGCGCTTCGATGAGCCAGATTTCTTCGCCACCCTGCCCGAACTAGTGCAGCGCCAGCGCAGGGATCATCGGGATATGGTGCTGCCGCGGACCCACCGGATCTTCGAGCATGCCGCCGGTGCGGTGCTGGAACAACGCGTCACCGGGATCGAAGCAAATCATGCTTGGCGCTGGCTGATCCGGCACCATGGAAGAACCGCACCCGGCCCGGCGCCCGAGGGGCTGCGGCTTTTTCCGCGCCCGGAACAAATCGCTTCGCTCAAACGCTGGGATTGGCAAAGCGCCCGGGTTGAGGATCAGCGGGCGCAGACGCTGAGCAGGCTAGCGTTCGCCGCGAGCCGATTGGAATGGTGGGCCGCCTTCGAACTGGGTGAGAAGAAGCCGCAGGCTAGCGGCGCGGGCACTCTGGAAGCTGCGTTGCTGGCCATGCCCGGCATCGGACCTTGGACGGTTGCCGAAACCTTGCAGCGTTCCCACGGCTCCCCCGACCACATTTCGGTCGGCGACTATCATCTGGCGGGGTTTGTTGGACAGATGCTGACCGGACGTCGCGTCAAGGATTCGACAATGCTTGAGCTGTTGTCGCCTTTTGCCCCACAGCGCCAGCGCGTGATTCGGCTGCTGCTGCTTTCCGGCCAGAAAAAGCAAAGCTTCGGGCCACGCTATGCCCCGTTGGATCATCGAGGTCGTTAGCAGCCCGAAGCTTTAGTTGCCAGATAGCTTTTGTACTATTCCGCCTGCGCGCCTTCCTCGGCGATCTGTGCGTGCACCTCGGACATGTCGATGCCCTTCACTGCGGTGACTAGATCTTCGAGCTGGGCCGCATTCAGCACACCAGGCTGAGAGAAAACCAGGACCTTTTCGCGGAATGCCATCACGGTCGGAATCGACGTGACATTGGCAGCGCGGGCCAAACCCTGTTCGGCTTCGGTGTCCACCTTCGAGAACACAACATCAGGGAACTTTTCCGAAGTTTGCTCATAAACCGGCGCGAACTGACGGCAAGGACCGCACCACGCTGCCCAAAAATCAACGAGCACAATGTCATTGTCTTCAATCAGCTGGGCGAATTCTGCTTCGCTCACATTTTTAGTTGCCATGCTTACACGGTAGCCGAATTCGGTCACAAGTACGTAGCTGAGAGACATTTTGCGCAGTGAGGAAACCCGGAATATCGGGATTTTTGCGTATTTTTCCGGGGATGCAAAAAACTCCCAGATCCTAAGATCTGGGAGTCATTTGTGGCAGATACTGGATTCGAACCAGTGAAGGCGTTGCCAGCTGATTTACAGTCAGCCCCCTTTGGCCACTCGGGTAATCTGCCCCGTTTGTTCACGTCGGAACGAGAAATAACTCTACAGGAGTTTCGGGGAGTTGTGAAATCGGGAGGCGCATTTTTGATGTAAGCCTGATCACAGCCCAAATTCGCGCTGCTAAACCGGTAGGCTATGAAGCGAATTGGACCCGTAGAACACCAAGGAGAAATCACATGGCTAGCGATTCCACTTTTGATGTCGTCAGCAAGGTAGACAGCCAAGAAGTCGCCAACGCACTGCACCAGGCCCAGAAAGAAATCGTGCAGCGATACGACTTCAAGGGCGTCGGTGCCGAGATCGACTACAGCGGCGAGAAGATCCTAATGAAGGCCAACGCCGAGGAGCGCGTCAAGGCTGTGCTGGACATCTTCCAGTCCAAGCTGGTCAAGCGCAACATCTCGCTGAAGTCCTTGGACGCCGGCGAGCCCTATGCCTCGGGCAAGGAATACCGCATCGAGGCCTCCATCGTCGAGGGCATCGCCCAGGACGTTGCCAAGAAGATCAATAAGCTCATTCGCGACGAAGCGCCGAAGGGCGTCAAGTCCACCATTCAGGGTGATGAGCTGCGTGTTTCCTCCAAGTCCCGCGACGACCTGCAGGAGACCATGACGCTGCTGCGCGGCTTCGAGGAAGCCGACCTCCAGTTCGTGAACTTCCGCTAGGAACCAGCCCGAGTGCCAATGACAAAGCCGTTGCCAACTGTTCGTTGGCAACGGCTTTGTCATTGCATGGTGAATTTTCTGTCGAAGTGCTAGTGGCCGCGGGCCATCGCTTCCAACCGGGCGACTCGGTCGTCCATGGCGGGGTGAGTCGAGAACATTTGCTTCAGGCGCGAGCCGAAGGGGTTCGCGATCATCAGATGCGAGCTGTTCACCAGCTTCTGGTCTTGCGCGGCCAGCGGGGCGGCGCTGATCCCGGATTCAAGCCGGCGCAAGGCGCTGGCCAGCGCCAGCGGATCGCCAGTGAGTTTGGCGCCGTCTTCGTCCGCATCGAACTCGCGGGTTCGGCTCACAGCCATCTGGATGAGCGAGGCGGCCAGCGGTGCCAGCAAGGACATCGCGATCAGTGCAATCGGATTGACGTTGCGGTTGTCCCGTCCGCCGAAGAACAGCATGAATTGGGCGACGGAGGTGATCACGCCGGCCACGGCCGCCGCCACCGACGAGGTGAGGATGTCGCGGTTGTACACATGCATCAGTTCGTGGCCCAGCACTCCGCGCAGCTCGCGCTCGTCGAGCAGCTGCAAGATCCCCTCGGTGCAGCACACCGCGGCGTTCTGCGGGTTGCGCCCGGTCGCGAAGGCATTGGGCGAGGTAGTCGGGGACACGTAGAGCCTAGGCATCGGCTGCTGGGCATTAATCGACAGCTCGCGAACGATGCGGTACATGGCTGGCTGATCCGCCTCGGTGACGGGGTAGGCATGCATCGAGCGCAGGGCGATCTTGTCGCTGTTCCAGTAGCCATAGGCGGTGGTGCCCACGCCGATCAGGGCAAAGATCCAGATGAATGAGCCGTTTCCGCTGCCGAAGGAAATCAGCGATCCGAGCGCCAGCAGGAGGGCAAACATTCCACCGAGCAAAAGCGCGGTTTTGAAGCCATTGTTGTGTTGATGCACCTTGGGTCCACTCCCCATGTTCGAAATCCCATTGCGGTTCTCTCTAGTGTATTTGAACGAGCAAGTCGGCGTGTTTGTTCCCCGCCGGAGTCCTCTCCCCTGGTGCGAGCTGGATCACGGTGCGCCCCGCCGGTGTGATTTAATCCCCGCCTGAGCCGCGGCGTGACTACCATCACCTTGTGCGGCCGTACCCGGCCCTTGGGCATACGATCGACTGACAATGCTCTGATCCACGGCGCCGCCTGCGGCCCGTGGTGGCTCGGTGGAAGTGGAAACGATTAACTGATGAGTTCCGGAAGCACTAAACCAGTTCGCTCCGAACATTCCCTTGGCCTGATCCAAGGCACGACCGCATATTTGGTCTGGGGGCTGCTCCCCCTGTACTTCCTTTTGCTGCCGGAAATCTCCGCCTTCGAATTCGTCGCCGTGCGCATCGTCTTCTCGCTGGTTTTCTGCGCCCTGCTGCTATTCGTGACCAAGCAGATTCGCTTGTTCCTCAGCATGTTCAGAAATCGCCAGACGGTGAGCCGTCTGGCACTCGCCAGCGTGCTGATCGCGGTGAACTGGACGCTCTATGCCGTGGCGGTACTCACCGGCCATGTCCTTGAGGCGTCGCTGGGCTATTTCATCAATCCCATCGTCGCCATCGTGCTCGGCGTGCTTGTCCTGAAGGAAAGACTGAGCCGGCTGCAATGGGCCGCCTTGGCCGTGGCCACGATTGCGGTGCTGGTTCTGACCTTCGGCCTCGGCCGAGTCCCATGGATCTCACTGGGCTTGGCGTTTTCCTTCGGCTTCTACGGACTGGTCAAGAGCCAGGTAGGGAAAAGCGGCACCGCCCTTGGGGCGCTGACCATGGAAACTCTGATCCTGGCGCCCCTGGCCGGCGTCTTCCTGCTCTGGACGTCGAGCCAAGGCTCCTCGGTCTTCACCGGGGTCGAACTGCCGATGCTGGCCCTGTTGGCCGCCAGTGGCATCATCACGGCCGTGCCCCTGCTGCTTTTCGGCGGGGCCGCACGCCGCCTGCCGCTGAGCACCCTGGGCTCCTTGCAGTTCCTGGCTCCGATCATGCAGTTCATCCTCGGCCTGCTGGTTTTCGGCGAATCGATGCCGGTGGAGCGCTGGATCGGGTTCGGGCTGGTCTGGACGGCGGTTGTGCTGATCATTCTCGACATGGTTCGCACGCCGCGGACCGGGCGCGACCCAGAACCAAAACAGGTTAGTTAACGCACAAGTGGCCTGGTTTATTGGAACCAGGCCACTTGAGTTTGAGCGAGTTACGCGTGCTTGCGAATCGCTGCCTCCAGGACATCAAAGGCTTCGCTCAGCAGCGCGTCTCCGATGACCAGCGGAGGCAACAGGCGCACCACATTGCCGTAGGTGCCGCAGGTGAGGATTAGCACACCTTGGGCCAGGCACTCGGCGGCGACCTTCTTGGTCAGTTCCGCGTCTGGTTCCTTGCCGCCGGCCTTGACCAGTTCGAGGGCAACCATCGCGCCGCGGCCGCGGACGTCGCCCAGCGCCGGAACATCCTTTTGCAGGGCTTCGAAGCGGGCGAAGAACTGCTTTTCGATCTCGCGGGCACGCCCGGCCAGATCCTGCTCTTCCATGAACTTGATGCTCTCCAGCGCCGCGGCTACGGCAACCGGGTTGCCGCCGTAGGTTCCGCCGAGTCCGCCGCCGTGCACCGAATCGAGCAATTCTGCGCGCCCGATGAGTCCCGACAAGGGCATGCCGCCGGCAATGCCCTTGGCCACGGTCACCAGATCGGGTTCGATCCCTTCGATTTGGGAAGCAAACCACGCGCCCGCGCGGGCAAATCCGGCCTGGACTTCATCGGCAACGAAGACGATGCCGTTTTCCTTGGCCCACTCGACCAGGCGCGGCAAGAAGCCGGTGGCCGGGACAATGAAGCCGCCCTCGCCCTGGATTGGTTCGATGATGATCGCGGCGATCTGGTCGCCGCCGATCTGCTTCTCCATGGCCAGGATCGCGCGCTCGGCTGCTTCCTTGCCGGAGATGTTAGGGTTCTCTTCCCGGTAGGGGTAGCTCATTGGCATCCGGTAGATCTCCGGTGCCAGCGGACCGAAGCCGCGCTTGTATGGTGCCGCCTTGGCGGTCAGGCCCATGGTGAGGTTGGTGCGGCCGTGGTAGGCGTGGTCGAAGGCGACTACCGCCTGGCGGCCGGTAGCCACGCGAGCGACCTTGATCGCGTTTTCTACCGCTTCGGCCCCGGAGTTGAAGAATACCGCGCGCTTCTCGAAGTTGCCCGGAGTGATCGCCGCAAGCTTCTCGGCCAGCTCGATGTAGTTCTCATAAGGGGCCACCATGAAGCAGGTGTGGGTGAACCGAGCCGCCTGCTCGGCGACGGCCTTGGCCACCGCAGGGTTGGAAGCGCCTACGGAGGTGACCGCGATGCCGGAGCCGAGATCAATGAGCTGGTTGCCGTCTACGTCGACGATGATTCCGCCATCGACATCGGCAGCGTAGACCGGCAGGCTGGAGGCCACGCCGGCGGCGACCGCCTTGGCACGGCGGGCGCTCAATGCTTGGGACTTTGGTCCTGGGAAGGCACCAATAATCTGGCGTTTCTGCTCAATGCGGTAAGTAACGTCCACCGTGTTTCCTTTCGAAAAATATTGCCGGTCCTTGATGCCGGAATGACTCTATCTAGAAGAATATGGCCGTGCGGCATATTGCTCTACCCGTACCAGCACAATAATGAACCATATTCACAGTGCACTTGCACAGAGAAAAAGCCTCCTCCCTTCCGGACACATATCCGAAAAGGAGGAGGCTTAGTTCTTTAGGCAGTGACCTAGTGGTTATTCGTTGCCAGTGGTGGCCGGCTCGACATCGTCATCGTGCTTTTCCGGATTGCGCGAGAGATTCACTAGGCTGATCGCCAGGCCGCCCCAAATGGTCAACATGGCGATGATCATGAAGGTGATTGCAATGCCGCTCATGGCTAGTACTCCTTTCCGACTGGATCGGGCAATTCTTCTGCCTCGACTTTTTTCTGATGTTCCGCAAATTCGGGATCATTCAGTTTCGATTTCTTGCTCCATGGAACGAGCGAGAGCAGCACGGCACCGACGATCAGTGCGCCTGCCATGCCCCAGCCGAAGATGCCGTTGAACCAGACCGGGTAGCCGGAATACGGCTCGGAAATCTTGGTCTGGATCTCGTTGATCAGCATGTAGCCAAGCGCCGCCGGGCCGACACCACCGACGAGAACCATCCACGCGGTGCCCAGCTTGATGGAGCTGTGGCGGTTCAGGTGCTTGGCCAGACGCGGCAGCATGCCCAGGCCAGCGCCGAAGACAATGATCAGCACCAAGGCACAGGCGAGAATGCCGAACTGGTTCACGAATGCGTCCATGGTATCCAGCAGGTACAGCCCGGTCGTGGTCGGGAACAGAATCATCGAGATCAGCGCCACCGGAAGGGTCACCACCAAGGTGGCGGCCTTGCGGTTCCAGCCCAGCTTGTCTTGGAACGCCGCCACGATGACTTCAAGGATCGAGATCAACGAGGTAATCCCCGCAAAGACCAGCGAACCGAAGAACAGCACGCCGATGACCGAGCCGAATGGCGCGGCGGAGACGATGGTTGGGAAGGCGATGAAGGCCAAGCCGATACCGCTGGCGGCCACATCGGAAACCGCAGAGTTCGCGTTGTAGGCCATGAAGCCCAGCGCCGCGAAAACACCAATGCCGGCAAGCAGTTCGAAGCTGGAGTTGGCGAAGGCCACCACGTAGCCCGAACCGGTCAGGTCGCTCTTGCGCCTCATGTACGAGGAGTAGGTGACCATGATGCCGAAGGCGATAGACAGGGAGAAGAAGATGTGGCCGAAGGCCGCAGCCCACACCCCTGGGTTCGACAGCGCTTCGAAGTTCGGAGTGAAGAAGGCGTTCAGGCCATCGACTGCTCCGGGCAGGAAGACCGACTGGACGACAAGGATCAAGAACATCACGATGAGCAGCGGCATAATGAAGCCGTTGGCACGTGAAATGCCCTTGTTGACACCGGCAACCATAATGATGATGGCTACCAGCCAGACGCCGAGCATTGGCCCGAAGACCCCGCCCACGATATCCATTGAGACACCGGCTTCCGGCGCGACCTGGAGGAAGCCCTCCATGAAGAAGGTCGCGGCGTCATCGCCCCAGGCCTTCGTCAGGGAGAACCAGCAGTACATGGCTGCCCACGCGATGATGGCCGCGTAGTAGATGGCGATAATGAAGCAGATCAATACCTGCCACCAGCCAAGCACCTCGGCCTTGCGGCTCGCGCGGCGGTATGCCAGCGGGGCCGACCCCCGGTAGCGGTGGCCGATCGAATAGTCCAGGAATAGCAGTGGAATACCGGCGCAGAGAATTGCGACGAGGTAGGGAATCAGGAACGCGCCGCCACCGTTCTCGTAGGCGACATAGGGGAAACGCCAGATGTTTCCCAGACCAACGGCTGAACCAATCGCCGAGAGAATAAAAAGCTTGCGCGACGAGAACGTCTCGCGCTTGCCTTCAGCGAGTGGAGCGCCCTTTTTCAAAGATGGAGTGCTCATGGCACTAAACTAGCGCAAATGGTTCACATTATGGGCAATTCTCCAAGAAAATTGTCCATAATCTGAACAACTGGGTTTTTCGGGAACTTTTGCGCGGCACCATAGAATTGCCGTATGGCAATCACACTACGCGCCCTATTGGCCCTTGACGAGCTGGATCTTCGTCCGCTCAACGATCATTCGGCAGCCAATGACACCGCAATCACCTGGGGCGCGGTCACCGAACTTCTCAATCCGGCAGACTTCCTCACCGGCCGGGAAATCGTGCTCACCACGGGGGTCCGGCAGAAGACGACGGCCAGCCAACGAGAATTCGTCAAGACCCTCGCGCAGAATGACGTCGTGGCCTTGGGCTTCGGCACCGGCTTGGGCCACAAAAATGTCCCAGCCTCAATCCTGCAGACAGCAAATGAGGTCGGCCTCCCGGTCTTCGAGGTTCCCTATCAGATTCCCTTTGCCGCAATCACTCGCATCATCGCCGAGGCGCTGAACGCGGACCACCTGCAGCGGCTCGAACGCCTGCTGCGCTCGCACCAGCGGCTGACCCGCGCATTGCTGTCCTCCGATCTGGACACCATGCTCGATGAACTCGCCCGGATATTGAAGACCGACGTGGCGTTGACTCTTTATGGCGAAAGCATCAGCGGCAACTACGACGAGCAACGCGATTGGAATAGCCTGCCGGTGGCCACCGGCATCCGCGACAAATGCATTCTGCACCTAGCGCAGCCGTACGCGCCAGATCCTCTGATCGAATACGCGCAGTCGCTGATCGGACTTGAGGTTGCCAACAACGCCCGGCTGCTCGCCTCGGAACGCCAAGCCAACGGCCAGGTGCTAGCGGACCTGGCCGCCGGCACGCTGGCCGGGGATGATGCGACGGTCAGAATCGGCGCGCTGGGGCTCAATCCGAAGCGCGAGCATGCGGTGATCTTGATTCAGGCCGCGACGCACCCCGAACGCTTGCCGGCGCTGCCCTTGCCGGCCGAACTGAGCTCACAGGTTTCCGTAATCGTCGAGGACCGCCTGGCGATTATCGTGGCACACAACCAGCTGCAGCATTCGATTCGACGACTTGATGCCTACCTGAATGACGCGGGTATCACCGCACGGGTGGGATATGGCGGGCGCTACCCGAATACCTCGGGCATCCGGTGGAGCTATTTTGAAGCTCTCGAAGCCTTGCGCCATGGTGACCGCGTCAACGTGCCCAATAAGTTGTCGCTGACCTCGCTGTTGCTCGCCGCCCGAGATGTTCCCTTGCAGGACCTGGCCGAGGAAGCCTTGGGACCGATTCGCAAATTTGATGCAACTCACGATTCCGACCTTGAACGGACGCTGCGCGAATACCTCAATCGCGACGGCTCGGTAGGCGCCGTCGCGGAATCACTGGGCTTGCACCGCAATACCGTGCGCTATCGCATGCAGCAGATCTCTGAACTCACCGGGTACGACCCGAACGTCACCAGCGATCGCGTGCAGCTGTGGATCGCGTTGAGCGCACTTGAACTGGGCTAATTCTCGATAGGATAAAGACATGGCTGACATGTTTCTTGAAAAGTTCCGTTCCCTCGTCCCCAAGTACCTTGAGGACCAGTGGAATGAAGCTGACGGATTGACCGCCGAAGAATTGGCCGAGGGGCTGGCCCAATCGGGGGTTTCCATTCCTTTCGTGCTCGAAGAGTTCTACCTCGCGGTCGGCAATAACGAGGACTTCACCGAGGCCTACCATTTCTTCTTCGACCCCGAAGAGCTGGAAATCGACGGGGATTACCTGTTGTTCCTCGAAGACGAAGAAGAGAAATACGTGTGGGGCTTTAAAGCCTCCCAGCTCGACGTGCCGGATCCGATCGTATACCGCCGCAATAATGCCAAGGGAACCTGGGTCAGCGAAGAAGGAACCTTCAGCGAATTCACCTTGGACCTGTTCAGCTGGGTCTTCGAAGAACTAGCCGCCGAACTGGATGACTAGTGCTGCATAGTTCCCATGAACCAGCAGGATATCGCTGCCCTTTTTGCGAGCTTGTCAACGAGCAGCCATTTAGCGAAGGCAACCTCTGCGCGCCGAGCGATCTGATTTATCAGACCGAATTGGTTGCCGCGATCATGGCCTGCGACGGATTCGGGAACTACGGCGGTCATGTGATGATCATTCCCACCGCGCATTTGGAAGCGCTCTACGACCTGGACGAGCGAACCGGCGCTGCCATCATGCGGGAGACCAAGCGCGTCGCCCTGGCGATGAAATTGGCGTGGAATCCGGAAGGAACCAGCACCCGCCAGCACAACGAGCCTGCGGGCAATCAGCATGTCTGGCACTATCACCAGCATGTGTTCCCGCGCTATGCAGACGACGAGCTGTACCGCCAGCTGCGCCACCGCGTCCCGGTCGACGAACGGGCGCAGAAGGCCAGGGAGCTGCGCGCGGCGCTATGCTCGCCCGAGCACCCAAACCGACTTCAGCAGGCGGAAATCATTCGCTGAGTGAGGATTGCGTTTCACCCCTTCACCAAGCGCCCTGCACCGGCTACGGTTATGGGAACAAACCGGCTACGCTCTTTGGTGATGGTGATGGTGCAACGCAGTAAAGACACGCATAAACCCACGATCCTGGCCGTTCTCGCGGTCTTCGTTTCCTGCGCCGTGCTCTGGAGCATGACTCAAGCGACACCCAGCGCGGCACAGAACTGGCTAATCATAGCGTGGATTATTCTGGCTTCCGCGGCGACCGCAGGCATGCTCAATACTCCGAAGGTTTCTCGGCTTGCGTGCTTGGTGATCACTCTTGGGTCGTTGGCTGTGGCGCTGTCCGCTAAGCTCTCGGGGATTAGCGAACCGCTGCTGCTCACCCCGTTCTTCGGTCTCGCATTTTGCTTCTTCCTGCAATTGCTCGCCGCGAAAAAACCGGCAGCGCCCTAGCAGATTAAAACAAAGCGCTGCTTGCGATCCCGATTGAGATCGCAAGCAGCGCTTTGGTGCGTAGAACTAGGCCTCGCGGGTCACGACCGCATCGGCGAAGGAAATCAGCGCCTGCTTGATGGTTCCCTCGGGCAGTGGCGCAAGTACGGCAATGGCGTCGTCCGCCCAGCGGCGGGCGACTTTCCATGCTTCGGTGGTGGCCGGGTGCGCGGCGACCGCCGCGACGGCGACCGCCAGCGCCTCATCGGTGCTCAAGTCCGCCTCGACCAGTGCTACGGCCGCCTGCGCCGCTTCGTCGCCGTGCTCGGCTGCTTGGCGCAGCAGCAAGATTGGCAGCGTCGGCACGCCTTCGCGCAAGTCCGTGCCGGGAGTCTTGCCCGATTCGGCTTCCTTGGACGCAATATCAATCACGTCGTCGGCAACCTGGAAGGCGACACCAACCTTTTCACCGTACTCGCGCAGCACATCGATAAATTGCGGGCAGCCGCCGAAGTTGGCGCCATAGGCCCCGGAGGTTGCCAGCAGGGAAGCGGTCTTGTCGCTGATCACCTGAATGTGATGGGCAATCGCGTCTTCGCTTTCGCGCGGGCCGATTGACTCGTGCAGCTGGCCGAGGCACAGCCTCTCGAAGGTGCGCGCCTGCCAATTCACCGCCTCGGTACCGAGCTCGGCGCCAAAGACCGACGCACGGGCGAAGATCAGGTCTCCGGCCAGGATGGCGACAGAATTTCCCCAGACCTCATGGGCGGTCGGTGCACCGCGACGCATGGGAGCTGAGTCCATCACGTCATCGTGGTACAGCGTAGCCAGGTGGGTTAACTCAACGATAGCGGCGGCCTTGATGACCTCGTCGTTGATGCCCTCGCCGAGCAGCGCCGTGAGCAGCACCAGCAGGGGGCGCACACGTTTGCCGCCGGCCTCCACAAGGTGGCGGCTGGTGGCATCTATCAGCGGGTCGGAGTTGGCGATCGCGTCGCGCAGCAGCTTCTCAACCTTGGCCATGCCGGTGGAGATGGCGGGACCATACTCCGGGTCCTCGGCGATCAGCGCGAAGCCCGAGGGAAGATTGAGGGCCGCAGCGAGTACCGCGGTTTCAGGATTCAGCTCAATCGAGTCGGACACGTCGTGCCCGGCTGCGGTCCAGTTGCTCTTGGAATCAGTCACTGTTTTACGGCTTACTTATCTTTCATCGGGTTGGTCATCGCAGAGTGCGAAGACTCCATGCATGCCAAATGCACGCAAACTTCACTCTAGCCGATGCTTACCAGTCAACGTCTTCGGGCGCTCCGCAACCACCGTCAATGACAGTCGAAGTACCCGAACTGTATTCGCCCCCGAGTTTACCGGTTGGCGCGGGCCCGGAGGAACAGACCCGGCGCATCTCACATGGGTGAGCAGCAACACCTCCACGCGACCGTCCAGCCTGTTGCGCGGTAGGCTTAGCCTTATCATGTCTGCCGATTCGACCGCTCTCGCCGCCAGCGCGCATCAATCAACGACACCGGCCCTGACCAGTGTCACCTTCGATTTCAAAGATGCCGCGCAGTCATTAATTTCCGATTCCCTCCGCCACCACGCCATGGTTTGGACGCGCAACGGAAATGGCCTCGTTGGATTCGGCGTCGCCGCCCAGATCCACACGCAGGGCGAAGAGCGTTTCGCACAGGCCCGGGGATGGTTTGCCCAAATCATCAAGCTGGCGCAGATCACCGACCCGATTGCCCGTCCCGGCAGCGGCCTGGTCGCCTTCGGTTCGTTCGCTTTCTCCTTCACCAGCACCTTCGCCTCACGGCTGGTCATCCCTGAGGTGGTCCTGGGCAAGGACGGGGAGCAGGCATGGATCACGATCACCGGACCGGCGAAGAAGCTCGAAGGGATGAAATTTGCCGACGCCCTGCGATTGGCCGAGGAAAAGCTCGCGAGTTCGGCAATTCCCGCCCAGGATCCGGGGGAAATCGAGCTCACCACCGGCCAGCTCACCGCGGGATCCTATCTGGAAGCCGTGACGGCGGCGCTGGGACAGTTCGAAGAGCGCGGCATTTCCAAACTGGTGCTGGCGCGCGACATCCTGGCTCGGAGCACCAAGCCGATCGACCTGGCCTCGGTGCTGCGCATCTTGACCGAACAATATGAGAATTGCTGGACCTACGCCGTTGATGGATTGGTTGGCGCGACTCCGGAGATGCTGGTGCGCGTCACCAACGGACTTGCCGAGGCTCGCGTGCTGGCCGGTACCCTGGACCGGGCCACCGAAGGCGCCAATGCGCCGGGCTACGCGCAGGAAAAACTCTTCGAGGATCCCAAGCAGCGCCACGAACACCAGTTGGCTATCGACTCGCTGACCGAATCCTTGAACCCGATTTCCCATGGCATGCAGTCGCCCGAGGAACCGTTTATCCTCGCGCTTCCCAATGTCTGGCATCTGGCAAGCGACGTCCGCGCCGAATTGCGCGCCGACGCCGAGGGCCAGCTCCCCTCGGCACTGGATGTTGCGCAGATTTTCCACCCGACCGCCGCCGTATGCGGCACCCCGACGAAGCCTGCCGGAGTATTGCTGCGCGAATTGGAAGGCATGGACCGCGGCCCCTATGCCGGACCGGTGGGCTGGGTGGACAGCCGCGGGGATGGCGAATTTGGCATCGCACTGCGCGGAGGAATGCTCGAAGCCGAGAATCTCATGCGGCTCTACGCAGGATGCGGCATTGTGCCCGGCTCCGAACCGGTAGCCGAGCTGGCCGAGTCCTGGGCCAAGATGCGTCCGATGCGCCAGGCCCTGCGCGCGGAATAGAACCCAGCGGCCGATGAGCCGAATCTGAGCATAAGCAAAGCTGATGCTTTGCGCGTCATGTGTGATGGAAGTCTCGGTCTAGTGCGTCCGTGGTTATGATTGTTCCTACGCAATGATCCACTCGCATTACCGAAAGTAGGTTCTGATCCTATGCGTCCTCTCAAGAAACGCTTCGTTTCAACTCTCGCCGTTTCCTCGGTGGCCCTCTTGGCCCTCACCGCCTGCGGTTCGGGGACTTCCGATGAGTCCGAAGACAGTGGATTCCCGGTCAACGCCGGCAAGCTCACCTTTTGCTCAGATATCCCCTACGAGCCTTTCGAATTTGTCCAGGACGGAAAGAATGTCGGCTTCGACATGGACATCGCCGCCGAAATCGCCAAGGATGCCGAGCTCGATCTGAATGTCATCGATGCCAGCTTCGACTCGATCGAGTCGGGCCTGTTCAGCGTGCAGTGCGATATCGCGATCTCCTCGGTCTCCATCACCGAGGAACGTGCAGCCAAGATGGATTTCTCCACCCCTTACATGGACGATGATCTGGTGCTGATTGCGGCCGAAGGTTCGGGAGTCACCGATCTGGAGTCCGCGAAGGGCAAGAAGGTCGGCGTGCAGCAGGCGACCACCGGCGAGAAGTACGCCAAGGAGCAGGGGCTGAACAACACCATCGGCTACGAAGATGCCGGCCTGCAGACCCAGGCGCTTCTTGCTGGCCAGGTCGACGCATTGCTGGGCAACCAGTCGGTGCTTGGCTACACCATCAAGGACAAGCCAGGCTTCAAGGTGGTCGCTGACTTCAAGACCGGTGAGCAGCTAGGTATTGCGGTACCAAAGGAACAAGCCGAAACCCTCGAGCTGGTCAATGGCACCCTGAAGCGTCTGACCGATGCCGGCACCATGGAAGAACTGACCGTGAAGTGGTTCGGCGAGAAGTAATTCTGCATCGCTGAACGAATGAACACCAGGCGGAGTCGAGGCGAGACTCAAAAAGTCCTCGCCTCGGCTCCCCTTACCTTTACGAGAGGTTTGCAAGCATGGCAATGACTACAAGTCAGCGTGCCCGCATGAGCAAGACCATCCAGATCGTGATCTTCGTGATCGCGGTCATCGCGATTCTGTTTGCCGTGGACTGGGAGAAGGCACGCTATGCGTTCTTCTCCTTCGAAAAATTGGGACCGATGTTCCCAGACATGATCCTGATTGGCTTGCGAAACACCGTGTTCTACACGGTGATTTCCTTCGCCTTCGGCCTGGTCCTGGGTTTGCTGCTGGCACTGATGAAGATGGCCTCGTTCGCACCGTACCGGTGGTTCGCAACCGCATTCATCGAGTTCTTCCGCGGCATTCCCGCCATCCTGGTGCTCCTGGCCTTCGGCTTCGGTTTGCCTCAGGCCTTTGGAACCAACTGGCCACAACCGGTGAACATCATGTTCGCCTTGGGTCTGGTCTCCTCCGCCTACATCGCGGAGACCCTGCGTGCAGGTTTGCAGGCTGTGCCCAAGGGCCAGACCGAGGCCGCCCGTTCGCTGGGCATGCCCGCCTGGCGCGCAATGGTCACCATCGTGATCCCGCAGGCATTCAAGATCGTGCTCCCTCCGATGACCAACGAAATCATCTTGCTGACCAAGGACACCTCGCTGGCCTTCATCCTCGGGGCCGCCTTCACCCAGTACGAGATGACCAAATTCGGTCGTGACGGCATCTCATCACTGGATGCAGGTATCACCCCGCTGGTCGTTGCCGGTCTGTTCTACCTGGTGATCACCATTCCGCTGAGCCTGATTGCTCGCAAGTTCGAATCCCGCTCGGCGCGGACCAAGCGATAGTTAGGAACAGAGAATGACGACTCCAAATAATGAGCTATCGGTCAAAGCTTCAGGCGTGAGCATCGTCGGGCTGCGCAAGGCCTACGGTTCCAATGAAGTGCTCAAGGGAATAGACCTCGAGGTCAAACCGGGCGAAGTGGTCTGCTTGATCGGCCCTTCGGGTTCCGGCAAGTCCACCTTGCTGCGCTGCGTGAATCTGCTCGAACAGCCCAACGGCGGAACCATCCACGTGGCGGGCTTTGAGACCACCGATTCGGAGGTCAATCTGGATAAGATGCGCCAGAACGTGGGCATGGTCTTCCAGCAGTTCAACCTCTTCCCGCACCTGACGGTGCTGGAGAACTGCACGGTGGCCCAGCTCAAGGTGCTTAAGCGAAACAAGAAGGACGCCAGCAAGATCGCCCTGAGCAATCTGGAACGGGTAGGCCTGGGAGATTTCGGCGAACGCTACCCGGATCAGCTCTCCGGTGGGCAGCAGCAGCGCGTGGCGATCGCCCGCGCGCTCTCGATGGAACCAACGCTGATGCTCTTCGACGAGCCAACCAGTGCCTTGGACCCCGAGACGGTGGGCGAAGTTCTTTCGATTATGAAGAACCTCGCCAAGTCCGGCATGACGATGCTGGTGGTCACCCACGAGATGAGCTTCGCCAAGGAAGTTGCCGACCGTGTGGTGTTCATGGACGGAGGCATCGTGGTCGAAGAAGGCAAGGCCGTGGATGTGATCGGCAATCCGCAGCAGCCGCGCACGCAGGACTTCCTGCGCCGGGTTCTGGACCCAACACACGTAGACCTCTAGGCGGCATGGTCCGCAAAAAGCAGGGCATGGAGTCGGCGATCGCTGATTCCATGCCCTGCTTTTTTGGGATTACGCGGGCCAGCGAAGTTCGGCTATGCGCGAGGCGAGTTCCAGGCTATCGGCCCGCAGCCCCGCTCTGCTCGCAGCGATTTCGATCAGCCGCAGCTTGCATGCCTTGGGGGTCCGCAGCGCCTCGCGCAGCTCGGTCCGCGTCGCCACCAGTTGGTATTGCCATCCATAAGCCGCCGCCAGCGCCTTCAGCCGGGCATTTTGCGGCGTGGCGAAGAGCCGCTCGACCGTCTGCGCGTAGCGTCCTGACTGCTCTACCTGCCCGTGTTCCAGCGTGGAGAAGATCGCGCCTCCCCCGTCGTTATAGACCACCACGTCGAGGTCCGGCTCCGCTTCCCCCGGGGTCCACGCCAGGGAACTGGCGTCATGCAGGAAGGTGATATCTCCCATGACGCTCAGCGTCGGTTCACCGGTGGCCACCGCCAGGCCCAGCGCGGTCGAGATCGTTCCGTCGATCCCGGCAAGCCCACGGTTGGCGAATACCCTAGCCCCGGCCGCGGCGGCGGGAATTGCGGCTAGGTCGAAGTCGCGGACGATATTCGAGGATCCCAAAAGCAGCGGGCCGCAATGCGTCCGCCAAATTTCCTCGGCAACCACCGGGCCGGTGAGCAGCGCTTCGTCCGCCAGGCCCTGCCGTACGGCGAGCGCCTGGGCATCGAGGTCCCGCCAAGCCGCCATCCACCCTTCCGGCGCGCTCCCGGCGAATTCGACCAGTTTCTCCGGTTCGCTGATCACCATTTCGCGGCGGCGTCCGGGTTCATACCAGGCCACCGGTCCCGGCTGCCAGATCGCGGTGGACACCGCTCGGTTCGCCAATAACTTCCCCACCGGGCGGCTGAGCGTAGGACGGCCGAAGAGCACCACGCGGTCAATCTGCCCCGCCCCCACGGCAAGCAATGGCCGGTAGTGGCCGATGGCCTGGGTGGAATGGCGTGCGTTGGAGGATGGTTCGGCGAACAGCGGCAGGCCGAGCGCCTCGGCGAAGATCTGGGCTTCGGCGCCGGCTCCATGGCCGGCGACCACGACGGTACGGCGGGTAGCCAGGCCCTCGGGTTTGGCCCAGGGTGCCGGCGCTGTGGCCGTGTGCCACCGCCCCGGGCTCAGTTCGGTCCAGGCCTGCTTCTCGACGCGGTCTGCGTCTGCGGGCGTCAGCGGGTCGCGGAATTGCAGGTTCAGCTGCACCGGGCCACCAGGCTGCCGGGTTGAACCTGCCAGGGCCGCAAGTGCTTGGGCGAGCGCTGGTGCCGGGTCGGCACCCGCGGCGACGTTCAACGCCGCACGCACGTGGGAGCCGAATAAGGTCTTCTGGTCGGTGCTTTGGCTTGCGCCGGTCCCCAGTAGTTCATCGGGGCGGTCGGCGGAGAGCACCAGCAGCGGCGTTGCCGTGTGGTTGGCCTCCATGATGGCCGGCAGCAGCTGCCCGATCGCGGTTCCGGAGGTGGCGGCCAGCGCGACGGGAATCTTTGATCCGTGGCTCAGCCCCAGCGCCAGGAAGCCTGCAGAACGCTCGTCGATGCGTACGTGCAACCGCAAATGTCCGGCGGCTTCCGCCTCGGCTGCGGCGTAGGCCAGGGGTGCGCTGCGTGAGCCCGGGGAAAGCACCAGGTCGCGCAGCCCGGCGCGAATCAGTGCGGCCAAAATCTGACGCGCCGTGTCAATTGCCGGTTGTCCTTCATCCTGCCGCGCGCTCACGCCGTGTTCCACCCCTGAAGTATCGCCTGAAAGCATCGGTTCAAGTCTATGCCCAGTTATGGCAAGACCCCGGTGCAGGCGCTCAGTGCTGCACTGAGTCGCCCTCACCGGGGTCTAGGGTCGGCTAAGACTGAAGACTAGTCTTTGTTATTGCCGTTCCCATTACCGTTTCCGTTGTTGCCATTTCCATTGTTTCCATTACCGTTGCCCTGCTTGAAAACCTGGACCACGGATGGGCGCGGGCCGTAGAACTGGCCCTTCCCGACCGAATCTGCGGAATTGATGAAGTCTGGAAAGAGTGAGGTCGGCTGCGCGAAGCTGCCGCCCTCGCCCGGGTGCTGGACGGAGACGAAGACCGAGTTGTCCTTGTCGTGCACTACCGGGCCGCAGGTCTCCGCACCGGTTGGCACTGCCAGGAACTGCTCGACCCGTCCGCGATCCTTGCCGTGCAGGCTGACCTTGTGCAAGGCGTCAGACAGGCCGATGACCCCTGGTGCGCCATCGGTGGAGATCCACAGGTTGCCGGCCGAGTCGAAGGCGAGGTTGTCCGGGCAAGAAATCGGCGAGACCTTATCGGTCGGGTACCCGGAGAAGTAGGTCGAGGAGTTGACCCGTGGGTCGCCGGCAACGAGCAGGATGTTCCAGGTGAAGCGGGTGCTGGTTGCGTCGTTCCCGGCTTCGGTCATTTCCAGCACGTGGCCGTCGCGGTTCGCGATACGCGGGTTCTGCTCGGTAGCGCCTTCCTTGCCGGCCTTGCCGCGGTCGGTGTTATTGGTCAGGGCCACGTACACCTTGCCCGATACCGGGCTCGGCTCGACATCCTCTGGACGGTCCATCTTCGTGGCGCCGACCTTGTCCGCGGCCAAGCGGGTGTAAACCAAGACCTCGTCAAGGCTCATGCCTTCGACCATCGACTCGCCGTTGCGCACCAGTGGCAGCCACTGGCCGGTGCCGTCGAATGCGTCATCCGTTGGGACCTGGCCGCTGCCGTCGAATTCGGAAACCGGGGAGTTTCCGGAGAACTTGGCCACGTACAGGTCACCCTCGTTGAGCAGGGTCATATTGTGCTGGCGATCGTTCTTGCGGTAGGTGTCCTTCGAAACGAACTTGTAGATGTATTCGAAACGCGAGTCATCGCCCGAGTAGGCCACGGCCTTGCCGTTCTTCGCCACGCGCACGGTAGCGCCCTCGTGCTTGAAACGGCCCAGGCTGGTGTGCTTGACGGGGGTGGAGTTCGGGTTCTGCGGGTCGATCTCAACGATCCAGCCGAAACGGTTTGCCTCATTTTCGTAGCCCGCATTGTTCAGGCCGAAGCGTGGATCGGTGTGCTCCCAGCCGCGGCCCGACGCGCTGGTGCCGATGCCGTAGCGGGATTCCTCGGCAGTTCCGCGGCCCTGGAAGTACTGGTCGAAGTTCTCTTCGCCGGAGAGCACGGTGCCCCACGGGGTGGTTCCGCCGGCGCAGTTGTTCAGCGTGCCGAGCACCAGCTTGCCGGTTGGGTCCGCGACGGTCTTCAGCAGCTCGCTGCCGGCGGCAGGACCGGTTACGGCGAATGGGGTATTTGCGGTGATGCGGCGGTTGCGTTCCCCGCCGACCACGTAGGTCCAACGCTTGTCGTTCTTCTTGCGCTTGATCTCCACGACGCTCAGACCGTGGGAGCTCATCGCGATGCGGCGGGCTTCGTCGGTGTTCTCGGCAAACCACTGGGCATCGAACATCATGTCTTCGTTGGAGTACTCGTGGTTGGCCACCAACACGCCGGTGCGTCCGGAATACTTGTCGGCGATGATGTCCAGGTAGTCGCAGTTATAGCCGAACTGCAGGTCCTGGGCCTTCGCGGACTGCTTCATGGCGTCGAATTCCGGGCTCGACTTGAATAGCGGATCGCCCCACCGGATGATCGCGTGCCAGTCGTAGCCTTCGGGGACGCTCATATTGTCCACGGAACGCGAAACCGGATCGATGGCTTCGAATTTCAGGTGGCCGCCTTTGCCGAGGCCGGTCTCCACCAGCGGTGCGGCCACGGCGCCCGGGGCTCCCAGCAGCTGCGGGCCGATCACCAGCGCCGAGGCGCCGACTGCGCCTAAGCCGAGCACGTTGCGGCGCGAGAGGGCCTGGTCGGCGATGTCCTTGAAGTAGCTATTACCCGAGGTGTTGCACTCTGGCTTAACGCAAGCGTCGCCACATTTGAAGTGGCAGGTAGCTGCGGAACGTCCGCCGCGGGTGTGGCCCAGCATCGGCAACAGGGTTCGGATGGGATTCATAACTACGGCACTTCCTCATTCTTTGGCTCAAGTTCAGGGGAACGAACTAGTTGAGCTTTTCATCAAGAGGTGAGCTGTTGCCGTCGCGCAGGTTAACTGCGCGTAAACACCTGTCAGGAACGGTTTTCTGGTTGCTCCAGATACGCGTAGCAGTCACGGAGGCGTTGTTCCCACCAAATTCTGCGTGGCGCGGCGACCCGCAGCTTGAGCAATTTCTCGGCTTCCGGCTCCACTGATCGAACCGGGAGCTGACCGGCGGTGGCCAGCAACGGCGTCGAGGTCACGTCCTCGGCGAATAGCGAGCCGGTGGACAGCCCGCAGGCATAGGGAAGCTCCGGCAGAGCCGCAGCCAGGGCGGCGGCCTGCGCCAACCCCACGGAGGTGTCCAGGGCGCTGGAGACCACCACGTCCAGCCCTGATTTGGCGGCGATTTCCAGCACCGCCTTGATGCCTCCCAGGGGCTGGGCCTTGATCACCATCAGGTCCGCTGCACCCAGGCGGGCGACTTCGAGCGGATCGGTATGTTTGCGCACGGCCTCATCGGCGGCGATTTTCAGCTCTACTCCGCGGGCACGCAACCGTTCGCGGACCTGGGCCAGCCCGGTAATTCCGGGAACCGGCTGCTCGGCGTACTGCAGGTCGTATTCGGCAAGTGCCAGGAGCGCGGTGACGGCTTCCTCGATCCCCCAGCCGGTATTCGCATCGACGCGCAAGGCAGCCTCCGGGAAGAGCCGCCGGGTCGTGGCGACCCGGGCAATGTCATCTTGCAGGCTCTGGCCTCTCTCGGCGACCTTGATCTTGATGGTGTGCGGCGCATCGTAGTTCGCCAGAACACGGCTCACTTGGTTCGCAGCCACCGCCGGAAGCGTCGCATTGACCGGGATGCTGGAGCGCAGGGCCGGCGGGAAGGGCTGATAGGCGGACTCGATGGCCGCGGCAAGCCAGCGCGAGGCCTCTGGCGGACCGTATTCGAGGAAGGCGGAGAACTCTCCCCACCCGGCCGGACCCTGAATCAGCAGGGCTTCACGCTCGGTCACCCCGCGAAATTTCACCCGCATCGGTAACCGCACCACGTGCGCATTCGCTATCAGTTCTTCCACCGGAGGCAGGGCAAAATCCATAAGCCTAGACTATCGATAGTGTCTAGGCTTACAGGCATCGGCGATAGGGCTGGCCCGCCGAAATGTGAGATTCTAGAGTCATGAGTCCGCGGTCTTTCCTCAGTACCCCTCGCCACCTTCGCTGGTGGTGGGCCTTGGTGCTGCTCGCCGGACTATTTGCCGTCGAATATTTGTTCTTCGTTCAGCTGCGCGTAGGGCAATGGGCCGATCAGGCCGCCTTCGTGGGCTGGACCCAGTGGTGGCCGCGCACGGAAATACTTGACCCGGCGCGCGAATTCTTGAATCTCCTGCCGTGGATCTGTGCCGGAATTTCAGGGATTTTCTTGCTCTACCGAGTGATTCGGGATCGTAGTTTCCTGCGTGCGGCCCTTGCCGTCGCGGCGGTGGCCGCGGCGTTGCTGAGCACCCAGGTACTCAAACATCTGCTTCTGGAACGGCCCGACTTCAATTTCGGCACGGCTGGTAATTCTTTCCCTTCCGGACACACCACGGCAGCCGCCGCAGCCATGGGGCTGATGTATCTCATTTCGCCGCCCAAGCTTCGCCCGGTGGTGCAGCCTATCGCCTGGATCTTCGCGACGGCCACGGGACTCGCTACGCTGATCTGCGGATGGCACAGGCCCAGCGATATCGCCGGAGGATTCCTCATCGTGGCGTTCTGGCTGGTGCTGGCCAGCGCCATCCTGCAGCGCATCCAACCGCTGGCACCGGTCGTTTCAAAATCGGCGTGGTCCCGTAGGACCGGGATAAGCTGCCTGGTGATCTGGTTGCTGGTTCTGGCTGCCGCAGTCTTGCTACCGCACCCGCACATCCAACGCATCCCCGAAGCGCTGCTGATCGCCTATGCGATCCTGGGATTGGTGCATGTGACTGCGGTTTCGCTCATCGCCGGACTGTGCCTGCGCTCGGTAATCCTGGGTCCGACACGCCAGCTGCAAAGCTAGAAGGATACGCCTCGCCGAGGCACGGTCTATTTGACCTCGTTGGCCGGGACCTAATGACCGCCGGTCAGGCTTGCTGCAATTTTGCCTGCAAGATCCCGGCCGCACGTTGCGACTCGGGTACGGTGACCGCGAAGCGTTTGCCGTTGTGCAGTTCGAGGGCCAGTCCCTCGCTCTTGCCAAGCACCACGGCGGAACCTCCGGGGAAGAACCGCCAGCCCCAGCCGCCCCACAGCATCGGTGAAATTTCTTCGCTGTGCACATCCTTGATCTGGTCCAGGGCAAGGGTGCGCAACGGGAACCCGAAGATGGCCGAGGACACCCGGAGTTTATCGCCGTGGATTCGCACGCGCACCAGACAGATTCCGAGAACCAATGGGGTCAGCAGCAGCACAAAGATCGGTCCAGCGACCAGCAGAATGAGGCTTTCGGAACCGTCATCGCCCTTCATCACGGTCAGCATGAGGATACCCATCACCAGCGGGAATAGTCCCAGCAGCCAGAAACCCCACGGGGCGCTGGCTTTCTGGTTGAATTCCTCGGTGGCCTTCTGGGCCACGACCTGTACCGGTTCATCCAGCTTGCGCCCCTGAGCTTGGGCTACGCGACGGCGGCGCTGTTCTTGGCGTTCGCGCCCGAATTGCTGGTACACCCCGGCAATCCAGACCGGCAGCAGGCCGATGAGCGAAGCGAGCACACCAACAAAGGTCATCCCACCGCTCACCGCCTGGGTGGGATCCCCGGCTAGTGCCGTAGGCACGGCGCAGGCTACGAACAGTCCGGCGCTGGTCCACGCTGCCATGGCGCCGAGGAACAGCAACGCAATATGCAGCATCGGCTTGTTGGCCAACGCCAGGGAGAGCAAACCGAGCAGTCCGCCGCCGATGGCGAGGCTCAAGCACACCGCCACAAAAACACGGGTGTCGGTGAAGCCGTCGGGGTATGAACTTCCGGACCAGTGGGTGGCGGTGATCGCGGGCAGGCTGTCACCCAGGACCAGTCTCGTTCCCAGCACCACCAGGAGCGGCAGCACCAGCAGGAGCGTGACCAGCGAACGGTGCTTGACCTCAAAGCGTGATGTTGAAATGATCGCATCCTATTCACTGGGGTTGGTGCTCGGCTGGTGCATGTCGATTTTTGATACCCTGAATGCCTCGCCGAAGTATTTAAATCATTCTAGTAAACGCTTCATGGCTTGCAAATACTTGGTGTGATTGCCAATCATTGTGCTGCTTGGCCGGCAAATAGCTATCGCCCGGCACGGGGCCGGGCGATAGCTATTGATTGATCTTCTTCCCTACAGCGCTGTCAGGGCCGCCTTCGGATCGGTCATGGCATCTGCCACGAAGCGCAGGAACCCTGCGGCCGTTCCGCCGTCGCACACCCGGTGGTCGAAGCTCAACGTCATCTCGCAGATCGAGCGAACCTTGATCTTGCCGTTGACTACCCACGGTTTTTCGACGACCCGGCCGATGCCCATAATTGCCGCTTCTGGGTAATTGATGATCGCGGCCGAGCCATCCACGTTGAACACACCGTAGTTGTTGATCGTGAATGTGCTGCCGGACAGATCACTGACCTGCGCCTTGCCCTCACGGGCCAGGGCCGCGAGACGGGCGAACTCTGCCGAGAGCTCGACGGCGTTGAGCTTATCTGCACCACGCACGTTCGGCACCACCAAGCCGCGATCGGTTTGCGCGGCGAAACCAAGATTCACCCCGTCGAACACGGTATGGCGCAACGAGCCATCGGCTTCGGTGTCGATGCGGCTGTTCATCGCCGGGAAGCGAGCAAGCCCGGCGACGGCGAAGCGTGAGATCAACGCGAGCATGCTTGGCGCACTGCCCTGCGCTTCCTTGAGCTTGCCGCGAAGCTTCAACAGCTTGGTGACATCCACGTCCACCCACACAGTAGCTTCGGGAATCTCTCGGCGCGAGGTGGCCATCGCGTTGGCGATGGTCCGGCGCACGCCGGTAAGCACCTGCGAGCTGGCCACCGGCAAGCCGGTGCGCGCATCGGCCTCCGCGGAGGCCGGCTGCGCTGCCGAGCCCTGGGCAGGCTTGGCCTGCTCCTGCTTGGCCGGAGCTGGAGAATCGGCAGCAGCTGCGCCCTGGCCAATGAGCGACTGCACATCGCTGCGCAGAATCAGCCCGTCGGCTCCGGTGCCGCGCACCTGGTTGATATCCACGGAGTTCTCGCGGGCGAGCTTGCGCACCAGCGGATTGATAACCCGGGTGGCCACCGAGGTCGTTTCGCTGGAAGCCGCTGCCGTGGTGATGCCGTTGCGCGGGCGACGGCGGCGGCTGGCGCCGGTCTTGGCGGCACCGGTTCCGTAGCCGATCAGCACGTTGCCGCTGCCTTCGTCTTCTTCCGCTGGCGCTTGCGTTCCGGCAAGCTCCTCCTCGAGGTAGCTCTGCGCACCGGCGGCTGGATCGTCGTCCGGGGCTGCTTCCGCTCCCCCGGTATTCACCGAGAAGAATGGCTCATCAACCAGCATCATCTGGCCGGCCTCGCCATGCAAGGTGGAAACTACGCCCTCGAAAGGCGAGGGGATCTCCACCAATGATTTGGCGGTTTCCACCTCTGCGATGGGCTGGTCCACGGCCACCGAGTCGCCGGCGGCAACCATCCAGCGAACAAGTTCCGCCTCGGTCAGCCCCTCGCCCAAGTCGGGCAGGAGAAAAGTCTTGACGCTCATTTATGCCTCCCACTGAAGTTGATCTACCGCATCGAGGATGCGCTCGGCACTTGGCAGATTGTATTTCTCCAAGGTTGGTGCCGGATAAGGAATGTCGAAACCGGTCACCCGCAATACCGGGGCGGCCAAGGAGTGGAAGCAGCGTTCCTGGACGCGGGCCACGATTTCGCTGGCTACGGAGACGAAGCCCTGGGCTTCGGCCACCACGATCGCGCGTCCGGTTTTGCGCACCGAGGCGCAGACGGTCTCATCGTCGAAGGGCACGATGGTGCGGATGTCGATGACTTCGAGGCTGATGCCCTCCTCGGCGGCGAGTTTTGCCGCTTCCATGGCGGTGGACACGCTCGGCCCGTAGGTGATCAGCGTGGCGTCGGAGCCGGCTCGGGCGATCCGCGCACTGCCTTCGGTGCGTGCCGCACGCTTGGCTTCGTACTCGGCGGCCAGCTTCGTGAGGTCCACCTGCTCCTTGGACCAGTAGAGCTTCTTGGGTTCGAAGAACACGACCGGATCCGGCGAGTCGATCGCCTCGCGCAGCATCAGGTACGCGTCCTTGACGGTGGCCGGGGTGAAGACCTTGAGTCCCGGGGTGTGCGCGTAGTATGCCTCGGAGGAATCGCAGTGGTGCTCCACGCCGCCCACGCCGCCGGCGTACGGGATGCGGATGACCATCGGCAGCTCCACCTTCCCGCGGGTGCGGTTGTGCATCTTGGCCACATGCGAGGCGATCTGCTCGAAGGCCGGGTAGGCGAAGGCGTCGAACTGCATTTCGATCACCGGGCGCATCTCGTTGATGGCCATGCCGATGGCCATGCCCACGATGCCGGACTCGGCCAGCGGGGTGTCGAAGCAGCGGTCGGTGCCGAAGCGTTCGGTCAACCCGTCGGTGATGCGGAAGACCCCGCCCAGGGTTCCCACATCCTCGCCGAAGATGACCACGGAGTCGTTGGCCACCAGCGCGTCGGCGAGCGCGGTGTTCAGCGCCTTGCCGAAGGTGACCGGCTGGTTTTCGTTCGCTGCCTGGGCGGCTGCGCGTGCGGTTGCATCGCTGACGTTCGGGTTCACCCGTGATGTCGTGGCGGTCATGGCTAGGCCTCCTCGCGGGCTAGTTCGTCGGCCAGCAGCGCCTGCTGCTCGGCCAGCTGAGTGGTTTTGGAAGCAAATACGTGTTCGAACAATTCGCTCGGCGGAGTATCGGCGTCTTGGTTCATGCCGTCGCGCAGCTGCTTCGCGACCGCCTCGGCGCGCTCGGTGATCTTCGCCTGCGCTTCCTCGGTGAGCAGTCCGGCATCGTCGAGGTAGGCCTGCATGCGCGTCACCGGGTCCTTGGCGATCCAGCCCTTGACCTCGGCGTCCTCGCGGTAGCGCTTGTCATCGTCGGCATTGGTGTGGGCCTGCATGCGGTAGGTGTGCGCCTCGATCAGCAACGGGCCGTTGCCTTCGCGGGCCAGCCGCACCGCGCGTCCCATCACGGCCATCAGCGCCATCAGGTCGTTGCCGTCTACGCGCTCGCCTGCCATGCCGTAGCCGACGGCCTTGTGCGCCAAGGAGGGTGCGGCCGACTGCTGCGCGAGCGGCACGGAGATGGCGTACTTGTTGTTCTGCACGAAGAAGATCACCGGAAGCTTGAAGACCGCGGCGAAGTTCAGCGCCTCGTGGAAGTCGCCCTCGCTGGTGGCGCCGTCGCCGCACATGGCGACCACCACGGTGTTCTCCCCGCGCAACTTGGCCGCATGGGCCACGCCAACCGCGTGCAGCAGCTGGGTGGTCAGCGGGGTGGACATCGGAGCGCAGTTGTACGCCTTGGGATCGTAGCCGCAGTGCCATTCACCGCGGAAGCTGGTCATGACCTCCATCGGGGCTACGCCCTTGGTGAGCACGGCGACGGTGTCGCGGTAGGTCGGGAACAGCCAGTCGCCGGCTTCGAGGCACAGGGACGCAGCCACTTGGCAGGCTTCCTGTCCGTGGCTTGAAGGGTACACGGCCATGCGTCCCTGACGGACGAGGGCCGAGTTCTGGTCGTTGACACGGCGGCCAACGGCGAGGGCGGAATATGCGTCCATGAGCTCGGCGGGGCTTGGCAGCGGGTACTCGTGCCCCGGCTCGGTGCCTTGCTCGCTCTGCTCGCGCAGCGTTCCATCCGGATCCAGAAGATTAATCATGTGCCGCGCTGGCAGCATGTAATCTTCGGGGGTAATCCCGAACTTCTTGCTGACTTCGGAGATGCGATCTTCGTGAGCTTCGGTGCTCATGCCATCCCGCCTTTCGTTCTCTGGTTGGGTCTCAAGAAACCATGTCTTGTGACTCAACTCACCCAAACATCATTTGCAATCAATTATGCGCAGGACGCTCAATTTGTATCCAGTCCGGAGTCGAATCGTAGAAAGTTGCGCTGAGGATCCGTATACTTGTAGACGATTAGTACGCACAAAATGGGTTTGGCGAATACTCGTCCTGCCCCTGCAAGGAGAAGAAATGGCCGCGGATGCGGAGCTGAAGCTGGACGATGTTGACCGAGCGATCTTGGCCGAGCTCACCAACGACGGGCGGCAATCGGTGACGACGGTGGCGCAGCGCGTGCACGTTTCCCGGGCCCACGCCTATTCGCGAATCGCAAAACTGCAAGATGCCGGGGTCATTACCCGATATACCGCCGTGATTGATCCGGTGAAGGCGGGGTTGAAAGCCAGCGCATATGTGACCCTGAAATTGCGCCAGCACTCCTGGCGGGAATTGCGCGACCACCTCGCCTCGATTCCCGAGGTGCATCATATTGGTCTGGTCGGCGGAAATTTCGATGTGATTCTACTGGTCCGTGCCAAAGACAATCTGGATCTGCGACGCGTGGTTTTTGAACATCTGCAATCCTTGCCTACGGTGCTGGACACCCAGACCTTACTGATCTTCGAGGATTCCGATACCCGCTAAGCGCGGACAGCAAAAAGCGGGCGGAACAGCATTTACTGTTCCGCCCGCTTTTCGCCGTTTAGTTGCCGCCGGTAAAGACCGGTGGCCGTTTCTCCTGGAAGGCCTTGAACCCTTCGGCATAGTCGCTGGTGTCGCACAGCGCCGCCTGCGCCTTGTTTTCGGTGCGCATGGAGGTCCAGAGCCCTACCCGCTGATCGCGGATCTCGGCGACAAGCGCCTTGGACGCGACAAAGGCCTGGGTCGCGCCGTGGGCCACCTTCGAGATAATCTCTTCGCTGCGCTCGATCAGCTCATCGGCCGGGAACGCGCGAGAAAATAGTCCCGAGCGCACGGCCTCCGCGCCGGAAATCAGCTCGGCGGTATAGATCATGTCGAGCGTCCGGTGGGCTCCCAGACGCTCGGTGAGCAGCCAGTGCCCGCCGGAGTCGAGGGTGGCGCCGAGATTTGCGAACGGCGAACCGATCTTCGCATTCTCCGCGACATACACTACGTCGGTGGCTACCGCGAGGCCCAGCCCGACACCCAGGCAGGCGCCTTGCACGATGGCGAAGGTGGGGGCCGGGAAACTGGACATCTTCTCCAGCAGCGGCTGAACCTGTCCATCCAGGTACCCCATGACGTCGTCATCGGCCGGGTTGACTCCGGAAATATCCCGGCCCGCACAGAATCCGCGGCCTTCGCCGGTGAGCACCAGCGCTCGTACCGTTCCCTCGGCCACCCCGGACGCTGCCCGGTCGTAGGCCTCGGAGAGCTCACGCAGAGCGGCCGGGTCCAAGGAATTCATCTTCTTCGGTGCGTTGAGCACCACGCGGGCGATGCCCTGGTCAATGCTTAGCTCGATCATGGCTTATCCCCTAGGAGTCGAAGTTGACGCTGAGCTTGTCGCTGGTTGGGTGCGACTGGCAGGTCAGCACGTAGCCGGCTTCTACTTCTTCCGGTTCCAGCGCGTAGTTCTCCGCCATGGACACGGTTCCCGAGGTGACCTTGGCACGGCAGGTGCCGCAGACCCCGCCGGCGCAGGCGAAGGGAACGTCCTGGCGGACTCGCAGAGCCGCATTGAGCACGGTTTCGTTGGCCCGTACCGGGGACTTCACCTCTCCCTGCAAGCCATCGAGGGTGAAGCTGATTTCGATGCTCTTCTCGTTTTCATCGACAAGCACGGGCCGTCCCACATGGCCCTGCGGACGATTCGGCTCACCGGTGGTGAACAACTCGAAGCGCACCTTTTCACTCGGGACTTCCAGCTCGGTGAGCTGATCGCGAACCATCTGGACCAGTTCGAAGGGACCGCAGAGGAACCATTCGTCGACCTGCTGTGCCTGCAGCACATTGGTAAGCAAGGCCGAAAGCTTCTCGGCATCGATACGTCCGGAGAGCAAGGGGGAAATGCGCTGTTCGCGGCTCAGCACGTGGTGCAATGCCAAGCGAGCCGGGTAGCGATCCTTCAGATCTGCCAGCTCCTCCAGGAACATTACGTCCATGGCCGCCTTATTGGCGTAGATCAAGTCGAATCGGGTATTTTCGTTCGCTTCGAGAATGGTGCGTGCAATCGCCAAGACCGGGGTAATCCCGCTGCCGGCGGCCACCGCCACGAACTGGTCCTGGTTCACGGTATCCACCGAGCTCGGGTCGTTCATTTCGGTGAGCTTGTGCTTCGAAATGAACGCGCCGGTGGGACTCATCACGTCGATCTGGTCTCCGGCGACAAGTTCTTCGTTGGCCCAGGTGGAGAATTGGCCGCCAAGGTCGCGCTTGATTGCGACCTTGATCAGCTCACCGGTCGGTGCCGCGCAGATCGAGTAGGAGCGGCGAACCTCAACTAGTTCGCCCTCCGTGTTTGGCAGTTCCTTGCGCAGCGCGACGTACTGGCCTGCCAAGTAATCGAAGTCGCTTGAAAGCTCTGCCGGGATCGCGAAGCTGACTTCGATGGAATCCTTGGTCAGCCGGCGCACCTCGGCGACCGTCAGGCGGTGGAAAGTGGCCCGACGACGGGTGGGGGTAGTTTGTTCGCTCATGAAAGCACCTTGAAATAGTCGAAGGGTTCTAAACAGTCTTTGCAGGAGTACAACGCCTTGCACGAAGTCGAAGCGAAGCGCGCGAGCTCTCGGGTGTTCAGGGAATGGCACCGTGGGCACTTGACGCTCATGCCTACGGTGACGCGCCCGCTATGTCCGGTACCGGTCGGCGGGGCAATTCCATACTCTTCGAGTTTGCGCTTGCCATCCTCGGTCATCCAGTCGGTCGACCAGGCCGGGGTCAGTACCAGCTTCACGTCGACCTTCTCGATGCCCACCGCGCGGAAGGCCAGGTACAGATCTTCGGTAATCACGTCCATGGCCGGGCAACCGGAATAGGTCGGGGTGATCACCACCTGCACGCTGCCGTCCGCATTGGCGTTGACCTCGCGCAAGATGCCCAGATCCGCGATGGACAGCACCGGAATTTCTGGATCAGTGACCTTCGCGGCAACGCCATAGAGTTCTTCTGCACTGGTTATTGCATTGCTCAAGACTGCTGCTCCCTTCAAACGGATTAGGGAATCGGTTACCAGCTCGCACCGGGGTGCTTGCGGGCAAGAACTTGCATCTCGGCCAGGATGTAGCCCATATGTTCGGAATGCTCTCCGGCGCGTCCATTCGCCATCGCCGATCCCGACTTCGGTTTTTCTAGCCCGGCTTCGGCGAGGACGGCGGTGATCTCCGCGTCCCATGCTTCGCGCAGCGAGGACGGGAGAACCGCCACCTCGCCGAGTGTGCGGTGCAGCTCCTCGTCCTGGAACATCTCTCCGGTGTATGGCCAGAGGATCTCCAGCGCGTGGCGCATCTTTTCGGCCGATTCCTCGGTTCCCCGTCCCAAGCGGATGGTCCAGGCGATGGCGTGGTCCCGGTGGTAGTCAACTTCCTTGACCGCCTTGGCGCAGATCGCCGAGATGGTTTCATCCGTCGATTCCAGCAATCGGCTGTAGAGCAGGTGCTGGTAGATCGAGACGATGAGCTGGCGCATGATGGTCACGCCAAAATGTCCGTTTGGCTGCTCCACGATATGCAGCGAGGTAAATTCCTCTTCCTCGCGCCAGTAGGCCAGATCATCTTCGGTCTTATCCCAAGCCAAACCGGCATAGGTCAAAAATGAACGGGCATGGCCGAGGATATCAAGGGCAATATTGCCCAAGGCAATATCTTCCTCGATTTCCGGCGCACGGGAGATCCAGTGCGAAAGCCGTTGGGCCAGGATCAGTGCGTCGTCTCCGAGGTGCAGGGCATAGGCGGCGACTTCGTCGCTTGGCTTGGCTCCTGCCACCGCGATGTCTTCCGGGCGCAGCGCGTTGCCCGGGGTGACGCGGGTGGCCGAGGCCAGCGCGTCGCCGAAGCTATCGAGCGAAGCGTCGAGCTCTTCGTGGTTCACAGGTGCTTCACCCCTTCGCTTGCCTTGTAGTAGGTGGCGTGGCGGTAGTCCTTGCCCTGCGGCGACTCGAAGAACGCGTCCTTGCTGTCCGGGTCGGAGGTGATGATATCGGTGGAAAGCACCACCCAGAGGGAAATGCCTTCGTTGCGCCGGGTGTACAGATCCCGGGCGTTGCGCAGGGCCATTTCCTTATCCGGGGCATGCAGCGATCCGGCGTGCACATGCGAGAGTCCGCGGGAGGACCGGACGAATACTTCCCACAGGGGCCAATTGCTCTTTTGGCTCATGCTAGGCAACCTCACTTTGTTCTTGCTTTGCGGCGTATGCGGTAGCGGCGTCACGGACCCAGGCGCCTTCACGGTGGGCCTTGCGGCGGTGTTCAAGCCGCTGGGCGTTGGCGGGACCGTTGCCCTTGATGACGTTCATGAATTCGTCCCAGTTCAGCTCCTTGTGGATCCACTGTTTCTTCTCTTCATCGAAGTGCAGGTCCGGATCCGGCAGGGTCATGCCCAGCACCTTGACCTGTTCTTCGATCATGCCCACGAAACGCTGGCGCAGTTCATCGTTGGAGAAGCGCTTGATCTTCCAGGCCATGGACTGGGCGGAGTTCGGCGACTGGTCATCCGGTGGACCGAACATCATCAGCGAGGGCTCGTAGAAGCGGTTGATGGCCTCTTGCGCCATCTTCTTCTGTGCCTCGGAGCCGCGGGAGAGGGAGAGCAGGATTTCGAATCCCTGGCGCTGATGGAAGGATTCTTCCTTGCAGATGCGCACCATTGCGCGTCCGTATGGACCATAGGAGGCACGGCATAGCGGCACCTGATTGGCGATGGCAGCACCGTCGACGAGCCAGCCGATGGCTCCCATATCGGCCCAGGTGCGTGCCGGGTAGTTGAAAATCGAGGAGTACTTGGCGCGTCCGGTCAGCAGCTGGTCGTTCAGCTCGTCGCGGTCGGTGCCCAGGGTTTCGGCCGCGGAGTACAGGTACAGACCGTGGCCGGCCTCGTCCTGGACCTTCGCCATCAGAATCGACTTGCGCTTCAAGGATGGGGCGCGCGTAATCCAGTTGGCTTCTGGCTGCATGCCGATGATTTCGGAGTGAGCGTGCTGGGACACCTGACGGGTTAATGTCTTGCGGTAGGGCTCTGGCATCCAGTCTCGAGGTTCTACCCGGGAATCGTCGTTGATCAGGGCGTCGAAGCGCGCCTGCGACTGCTGCTCTTCATAGCTTGGGACGGCACTCAGTCCCGGCTCCTGCGGTGTGGTCGGGGCCATGGTTCACCTCACTGAAATTCAATTTACATACTGACCGTTCGTTCAGTATATGAGGGTGCGCTCGATCACGTCAACAGCACCGCCGGGACGGGCGTCACATTCGAAGGCAGGCGCCCCGAAATGAGCCTGAGGGCGCAAAAATGCCCCAGGCGGCACCTGGGGCATTTATAGGGTTTTGCGGCTACCGGCTATGCGTTTACGGTGGCCTTCTTGCTCTTGAAGATCAACGCATCGACCGATACGCGGCCCGGCCCCACGAGGAGCAACGCAAGGGCGCCGGCGGCCAATGCCAGCACCAGCTCAATGCCGCCGTTCTCCACGAAAACGCCACCCGGAATGTGGACCATGAATAGCGCAACGACCATTTGCGCACCCAGCAAGCCTGCGAACACGCGAGTCAGCAGGCCGAGGATCAAAGCTGCGCCGCCGACGATTTCAAGGGTAGCGGCGACCGGTGCGATAATTCCGGCGGCCGGAACGCCCATCTGGCCAAAGGCCGCCGTGGTGCCTTCGAGGGTGAACTGGAAATACTTCTGCCAGCCGTGAGCCAGGAAGAGGAAGCCGAAGGCAAGGCGCAGCATGGTTTGGGCGATGACCTGCAGGCGTGGATTATCGATGAGGTTATTCATATGGGTACTCCTGGTGAATTTTTCCAAATGCATTGGATCTCGAATGATCAGCTCCGCGCCGACGGGTCGGCGCTAGCTCTGCTTCCAGCCTAAGTTAATTTACTTTAATCTTCAACTAATGTTGCGTGGTGCAACAACCAAGCCCAATAAGTGCGCACACAAATTCGGCCCGCCTTGGCACCGCCTCGGGTGAGGACGCTGCAAGGGCGGGCCGAATTTACGCGGTAGCGCTAGGAAAACCTAGAGCACCTTGGAGAGGAAGTCGCGGGTACGTTCCTGCTGTGGGTTGCCGAACAGTTCCTCTGGCTTGCCTTCTTCGCAAACCACACCACCATCCATGAAGACCACGCGGTCCCCCACTTCGCGGGCGAAGCCCATCTCATGGGTGACCAGCACCATGGTCATGCCCGAGTCGGCGAGTTCCTTGATCACCTGCAGCACCTCGCCGACCATCTCCGGGTCCAACGCGCTTGTTGCCTCGTCGAAGAGCATGATGCCCGGGGACATCGCCAACGCACGGGCGATCGCCACACGCTGCTTCTGTCCGCCGGAAAGCGAGGCCGGACGGGCATTGGCCTTTTCAGCCAAGCCCACACGGGTCAGCAGCTCTTCGGCTTTAGCCCGCGCCTCGGTCCGGTTCAGCTTCTTCAGCTCCACCGGTGCCAACATGATGTTCTCTGCCACCGACATATGCGGGAACAGGTTGAAATGCTGGAACACCATGCCCACATGGCGACGGACCTCGTTGATATCCACCTTCGGATCGGTGACGTCGAATCCGTCAACAACCACCTTGCCCGAGGAAATATCCTCCAGCTTATTCAGGCAGCGCAGCAGCGTTGACTTGCCGGAGCCCGAAGGCCCGATCACGCAGACAACCTCGCCTTCGCCCACCTGAAGATCGATGCCCTTGAGGACCTCGTTGGAGCCGAAGGACTTGCGCAGTTCCTGGACCTGGATCTTCGTCGTGGCGGTTTGCTCGCTTACGGTGCTCACTTGTTAAACCTCCGATCGGCAAAGTTTGCCAATTTGGTC
The DNA here is from genome assembly GCF_052377485.1 of Glutamicibacter sp. AOP38-B1-38. Classification (NCBI taxonomy): domain Bacteria; kingdom Bacillati; phylum Actinomycetota; class Actinomycetes; order Micrococcales; family Micrococcaceae; genus Glutamicibacter; species Glutamicibacter sp. AOP38-B1-38. The sequence continues at coordinate 100,793 of NZ_JBQSWU010000007.1, read as the reverse complement.
AGGGCCATGATGGCGATGAAGTAGATGATGCCGACGATGAACAGGGTCTCGGTGACACGGAAGTTCGCCGCGTAGATCTGCTGACCCTGGTAGAGCAGCTCGGCAAAGCCGATGGCGAGCAGCAGGGAGGAATCCTTGAGCATGATGATCAACTGGTTGATCAAGGAAGGAGTCATCATCTTGAAGGCCTGCGGCACCACAACCTTCTGCATTGACTTTCCGTAGCCAAGGCCCAGCGAACGGGAGGCTTCCAGCTGCCCTGGATCAACCGACTGGATACCGCCGCGAACGATCTCGGCAATATACGCGCCGGCGTTCAGCGACAGGGTAAGCACACCTGCAACCCAGATGCTGACATCCCAGCCGGTGAGCTGAGGCAGGCCGAAGTAGAACATGAAGGCCCAGAGCAGCAGCGGCGTGCCACGGAAGATATTGACGAATGACGTCGAAATTCCGCGGACCACGATGTTGCCCGAAATCTTCATGAAGCCAAAGAGCAGACCAAGAACCATGGCCACCGCGAAGGAAATCGCCGTCACCAACAGGGTATTCCCCAAACCGGTCATCAACGCCGGCAAGGACTTGGCCACCAGGTCGAAGAAGTTGCTGGGCACCGCCGCGCTCGGATCGGCCAGGTACTCGTTCAGGATCTTGTCGTACTCCCCGCTGGCTTTCAGCTCGGCCAGCCCGTCGTTGAAGGCCGCCAGCAGCGCGGTATTCTCGCCCTTGTTGACCGCGAAACCATAGGAGCCGCCCGGCACCTTGTCGGTCACCGTCTTCAAACCGTTGTTCTGCGCGATGCCGTAGGCAAGGACCGGGTAGTCGTCGATGACGGCCACGGCGCTGCCGGACTTCACCGATTCGTACATGGTGGCCGACTGGTCCAAGGACTTGACGGTGAAGCCGTACTCGTCCGCGATGGACTTCGCGTAGGTCTCGCCCTCTGAACCGGTCTTGGCTACAACGGTTTCACCCTCGAGGTCTTCATAGCCCTTGGTGGTCTCGTCGTCGCGATCCACCGCCATCTGAACACCGGATTCAAAGTATGGCTCGGAGAAATCATAGATTTCCTTGCGATCGTCGGTAATCGACATACCGGCGATCACGCCATCGACCTGGTTCGAGGACAACGCCTGCAAGGCAGCGCTGAAGCCCAGCGAACGAATCTCGACGTTGAAGCCTTGATCCTCGGCGATGGTATTGATCAGATCCATGTCGATGCCGGTGAGCTCGCCATCCTGGCGGAACTCAAACGGAGCGAAGGTGGTGTCGGTGCCGATGACGTACGTTTGGCCCTCGACGCTCTCATTGCCCTGGGCCAACGCCCCGGGCGCCCCGGCTACCAGCGCCATGAAACCGATGGCAGCCGCAGCAATCCACCGAGTCAAACGCCTCGACCTCAAAGTAGTGCGTGTGTTTTTCACTGCTGAATCACTTTCTATTGCGAATAGGGCGCTTTGCCCTTGGTGCAGTTCGATTCTTTATGTTAGTTAGCCTATGGCCAATGTGGGCCAGCCGACACCCTTTGCTCCATGTCCGCGTGCCTTAAACGAGGAATTTACCGCTCGATTCCTGTCCGCGCTGAGCATAGCCAACCCCACAGGCGCCGCTGGTGGGATTGAATGGGTGCATGACTTCTGCATCGATTACCGCTAGCGCGCCGCTCGCAGCGAAGATTCCCACGATCCGCGAATTCCATGGAGACTCCTTCACCGACGACTATGAGTGGTTGCGGGAAAAGACCAGCAAGCAGGTACTGGACCACCTGAACGCGGAGAATGCCTACACCGATGCGGTCACCTCGGATCAGGAAGAGCTGCGCCAGGAGATCTTCAAGGAGATCAAGGCGCGCACCGTTGAAACCGATTTGTCGGTTCCCACGCGGCGGCGCGGCTGGTGGTACTACACCCGTTCGGTTGAAGGTAAGCCCTACACCATCCAGTGCCGGGTCAAGGCCGAAGACTCCCCCGATACCCGCGCCGACTGGACTCCGCCGGTCATCGACCCGGTCGAAGCGCTGCCCGGGGAGCAGGTGCTGCTCGACGGCAATCAGCTGGCCGAGGGCCAGTCGTTCTTCGCGCTGGGCGGCATGGCCATCAACGAGCCGAGCAACCTGCTGGCATACTGCATCGATACCCAGGGCGATGAGCGCTTCACCCTGTACATCAAGGATCTGGAAACCGGGCAGCTGCTTCCGGACGTCATCGAGGGCGTGTTCTACGGACTGGCCTTCTCCCCCGATTCCTCCACCGTCTACTACCTGGTCGTTGACGATACGTGGCGCCCGCATCAGGTGCGCGCCCACGTGCTGGGCAGCGATCCGGCCAGCGATACGGTGGTTTTCCAGGAAGATGATCCGGGCATGTGGCTCGGCTTCGATCTCAGCGCAGACCTCCAGCAGCTGCTGATTTCCAGCGGCAACTCCGAATACGCGGAGACCAGCGTTTTGGATCTGAACGACAAAGACGGACAGGTGCGCTTGCTCGTTCCGCGCGAACTGCGTCTGCTCCACGGGGTCGACCTGCTGCCCGGAGACGATCGGCGCGCCCTGATCACCCACGACCACCAGGCACCGAACAATATGCTCTCGCTGGTCGAGCTGGCGCAGCTGGGCGCCGACACCGACCCGGCAAGCTGGCGCACGGTGCTCGGGCACGAGTCCACGGTCAAGATCGAGGGCACCGCGCTGACCGCCACGCATCTGGTGGTTTCCGTGCGTCGCGATACCTGTGAACGGGTTCAGCTGATTCCGCTGGAATCGCTGGGCACCGAATCGCAGTTGCCGGTGCTCGAGCCGGCCTTCGACGAGGAGCTGTTCACCGCCGCCGCCACCTTCGCAGATCTGGAAGCCCCGCTGATCCGCATCGGGTACACCTCGGATTTCACTCCGGCGCGCGTCTACGACCTGTGGCTGGATGACAAGGAATTGGTGCTGCGCAAGCAGACTCCGGTGAACGACTACGACTCGGCGGACTACCTGTCCACGCGCGAATGGGCGACGGCCGCCGATGGCACGAAGATTCCGTTGACGGTGATGCGCCGCGCGGATTTGGACACCTCGGTGCCGAATCCGGTGCTGATCTACGGCTACGGCTCCTATGAGGCGTCGATGGATCCGGGATTCGGGATTCCGCGGTTGAGCGTGCTGGACCGCGGGGTGGTCTTCGTGATCGCCCACGTGCGCGGCGGCGGCGAGCTGGGCCGCAACTGGTACCTGCAGGGCAAGAAGCTGTCCAAGCGGAACACCTTCACCGACTTCATCGATGCCACGGTGCATCTGATCGATGCGGGCTGGGCCGATCCGGCGCGCATCGCGGCTCTGGGCGGCTCGGCGGGCGGCCTGCTGATGGGCGCCATCGCCAACCTGGCCCCGCAGCTGTACACCTCGATCATCGCCCAAGTTCCCTTCGTGGACCCGCTGACCTCGATCCTGGATCCGGAGCTGCCGCTCTCTGCCCTGGAGTGGGAAGAATGGGGCAACCCGATCGAGGACAAGGAGGTCTATGAGTACATGAAGGCCTACTCCCCCTACGAGAACGTTGCGGCCGTGGACTACCCGCGCATCGCCGCGGTGACTTCCTTGAACGACACCCGCGTGCTTTACGTGGAGCCGGCCAAATGGGTGGCGAAGCTGCGCGAGGTCGGCACCGGCAGCGAACCGATCTTGCTGAAAACCGAGATGGAAGGCGGCCACGGCGGCGCCTCGGGCCGCTACGAGGCGTGGAAGAATCGCGCCTGGGATTACGCCTTTGCCCTCGATGCGCTGGGCAAGAACCCGGCCACGGCGAAGTAACCCGCGAGGGAACCTAAGCCTGAATCCACCGATCCGCCCACAACCTTCGATTGATTTCGATGGCTGTGGGCGGTTTCGTTTTTCGGCGCGGTGCGAAACCGGTTCGGTGATGGGATACCAGCAGTGCGAGGAACCCTTTATTCTGCGTGCTCATCAGCGCCTTTGCCGCCGAGCGGCGCCGGCTCTCCGCGTAATTGTGACGTCCACCATTAGACAGCAGGGCTTGAGATGGGTCACAATCTAGTATTACCTAATGATCGTTCGGTAACTAATTCGGCGGAGGCCCCTATGAGCGAAACCCAAATCGATAAGTCACTACCCCACGCAATCTTGCACAATGACTATGCCACCCAGTGGATGGGCATTGAAGTGGTGGAAGTGGGCGACGGGTTTGCGGTCATTACGATGACGCTCCGCCGGGAAATGCTCAACGGCTTCGGCATCGCCCACGGCGGAATGATCTTCTCGCTGGCCGATACCGCGTTTGCCTTGAGCTGCAACCCGCCGGAAGGCTCCGCGGACACCATCACCGTGGCTTCGGGGGCCGACATCAATTTCCTCAAGCCGGGGATCCCGGGACGCCTGCTGACGGCAACCGCGCAGCGCGTCTCGCAGCAAGGGCGCAGCGGAATCTACGACATCACGGTCACCCAGCCAAGCAGCGATGGCGGGATTGAAACCGTGGCCGAGTTCAGAGGCCGCTCCCGCACCGTCCCGAAGCCTAAGACCCGCTAAAAACATTCAGCCACCTCACGAAAGAATGAGCATGTCACAGCCAACTGACCGCGATAACTTGCCCAACCCACTGGATCCCGAAGAGACCATGAGCCGGGACCAGATCGAGTCGATTCAGCTCACTCGACTAAAAGAAACGCTGGACTACGCCTACACCAATGTTCCTTACTACAAGGATAAGTACGACGCGGCTGGCGTGCACCCCACAGATTTGAAGGAACTTGCAGATCTGAAGCTGTTCCCGTTCACCGAAAAAGAAGATCTGCGCAAGAACTACCCCTTCGGCATGTTCGCCGTTCCGCAGCATCAGGTGGCGCGGATCCACGCTTCCTCGGGCACCACCGGGCGGGCCACCGTGGTGGGCTACACCCAGCAGGACCTGGATGATTGGGCCAAGATGGGTGCACGTTGTTTGCGCCTCTCCGGGGTCAAGCCGGGCTGGAAGGTCCACAACGCCTACGGCTACGGCTTGTTCACCGGCGGCATGGGCGCGCACGCGGCTGCCGAGCGCCTGGGCACCACCGTCATCCCGATGTCCGGCGGACAGACCGAAAAACAGATTACGCTGATCAAGGACTTCGAGCCGGACGCGATCCTGTGCACCCCGACCTACCTGCTGACCATCGGCGATGCCATGCAGCGGGCGGGCTTGGACCCGCGCGACACCTCGCTGAAAGTCGCCGTCTGCGGCGCCGAACCGTGGACCGAAGAGATGCGCCACGAGCTGGAAGAGATGTTCGGCATCGACGCCTGCGACATCTATGGACTCTCCGAGGTCATGGGCCCGGGAGTGGCCGGCGAATCCGTCGAGCTCAAGGACGGCAGCCACATCTGGGAGGACCATTTCCGTCCCGAAATCGTGGATGCGTTCGACGAAACCAAAGTACTAAACGACGGCGAACACGGCGAGCTGGTCTTCACCTCGCTGACCAAGCAGGCACTGCCGATCATCCGCAACCGCACGCACGATCTGACCCGCCTCCTGCCCGGCTCGGTCCGCCCCGGCCACCGCCGCATGGGCCGCATCACCGGGCGCAGCGATGACATGATCATTCTGCGCGGGGTGAATCTCTTCCCAAGCCAGATCGAAGAGCTGATCCTGAAGCTGCCGGCGCTCTCGCCGCACTTCCAGCTGGTGCTGACCCGTCCGGGCCGCATGGACCAGCTCGCGGTCAAGGTGGAGCGACGCACCGGCGCGTCGGCCGCGGAAGCCGCCAACGCGGCCAACGACCTGGCGAAACTGATCAAGATCCATGTGGGATCCTCCTGCGCCATCGAGGTATTGGATCCGGAAACGCTCGAGCGCTCCATGGGCAAGCTCAAGCGCATCTATGACATGCGAGACAAGTAAAGCCTGCTTGCCGTGGGACAATCGAGGGATCATGAGACTTATCGACAAAGCGAACACCCCGCTCAAAAGGGGACGCCCGGGCTACGATCAGGAGTCCGTCCTGCGCATCGCGGTCGAGGCTTTTAACGAACACGGGTATGAAGCCACCTCGATGGGTAAGCTGGCGGACCGGCTGGGCATCAGCAAGTCCGCCATCTACCACCATGTTCCCTCCAAAGAGGATCTGCTGCGGCTGGCCCTTGATGAGGCGCTGATTCCGCTGGAGGCGGTCATCATCGAGGTGCGCGCCCATCAGGGCAGCGCCGATGAGCGCCTGGACTTCTTCTTGCGGGCAACTTTCCGCATCCTGATCTCCAAGCGCAGCTACGTGACCTTGCTGCTGCGGCTGCGTGGCAACACGGAGCTGGAACGCGCCGCGCTGGAACGTCGTCGCGCCATGGACCGCCAGCTTGCCGAGCTGGTGACCGCGGCGCAGTCCGAGGGCGAGCTCCGCGCGGATCTCGATCCACGCGCCACCGCACGTTTGCTCTTCGGCCTGATCAACTCCGTGGTCGACTGGTTCCGCGAAGATGGCCCGATCGAGGCAAAGACCCTGGAAGACCAGGCGATCACCTTGCTCTTCGACGGGCTGCATTCCACCGGCGCATAGATTCACCAGCTCGGCCCCGAGGCGCCGCCCATGTGGCGCGGTCGCCTCGGGGTCGAGCTTTTTTATTACCTTCCCGAAACCGGTCGATAATCGTCTTCACAGGTTGCGGCGATAGCATCATAAGAGTGCGTTTTGCGCCCGCCCGATCATTTCCCAGTCAATCTAAGAAGCGTCGTGGAAGAACTTTTTTACACTCTTTTCTCCCAGCTGCCAGGCACCGATTCAGGCATGCAGGTCGCACTGTTCTCACTGAGCGCGCTGCTCTCGGTGGTCGCCTGTGCCTTGCTGGCACACCGTAATGATCTAGGTTGGTGGGCCCAAATTCTCGCGGTCTTCGCCGGTCCGCTGGTCATTGCAATGCAGTACGACACCCTGTTCCTGGTGTACGCGATCCCGTCCCTGCTCATCGGAGTCTTCGGCCTCTGGCGGTTCTCCCGCTACAAATTCCAGGGAAAGTTCACCCGGCAGGTGCTCCGCGCACCGCTGGGGCTCTCCGCAATCATCGCCGCGGCGCTCGGGGTGGCGGTGCTCACCGCCTTGCACCTGGGCGAAATGCTCACCACCGGTTTCGCGTTTACCGCCGGCACCGGCACCATTTGGGTTTCCTATCTCACCGAGGCCGTGGTGCTGGTCTCCTTCGCCCTTATCGCCTGCGGCATCCGTGCCGGGTGGCTGCTGATGGCCCTGGCCTCGGCCGTCTACGTGGCCACCCTGTTCGCCAACAACCCGGCCTTCGCGTTGCTGCTGGTCTGGGTGTTCATGGTCATCGCCGCGCTCTATGCCTGGTTCATGTGGCGCACGCTGCCGCGGCGGGACTCGGCGGATCACGCCGGCGGAACACCGGCCGTGTCCGGCTAGCCTCCGGAACTTTCGAAACGGCAAAAGAGCAGTGGCTGCGGAATCTTCTTCCGCAGCCACTGCTCTTTTATTCTCGGCTCTTAGTCCTGCCAGTTGGCGTAGATGGTATCTTCCTTCTCCACCAGCGTTAGCACGTCGTAGGTCGCCACGATCTCATCGTTCTGGTTGTGCAGAATCGCATCCCAGGCGACCTCGCCGTACTCATCGGTGACCCGCGGGGTGATCTTCTTGGCGGTCAACGTGACGCGCACCGAATCACCGACGGCTACCGGGGTGATGAAGCGCAGGTTCTCCAGGCCGTAGTTGGCCAAGACGGGTCCCGGAGCCGGCTCCACGAAGAGCCCGGCGGCCCAGGAGACCAGCAGGTAGCCGTGCGCCACGGTGCCCGGGAAGAACGGGTTGGCTTCCGCGGCCAACTGGTTCACGTGGGCGTAGAAGGTGTCACCGGTTTCGTTGGCGAAGGCGGTGATCTCCTCCTGGCTGACCTGGCGCAGGTCCGAGGCCAGTCCGTCGCCGATCTTCAGTTCGGCCAGCGACTTGCGGAACGGGTGCACATTTCCGGGCGTGGCACCGAACTTCTCGCTGCCGGCAAGCTGCCGCGCAGCACCGGTGTGCCACACGCCGGTCAGCGCGGTGAGCATATTCGGCGAACCCTGCACCGCGGTGCGCTGCATGTGGTGCATCACCGAGCGGATACCGCCCAGCTCCTCGCCGCCGCCGGCGCGGCCTGGACCGCCGTGGACCAGGTGCGGAACCGGCGAGCCGTGGCCGGTGGTGCTGCGTGCGGTCTCGCGGTTCAGGATGTGCACGCGCCCGTGGTGGGCGGCGATGCCCAGGGTCAGGGTGCGCATGATTTCCGGATCATTGGTGCAGACCGTGGCGACCAGCGAACCGGAGCCCATGGCCGCCAGCTCGATGGCTTCTTCCACGGAGCCGTAGCCGATGACCGAGGACACCGGGCCGAAGGCTTCGCGGGAGTGCAGGATCGGATTCCGGGCATCGTCCCAGCGCAAAACCAGCGGGGACATGAAGGCCCCGCCCTCGGCGATCGCGTCGCGTTCCGGGGCCACGCGGACCGCCGGGTCACCCAGCCGGCCAAAGGCCAGCTCGCCGCCGGCGTCGAGCATATCCTGGACCGCGGCTCGCACGTCTCGCAGCTGCTCCACCGAGGCGAGCGCGCCCATGGTGACGCCCGCAACGCGCGGGTCGCCGAGCACCACACGCTCATCGATGCGCTTGCCGATCGCGTTGATCACCGCGTCGACCTGGGCTTCCGGGACGATATTGCGGCGGATCGCGGTGCATTTCTGTCCGGCCTTCGAGGTCATTTCGCCCACGACAGCCTTGACGAAGGCGTCGAATTCGGCGGTGCCCTCCACCGCATCCGGGCCGAGAATCGCGGCGTTCAACGAGTCGGTTTCGGCGCTGAAGCGCACTCCCCCGTCGATCACGTTCGGGTGGGACTTCAACCGGCTGGCGGTCGCCGCCGATCCGGTGAAGGAGAACATATCGCGGTAGTCGAGGTGATCCATCAGGTCGCGCGCGGAGCCCGAGATCAGCTGCAGCGACCCTTCGGGCAGAATGCCCGATTCGATGATCATGCGCACAGCGACTTCGGTCAGGTACCCGGTGGGAGTCGCCGGCTTCACGATGGTGGGCACCCCGGCGATGAAGGCCGGTGCGAACTTTTCAAGCATTCCCCAAACCGGGAAGTTGAAGGCGTTGACCTGGACGACTACCCCGGACAGCGCGGTGTAGATGTGCGAGCCGAGGAAGGATCCGTCCTTGCTCAGCGGTTCGGCGTTGCCGTCGATGATGACGTTGCTGTTGGGAAGTTCACGGCGCCCTTTGGAAGAGAAGGTGAACAGCACCCCGATGCCGCCGTCGATATCGACCATCGAGTCGATCTTCGTGGCGCCGGTCTTATAGGAGACCTCGTAGAGATCCTTGCGGCGCTCGTTGAGGTACATGGCAAGTTCCTTGAGCTTCAAGGCCCGCTCATGCAGGGAAAGCTTGGACAGCTCGCGCTGTCCGACGCCGCGGCCGTACGCGACGGCTCCTGCGACGTCTAGGCTTCCGCCGGTGACGGTGGTGAGCAGCTCACCGGTGTTGGCGTCGCGGACTTCGGTGCCGCCCTGGGCTTCGGGGGTTTGCCATTGACCGGCAATGAAACTTGGGACCACACCAATCTGGGATGTCGACATCGACATAATTCCTTCCTGAACGATCGGTCAGTAATACCATTAACAGTATCAGCAACCACGTGATCGAGGACACTCGGGAGCAGAAACAATGGCTAATACGTCCTCCGCTACCCCGCCCGCAGAACCATGGAGCATCGAGTTCGGCGCCCTCGACCGCAAGATGGGCATCGAAATCCTCGAAGAATCGGTGCAGAAGGTGGTCGCCCGGATGTAGGTGGAGACAAACGCCCAGTCCTTCGGCCTACTGCACGGCGGCGCCTCGCTCGCCGCGGGCGAAGCGGTGGGCTCCTGGGCTGCGGTGAAGCACGCCTCGACCTTCGGCAAGGTAGTGGTCGGGGTGGATGTCAACGCCACCCACCACCGCCCGGCCAGCGCCGGGATGATCACCATGACGGCCACACCGATCAGGCTCGGCCGACGCACTAGCCGGGATTCAGTGTTTTGCCCAGACCCCGAGCTCGTTTCCGCTCGGATCGGCAAAGTGCAGCCGGCGCCCACCGGGGAATTCGTAGGGTCCTTGCAGTATCTGGCCGCCAGCGGCGGTAATCCCCTGAGCCGTTGCATCCAGATCCTCGGAATACAACAGGACCAGCGGGCCGCCGGCCGCCCGCGGCGCCTCGGCGAGCGCAAGCCCGCCAACCTCTTCCCCGTCCCCAGCACCCGAGCCGATCCCCGCATAATTTGGCCCATAATTGTTGAAAACCCAGCCGAAGGCGCTGGCATAAAAAGCCTTGGCTTCGGCCAGGTCGGTGACGCTTAGTTCGATGTAGTTGAACGCATGGTGCAGTGGCTGAGGGCTCATGCGGTGAGCTTACAACCAAGGCCGCCGAGCTGTCACGGCCGTGGGCGGCTAGCCAGGAATTGCAGCCGCTGCAATTGAGTTTCGGACAGGCCGCAGGTCGCCAGGAAGCCCCGAGCGCTGCCCAGCCAGTCGAGGAATATTTCCAATTCCGCAGCGCGTTCGGCGATCGCTCGGCGCAATTCGGCTTCACCCTGATGGGATTCGTAGGGGTGCTTGCGCGGGGAGACCCGGTGCCATTCGTTGATGCCGCGCACCGCTAGCTCATCTTGCTCAAGTATTTCCCCGCGCCGCCCGGCGAGATCGAGCAGGAGCGTGGCGACAAGTCCCGAGCGATCGCGTCCAGCAGAGCAGTGAACCACCGTGCCGCGTTCGGTTTCGGCGAGCGCTTCGAATACCGCTCGCAGCTGGCTGCCGAATTCTTCGCAGACCAGCCGGTACATGCTGGTGTGATTCATATAGGGCACCGCAACCGCAGCAAAGCGCTCGCTGCCGGAGGTCTCCAGCGGCAGCCGGAGGATTTCCATCCCTTCCAGAACTCCTTGGTCAACCACCGGGTCATGTTCGCGTCGTTTGACCTCCCCGTGGTTGCGCAGGTCGATGATGCGTTCGATTCCGTCCCGGCGCATCTGCTGCCAGCCGAGGCTCGTAAGCCATTCATGGCGCCCCATGCGATAGAAGGCCCCGGTGATCCATCGGGCATTGATCGACCCGTCCCAGTTCACATCTTCGGGAAGTCGGCGATAGTCGGGAGCGTGGCCCATGGAACCCATTGCATCACATCGGCTGGTTCCTGTAGAGTTCTAGTCATTGGCAAGTGCCAATTAGTCTGCCAAGAAGGAGGGGTAACGATGAATGTCTTCTGCCCGCATACGTTCCCACCCCTACTTCCCAAGGACTCACAGTGTCTTCATACCCCGGAAAATTCGCCAATTTAGACGATTCCGAACCTCAGCTTCGCACCCGGCGAAAAACCATTACCTGGGACGAAACCTCAATCGATGAGCTAGGTCCCCAGCAGCGCTATTCCAGCTGGCCGTTGATCGAAAAATCCTGTCGCGGTCCCAAGCCGTATCCCGCATGGTTGATCGAGGACGCCGCGGCCATCGACCTCGAGCTCGGCGTGCTGAAAACCGGCAAGGAAGGCGAGGTCTTCCTGATCGAGCGTGCCACCTCGCAGCGCAGCGTGTTGCTGGCGGCCAAGCGTTATCGCAAGCGGGACCAGCTGCAATTCAGTCGTTCGCAGTCCTACAGCGAGGGGCGCTCCGCGCGCCGCTCGCGTGATAATCGAGCCATCGACAACAACTCCAGCTATGGACGCGAAATCGCCGCCATGCAGTGGGCGAGCGCGGAATGGACCTATTTGCGCCGCTGCCATGCCGCTGGCATACCGGTCCCCTACCCGGTGCAAATCGAGGGAACCGAGATTCTCATGGAGTTCATCGCGGATCCGGACCGCCCCGGTGTCGCGGCACCGCGGCTGCAGCAGCTGCCGCGCAACGATCCGCGCCTGCCAATGCTCTGGGACCAACTGGCCGAGGCCATGGAGAAATTTGCGGCCATAGGCATCGCCCATGGCGACCTGTCGGCCTACAACCTGCTGGTCGCAGGCGAGCGCCTGGTGGTGATCGATGTGCCCCAGTGCGTGGACCTGGCCGGGAATCTGCACGGGCTGGACTTCTTGCATCGCGACTGCGTGAATATGTGCGACTGGTTCACCTCCAAGGGGCTGGAACGGGACGCCGACGCGTTATTCACCTCCTTGCTCGCGAGCATGTTCGCCTAAGCAGAAGGCAGCGATACTCGATAAGAACCAGCACCTTGGTGGTGATTCTTATCGAGTTTCGCTGCCGGCAGGGCGGTTAGAGTCGAGCAGACTCCACCGGAATCCATAGTTGGCCACGTCCGCTGCTGCCATCGGCATCTGGCTGGATGCTGAGCAGCTCGGGACCGGGAACCCAGCGATATGGATTAGCCGGGAACCATTCGGTGGCCGCGTCCGCCCAGAGGCGTTGAAGGACCTCCGGGAATTTCCCTTCGGCTTCAAAGACCACCCAGGTGCCAGCGCGGACCTGGATAGCTTCAAAACCCTGCGGGATCTCCTGCGTGGTGGCTACGGCTTGCCAGTAATCCAGTTCCGAGCCTTCGTCCCGTGAATCTTCGATGTTGACCGACGCCGAAACCATGCCCGGCAGGCCAGGTTCCGCCAGCTCTTTGAGCCGGAGCATCTGTTCCGGAACAAGACTCCTCTGGAATTCGATGATGTGCGGATTTGGCCCCTCATGGATCAGTGGAACCCGGGCGGTAAATCCAATAAGCCGGAACTCACCCAGCTCTTCAATACGGTGCTTCATGTCATGGCTCCCTTCAATGCGTACATGAATCCTCAAGCGAGGTTGGGAGCGGAGAACTGCCCCAGGTCTGCGTGCCTCGCTCGGCGTCAAACCATGCAGGGCCTTGAAGGCTCGATTAAAAGCCTCACCCGAGCCATATCCGTAGCGGACGGCAACATCCAGAACAGCATCACCGGCAATGATCTCTGCGGTCGCAGCGGTCAGCCGACGCCGCCGAATGTATTCGGATATCGGCAGACCCGCGAGCGAAGCGAACATTCTTCGGAAATGATATTCCGAGGTCAGCGCCATGCGAGCCAGCCGCGCCACATCAATTGGCTCGGTCAGATCCGCGTCGATGGCTTCTATAGCTTCGTTCCACTGATGCACGTGTTCTCCTTCTCCCACCATTGAACTCTAGGGAGATTCAAATGTCGCGCACCCGATAATTGATGCCATAAAAAGTCAGCCCACCCGCGTGGAAATAATCCCAGGCAAGTGGGCTGGCAGACGAAGAGGAAGCTCAACGTATGAGATTCAGTTCGTCTAGCGCTGACGCCCCGGTAATCTACCGCGACTGGCTCACATCCTAAGTTCCTCGAATACCTAAATCAAGACCGTCTCCCCATCAGCCTTTCCGCCGCCCGGGGGCCTGATGCGGTCATCCAGCTGGAATTGGATAATGCCAAACGCATCAATCTGCGCGCACTTTGGACATTCCGGGATCACGATCAAGAGTTACCTCGATTGGGAGGTGCGGAGGCTCGAAGCGAGCAATCAAAGCCATAGGGTCGTGGCGGCCCGGGGCAAGGGCCGGACGGCCTCGATCTGCTTGACCGATTAAGCGGTCTGGTTGGTGTTTTCGCAGGAAAATTCACCTGGCGCAAAAAGCAGCCCGCTCGGAACGGCGAGATGCCGTTCCGAGCGGGCTGCTGAAACCAGGGGTGATTACCAGGTGTAGAAACCCTGGCCGGTCTTTCGGCCAAGCTTTCCCTCGGCCACCAGGTCCTTCAGAATCTGCGGCGGAGCAAAACGATCGCCCAGCGTCTCATGGAGGTATTCGGCAATTCCCAGACGCACGTCGAGTCCGACGATATCGGTGGTCTTCAGCGGTCCGGTCGGGTGCTTGTATCCCAGCACCATCGCGTTGTCGATGTCTTCGGCACTGGCCACCCCTTCTTCGACCATGCGCATGGCTTCCAGCGCGATGGCCACGCCAAGCCGCGAGGAGGCAAAGCCCGGTGCGTCGTTGACCACTACCGCGGTCTTCCCCAGCGCCGCTACCCAGCCGCGCGAAGCTGGCACAAGTTCCTGCGCGGTCTGCTTGCCGATCACGACCTCGATGAGCGTGGAGGCCGGCACCGGATTGAAGAAATGCAGACCCAAGAAGTTCGCCGGGCGTTGCAGTTCTTCGGCCAGGCCGGTCACGGACAGCGAGGAGGTATTCGAGGCAAGGATTGCCTCCGGCGCGAGCACCGCCTCCACTGCCTGCAAGGAGGAGACCTTCAGGTCCCAGATTTCGGGAACTGCTTCGATGACCAGACCGGCGGCCGCGAAGTCTGCGTAGTCGGTGCTGGTTGAAAAGCGGGCCAGGAGTTCCTCGCGGGACTCGTTCACCGCACCGCGGGCGAGCGACTTATCGACCGAATCGGCGACGCGCCCGTAGGCTGCGTCGGCCGATTCCTGATCGCGTTCGACCACGGTCACGGCCGCTCCGCTGGTCAAGAACGCGTGGGCGATACCGGCACCCATGCGGCCGCCGCCGAGGACTCCGACGGTTCCGGGCAGTTTATTTGCTACGGCGTCATTGTTCATATGCCTACTTCTTCTTTCGATCAAGGAATGCCTGCATCCGGTCAAACTTTGCCTGCGACTCAAAAAGCATGCCCTGAGCCAGGGTGTCGATCATCGGGTGCGCCTCGCGTGGAGCGTGGAATACCGACTTGGTGATGCGCACCGCCAGCGGGTCCTGGGCGCCGATCCGATCGGCCAACGCATCGGCGGCCGCATCCAGCTCGCTCGCGGCGTGCAGTTCGGTGATCAGCCCCACGCGCAGGCATTCGGCCCCGGTGAGCACCTTGCCGGCCAGCAGAATATCCTTCGCCACCGGCTCCCCCACCAATTCCTTCAGCCGCCAGGTGGCGCCGGCGGCGGCCATGATGCCGAGGTTGGCCTCCGGGTTTCCCATGCGCAATTCTTCGGTGCCGATGCGGAAGTCGGCGGCATAGGCCAGTTCGGCCCCGCCTCCCAGCGCGTAGCCGTCGAGGGCGGCGATCACCGGCATCGGCAGCTTGGCGATCCGCTCGAAGATGCTCGAGTTGATTCCGGCGAGCGCATCCTCGCGTCGGCGTTCGCGCAGCTGGGCAATATCGGCTCCGGAGGCGAAGATGCCCTTGGATCCCTTGGGCTTTTCCGCGGTGGGTTCCTGGCCGGGGCTGCCGGCCAGGATGAGGATTTTAGGTTCGCGTTCCAGCTGGCTGCAGACCGCGTGCAGTTCATCGACCATCTGCTGGTCGATCGCGTTGCGGACTTCCGGCCGGTGCAGGCGTACCCAGAGCCGGTCTGCGGTTTCCGAGATCTTCAGCGTGCCGAAGTCGGCGGGGTTCAAGCTCATGCCTAGACGCCTTCCACCAGCAGTGCGGCACCCTGGCCGACGCCAACGCACATGGTCGCTACGCCGAGCTTCCGTCCGGCGCCGCTCAGCTCGCGTTCCATGCGGCCCAGCAAGGTGATCGCGATGCGTGAACCGCTGGATCCCAGCGGGTGCCCCAGCGCGATCGCGCCGCCGTCGCGGTTCACGATGCCCGGGTCCACCCCCAGCTCGCGCATGCTGGCCAAGGACTGCGAGGCGAAGGCCTCGTTGATTTCCATGGCACCGAGATCCGAGATGTTCAGCCCGGCCCGGGCCAGCACCTTGTTGGTGGATGGGACCGGGCCCATGCCCATGATCTCCGGCGCGAGGGCCGCCGCCTGCCCGTCGATGACCCGGGCGCGCGGCTTCAAGCCGAAACGTTCGATGGCCCGTTCGGAGACGACGAGGATCGCCGAGGCGCCGTCGTTGAGCGTGGAGGCGTTTCCGGCGGTGACGACCGAGCCGCCCTTGACCACCGGGCGCAGGGAGGAGAGGACCTCCAGGGTGGTGCCGGGGCGTGGGCCTTCATCGGTGTCCACGAGGTGTTCACCCTTGCGGGTCTTCACGGTGACCGGAACGATCTCGTCCTTGAAGCGGCCCGCGGCGATCGCGTCGATGGCCTTGGCGTGGGATTCCACCGCGAACTGGTCTGCGTCTTCCCGGGAGATGTTGTACACCCGAGCGACCTCTTCGGCGGTTTCCGGCATCGAGTAGGTCGCCTTGCCATCGCGGGAGAGTTCTCCGGAGAGGAAGCTCGGGTTGGTGAAGCGCCAGCCGATCGACGTATCGAAAACGGCTCCCGGTTTAGCGAAGGGCTTATCCGGCTTTTCCATAACCCACGGGGCCCGGGACATGGATTCCACGCCGCCGGCAACGACAATATCCGCCGCCCCCGACTTGACCATGTGGCTTGCCATGGTGATGGCACTCATCCCCGAGGCGCACAGCCGGTTGACCGTGATGCCCGGGACGCTGTCGGGGAAACCTGCCAATAACCAGGCCATGCGGGCCACGTTGCGGTTCTCTTCTCCGGCGCCGTTGGCGTTTCCGAAGATCACTTCTTCAACTGCGGCCGGATCGATCCCGGCATCTTCGACGAGCTGGCGAATGGTGATGGCGGCCAGATCATCCGGGCGGACACCGCTCAACGCTCCGCCGTAGCGGCCAACAGGGGTGCGCGTTCCGCCCACCAAGAATGCCTCAGCCATGAATACTCCTTCGTACTCCGGATTCAGATCCGGCTCGCTTCGCGCGAGCAGCATCCGTTCCGGAAAGATATTGATGCCAGCAGAGTGATCCCCACCACGCAAACTTACCGACCATTCGTTCACTAATAGAATCACAGATAGGCTCGCCCAGCGTCAAGAAAGCTACGCGCAAAGCGTGGATTCGCTCACTCCCAAGTTGCGGAGATTCTTCCTCCAAATATAGACGGTACGAAAGATCTGCATGTCAAAGATTGATTCTAGAATGAAGCTCACGTAACCTTTGGTAACTGACCGACTCTGGAGATATCCCCAGATCGTGGACCGTCTCCAAGGCCATGTAGTTCGGAAGGCTTTGGGCATCCGGTCGACGGAAAGCTGAAAAGTAACGGAGCATTTATGCCGCCGGAAAACAGCCACCCAAAAAACAATTCAGGTACCGAGAATTTCACGCCCGATCTCAACCACGACATCGGCCCCGATATGGGCACCGCCGCCGGACGACGCGAAGTGCGCAAAGCCACCGCAGCTTCGGCAATGGGCAATATGACCGAGTGGTTCGACTACGGCGTCTACGCGGTAGCCGTCACCTATATCACCGCGCACTTCTTCCCCACCGAGGGCGGGACCCTGATGGCCCTGGCCACGTTTGCGCTTTCCTTCCTGGTCCGCCCGTTAGGCGGCCTGGTGTGGGGCCCCCTGGGCGACAAGCTTGGACGCAAGAAGATCCTGGCGCTGACAATCATCATGATGTCGCTGGCGACGTTCCTGATCGGCGTCTTGCCCACCTACGCTTCGATCGGTGTCGTCGCGCCGGTCCTGCTGATACTGCTGCGCATGGTCCAGGGCTTCTCCACCGGTGGCGAGTACGGCGGCGCGGCTACCTTCATGGCCGAATACGCCCCGGATAAAAAGCGCGGGTACTTCGGCTCATTCCTGGAGTTCGGCACCCTGGGCGGTTTCGCGCTCGGCACCGCGGTGATGCTCTCCTTGCAGGTGATGCTCGGCGAGCAGGCCATGATGGACTTCGGCTGGCGCATTCCCTTCTTCATGGCCCTGCCCATGGGCCTCATTGGCTTGTACCTGCGCAGCAAGCTCGAAGACACCCCGGTCTTCCAAGAAATGGAAGCGGCCGGAGAAACCCAGGAAAGCGGCACCCTCCGGGCGCTCATCGGCTCCTACTGGCGCCCCATGCTGGTGATGAGCGGCCTGGTCATCGCCTTGAACGTCGTGAACTACACGCTACTGAGCTACATGCCGACCTACTTGGAGACGCAAATCGGGCTGGCCCCCAGCGCCTCCCTTGCAACGATCTTGATCGGCGAGGTAGCGATGATGGCGGTGATCCCGTTTGCCGGTTCGCTCTCGGATAAGATCGGCCGAAAACCCATGTGGAACATCTCCGTGATCGGGCTGTTCATCTTCGCGCTGCCCATGTTCTGGCTTATGGGGCAGAGCTTCATGTGGGCGATTGTCGGCTTTGCGGTCCTCGGTTTGCTGTACATCCCGCAGCTCGCCACGATTACCGCGACCTTCCCAGCGATGTTCCCTTCGCATGTGCGTTTCGCCGGATTTGCCATCACCTACAACGTGGCGACCGCGATCTTTGGCGGCACCGCCGCCATCGTCAACGAAGCGGCCATCGATGCTTCGGGTTTCCTGCTGTTCCCGGCCGTATACATGATGATTGCCTGCGTGATCGGCATGGTGGCCATCAGGTTCATGCCGGAGACCGCAGGCGCTTCACTGCGCGGTACCGAGATCCCGGACGCACTGGACACCGGCATTCTGGCCACCGTTCCGGCCAATGATCCGAAGGCCGAGCATAGCTAGGGCTTCGGCGCGAAGCACTAAGGGGTTTGGTTCCCGCCATTGGGCATGAACCAAACCCCTTAGTCGTTTGCTGCAGGCTTTAGTGGTCCACGGTTACTTTGGCCTTTTGGCCAACGAACTTCCAACCGATGAAGAGCAGGATCGCGAACAACGGGATGGCGGCGATCGTGTACAAACCGATGTGGAACACCTCGCCGTTCTCTCCGGTCAAGGTATCGAAGGAGATCAGTGCGGTGATGACCAGCAAGGAAACGAGGCCGACCCATCCGGTGACCGGCGCTCCCGGCATGGGGAGCTTGGAAATTTTTCCTTTTTTCTTGCGCAGCATCAATTGGCAGGCGAAGATCGTAGCCCAGGTGAACAGCACGCCGATCGAGGCGGTATTCAATGCGAGGTCGAAGGCGAAGGTACCGCCAAGCCACACGTTGAGCAGCACGCCGAGCAGATAGACCGCTCCCACGGTAAAGATGCCGGCCGAAGGAACAAAGCGTTTATTCATCTTGGACAGCCAGGCCGGCGCGTGCCCGTTGCCGCTCATCGTGCGCAAGATCCGGCCGATGGAATACAGCCCGGAATTGCACGAGGACAGTGCGGCGGTAATCACCACAAGGTTCATCACCGAACCGATCCAAGCCAACCCCATCTTGTCGAATACGGTGACGAACGGGCTGACTCCGGATTCATACTCATGCCAGGGCAAGATCATCGCGAGCAGGCTGACGCTGCCGATGTAGAAAACGAGAATCCTGAAAACCACCGCGCGAATGGCAGAGGGAACTTCCTTCTCCGGATTCTCCATCTCGCCTGCGGCGATACCCACCAGTTCGATCGCGTTATAGGCGAAGATCACCGAGTTCAGCACCAGGATCGAGACGAAGAATCCACGCGGGAACATGCCGCCTTCGCCGTTTTCATTGCCGATAAAGAGGTTCGACACCGAAGCGGTGTGTTCCCCGATCTGCGCGTTGGTAACCACCATGTAGGTGCCAACGGCGAGGAACAAGATGATCGCGGTGACCTTGATGAAGGCGGCCCAGAATTCGAATTCCGCGAATGCCTTGGCGCTGAACAAATTGATCGCCACAAGCATCGCCAGCGCGCAGAGCGCCGAGGCCGCAACCGGCAGATTCGGGAAGAAGTACTGGAAGTACAGGCCAATGGCAACCAGCTCGGCGATTCCGGTCATCACCCAGTTCAAGACGTACATCCAGCCCGAGACGAAGGCGCCCTTGGGGCCAAAAAGCTCACCGGCATAGGACACAAAGGAACCCGAGGTTTGGCGGTACATGATCAATTCGCCCAACGCCCGCATCAGCAGATAGGCGATGCCCCCGGCCAGCGCGTAGGAGAAAATCAGCGCCGGTCCGGTAGCCGCCAGCCGACCGCCAGATCCCATGAAAAGTCCCACACCAATCGCACCACCGATGGCGATCATTTGCACATGTCGACGTCCGAGGGTTTTTTTGTATCCTTCGGAGCTGATCTCAGCTTCTTTGATGCCCGGATTGTGGTGGCTAGATGACACGTACTCACTCCTGAAATGCTTAGGTCCTCGGCTTGCCCATGGCGACTGCCAGGCTCAAGGCTCCGAGGAAAATTTACTCCCTTTGGCACGCAAAGCACGAATCATCGCCGTGACACGTTCTGCTAGAGACCGGTCTTTGCGCGCACCTACACCGAGATCTCCGGCCGTTCGACTAGCATTTAGAGGGTGAGTAGCCAGAATAATTCAGCCCAGCCAGAAAAGGTCTCCGACATTTTCGACCCCGTGCGTTGGCGCGTTGTCGAAGGTTTCGATTTCACCGACATCACCTACCACCGCCAGGTGGAGCGTGCGGCAAGCGGCGAGATCCTCCGCGACCTGCCGACGGTGCGCATTGCCTTTGACCGTCCCGAGGTGCGCAACGCATTCCGCCCCCATACGGTAGACGAGCTTTATCGCGCGATGGATCATGCGCGCATGACCAGCAACGTGGCCACCGTCTTGCTCACCGGCAACGGTCCATCGCCCAAGGACGGCGGGCATGCCTTCTGCTCCGGTGGCGATCAGCGTATCCGTGGCCGTGACGGCTACCGCTACGCCGAGGGCGAGACCGGCGAATCAATCGATCCGGCCCGCGCCGGGCGACTGCACATTCTCGAGGTGCAGCGCCTGATGCGCACCATGCCGAAGGTTGTGCTCTGCGTGGTCAACGGCTGGGCTGCCGGTGGCGGCCACTCGCTGCATGTGGTCTCGGACCTGAGCATCGCTTCGAAGGAACACGGCAAGTTCAAGCAGACTGATGCGACCGTGGGCTCCTTCGACGCGGGTTACGGTTCGGCATTGCTGGCCCGACAGGTCGGCCAGAAGACCGCGCGGGAGATTTTCTTCCTGGCCCGTGAGTACTCCGCCGATGACATGGTGCGCATGGGCGCGGTCAACGAGTCGGTCGAGCACGCCCGCCTCGAAGAGGTTGCGTTGGAGTACGCGGCAGACATTGCCAAGCAGTCCCCCCAGGCCATTCGCATGCTGAAGTTTGCGTTCAACCTGGCAGATGATGGCCTGGCCGGCCAGCAGGTCTTCGCCGGGGAAGCTACCCGGATGGCCTATATGACCGATGAAGCCGTAGAAGGCCGTGATGCCTTCCTCGGCAAACGCGACCCTGACTGGTCCAACCACCCGTACTACTTCTAAGCCACGGAGGATTAGCTGAGTATGCAGGCACCCCACCACAGTCTCATGCAGGCGTTGGCCGCCAACGCCAACGATTCCGGACCGGCCCTGGAAGTCCTTGCGGACCCCTCGGCGCCCGGCGGTCTGCAGGTCGCTTATCTGCGCCCGGAGGAGCTTCCCGGGTTTGCGCAGACCATGGTGGTGGTGCGCACTTCCGGGTCCACCGGGAGGGCCAAGCGCACGGTGCTCAGCGTCTCGGCGATGGCAGCCAGCGCCCAGGCCACGGCCGAGTACCTCGGCTTCGAGGGACAATGGCTGCTGGCCCTGCCGGTGCACTATGTCGCGGGACTCAGCGTGCTGACCCGTTCGCTTTTTGCCGGGACCAATCCGGTGAGCATGGATCTTCAGGGCAGCTTCTCTGCGCAGAAGTTCACCGACGCGGCCGAGGAAATGGTCGATGCCCACCGCCTGACTTCCCTGGTCCCCACCCAGTTGGCACGCCTGCTGGACAATCCGGAGCCACGGACCATTGCGGTGCTGAAGCGTTTCGACGCCATCTTGCTCGGCGGCGCACGGGCCAGCAAGGACCTGCTGCAAAGCTCGCGGCATCTGGGCCTGAAGATCTTCCAAACCTATGGCGCGGCGGAAACTTCGGGCGGTCTGGTCTACAACGGAACCGCCTTGCCGGGAGTGAAACTTGCCGAACGCCAGGGACGCATCCTGGTCTCCGGCCCGATGCTCGCCGACGGCTACGCGAATAATCCCGAGGCCACCGCCGAACACTTCGTCATCCACGAAGGCGCGCGCTGGTACCTCACCGATGATCTGGGCAGCGTCGACGGCAACCGGCTGAGCATCGCCGGGCGTATGGACGATGTGATTAATACCGGTGGCGTCAAACTGTCGGCCGGGAAAATCGAAGGGCTGCTCGAAGAGTTCTTCCAGCAGTGCCTGGTGCTGCCGGTCCCCGACGCGCAATGGGGCCAAAGCGTAGGTTTAGCCTATTCAGGTCCGACAAATACGCAGGATGCTTTTGAAGCCGTGCGGCAAACCATTGGATCCGCGGCCGTTCCCAAACGGGTCCGCCACTACCCTTCCGGGCTTCCAATGCTGCCCAACGGGAAGTTTGATCGGCGCCGGATCCTCGACGAGTTGCGCGCCGGCGGCTGATCCGATTCGCCTTGCCCGAAGTTTCGCGGGAAACTAAGGGGTCCGAGTTTTTGGTCTCGCCGAAAGGAACGAGAAGTGGCAACGCTTTCCCAGTGGGTCGCCGGCGCACGCCTGCGCACCCTGCCCATCGTCATCGCCCCGGTAGTCATCGGCACCGCGGCCGCAGTGGGCGAAACCGGCCAATTTTTGTGGTTCCGCTTTGTGCTTGCCCTGCTCGTGGGGCTCCTGCTCCAGGTCGGCGTGAATTACTCAAATGACTACTCCGACGGAATCCGCGGAACCGACGACGAACGGGTCGGCCCGCTGCGGCTGACCGGCGCCAAACTCGCGAAGCCGAAGCACGTGAGAAACGCCGCTTTCGGATGTTTCGGGTTGGCGGCGATTCTCGGATTGCTGCTCGTTATTCTTTCCGCTTCATGGCCGCTGCTCTTGGTGGGCGTCGCCGCGATCTTTGCCGCCTGGGGTTACACCGGCGGTAAGAACCCTTACGGATACCGTGGTTGGGGAGATCTCTACGTCTTCATTTTCTTCGGCCTGGTGGCCACGCTGGGCACCACGTACACGCAGATCGGTCAGCTGACGCTGGCTTCCCTGCTCGGTGCGATCGGTACCGGCCTGATCGGCTGTGCGCTGCTGATGGCAAATAACGTCCGCGATATTCCCACGGACCGCGAAGTTGGAAAAATTACCTTGGCGGTGCGATTGGGCGAACAGTCGGCCCGGCTGAGCTACGTGCTGATGTTGAGCGCCGCCATTGTCCTGCCGCTGTTGCTCACGGGGTCAAACGGTTGGATGTGGCTCATCCTGCTCAGCTTCATCCCGGCCGCCGCTCCAAGCTGGCTGATGCTGCGCGAAGAATCGCTGCCTAAGCTGGTGCTGGTGCTCAAGCAGACGGGCCTGGTCAACGTGGTCTACGCCGCGCTCTTCAGCTTGGCCATCATGCTGCACACCTGGCTCTAAGACAGAAGCCTTCCAAAGTGAACAACTTTGGAAGGCTTCGCTTATTTGTTTTCCGGTCGCTGCGATTCGTCGAAGGAATCCTCGATGGCTTCTTCGGCCAGCTGGGATTCGGTCTTCGATGCGCTGGTTTTGGCAAAGGCGTTGCGCGCGTCCTCGTTTGCTGCCAAACGTAGTTTGTTGAAGAACAAATAAGACACGGCAAAGGCGACTATCAGGGCAATCAGGCCCGAGGTGAAGATCGGCCAGGCCATTAGCTTCCACATTGCCAAGAAGACAACGCAGAACAGACCCAACCGAAGCACCGAATATTTCACAAACTGCATACGTTAAAGTCTACCGATGAACCTGTGAGCCAGAAAGTCATTAGACTAGAGGCATGGTCCGCATCATTATTTTTGCCGCACTCATTTCGGTGGCGCTCATGATCTACACATTGATCGAGTGTGCCCGCACCGAGCGACATCGGGTGCGCTCCCTGCCCAAAACGGCATGGCTAGTCATCATCATTCTCCTGCCCCTGCTCGGGCCGGGATTGTGGTTTGTTTTAGGTCGTCCAACTGCGGGGGCAAGCAAGTCCCCGGACACGCAGAATGCTCCCGACGACGACGAGGATTTCCTCCGCCAGCTGGAAATCTGGCGGCGCCAGCAGCAGCGCGAAACCGAGCTCAAAGCACGTGAGGAAGAACTCAAACGAAAAGAGCGCGAAGCGAAGAAGAAACCTAATAAGGGTAATTCTTCGGACGATTCAGATACTCCGTCCAAAGACAGCTAATTTTCAGCAAAGCGAACTGCAGGGCCCGGCTTATGCCGGGCCCTGCAGTTCTTTCTACGCAACGTTATCGATGCGGTGCTAGCCCGTGCTGATTCCAAGCCCGGAAGGCCGCTAAGCTGCCGCTGGCGGCTGTTGAGCGGCGGCTTAGCCGCGGTGGACTTCAACTTCCGGATCGGTTGATCACGGCAAGGAGCTTCCCGGGCATGGAAAAGCCCCGAGGGCTGGACCTTTGGGTGGTCCGTCCCTCGGGGCTGCCCCGGCGACCGGGGTCCCGGGTGTGGGCTAGACTCCGGCGTAGGAGTGCAGGCCGTCGAAGAACATATTCACGATGGTGAAGTTGAAGATCACGCAGCCGTAACCGATGATCGACAGCCACGCCGAACGGGGCCCGGTCCAGCCACCGGTAGCTCGTGCGTGCAGGTAGCCGGCGTAGACCACCCAGATCACGAAGGACCAGACTTCCTTCGGATCCCAGCCCCAGTAGCGTCCCCAGGCCGCTTCGGCCCAGATCGCGCCGGCCATCACGGTGAAGGTCCACATGACAAACGAAATGGTATTGATGCGGTAGGCGAAGTTCTCCAGCGCGCCCGCTCCGGGAACCAAGCGCATGAATGGCAGCTTGTCCGGCTGGCCGGCGGCCAGCTTGCTCATCCGCGAGTGCTGGATCAGCTGCAGCACGTTCATGGCGAAGCTGATGGAGAACAGCGCCGCGGCGAATACCGCGATGGACACATGGATGACAATCCACGGGCTCTGCAAGGCGGGTACCAGGTGGCCCAACGGAGTGGGGAAGCCCAGGGTCGCGCCGCACAGCATCAGGGTCACCAGGCCGATGATGAAGCTGCCCATGAACCGCAGGTCCTTGAAGAACAAAACCACCAGGTACACCACGGTGACCACCAGCGCGCCGGTGGACAAGAACTCATACATGTTGCCCCACGGCACGCGGTGCGCCGCGACGCCGCGGGCGACGACCGCGAAGCCATGCATCGCCACGCCAAGCCAGGTCAGCACCACCGCGATGCGTGCGATATTGCGCGTCGAGGAGTGCTCGGTGTAATTCATCTTGTCGTTGACGATGTCTTCGCCAACGTTGTCGGCGCGCGCCGGCTGCGCACCGCGCTTCGGGCGTTTCGGCTGCGCCACCGCGGTCGTTCCGGCACCAACGAGCATCTCGGAGTCGCGTTTTAATGCGGCCGCATCAATTTCGCTGATGCTCTTATTGCTCTTGGCCAGGTCCAGCGCGAAGAAAATGAAGGCAACCATGTAGACGAATGCCGAAAGCAACATGAACAGCTGGCTGTAGTTGCCCAGCGTTTCGTTGATTGGCGCGAGGTTTGAGCCGTTAGGCATTTACTTCTCCTTGGTCCTGCTTCTGGCTGGCCAATGGCCACTTGCTGTCAAAGATATTGTGCAACTCTGCGGATTCACGTTCAAGGCGCGGATCCTCGCCGCGGGCCAGCAGCGCGTATTCAATGCTGCGCTGCCCGTCCTCGTTCTTCAGCTTCACCCAGACGCGTCGGCGCGGAGTGAAGAGCGAAACCGCCAGTCCAGCGAGGGACAAGAACGCGAAGATGAGGATCGGCGTTTTGCTCGGATCGTAATTCACATCCACGGCGATGAAGCGCTTCAGGTCGTCGAAGGCGATGCTCCCCTTGCCATCGGGCAGGTCATAGGTCTGCCCGGCTTCGAGCACGATGCCGCCGGAGTCGAGATTGCGTGAATTCACCTCGGTGAGGTTCTCGGTGTCCAGCACATACACGTTCTGCGGCACGCCGTCGTCGAGGCCCAGGTTTCCGGCGAAGGAGTTCAGGTGAAGCTGCGGGTTGATCGCGTTGGGATCCCCGGAGATGCCAAAGCCGGTTTCATCGACCAAGGCGGTGGGCAGCAAGAAGCCCTGGAAACCCAGCTGTTCTGGTTTCGCGTCCGGTGCCTTGATGACCATCAGGGAGGTGTACACCGAGTCCTGCGGCACCGAAACCACCGGGCCGGAGAAGGACACATCCCCGTTGCCGTCACGGACCGTCACCACCGGCGCGTAGCCGTTGCCGACCAAATACACGTCGGCGCCGTTGATGCGCAGCGGGTGGTTGACCTTCAGCTCTTCTTTCACCGGTTCGGCATCGGCAGAACGCCGGGTCTCCACATGCGCGGTGAAATCCAGGGGCTGGCCGAAGTGCGTTTTCGATTCGCGGTCGAAGACGATGTCGAATTTGTCGAGCTTCACCGAATAGGCGGTGAGATTCTCCGGGTTGAAGCTGGTGCCCGGGGTGAAGGAATCATAGGAAACCAGCGAGTTCACGAAGGTCTCCCCCTCCACGATGACGCGCTGCCCGGCGTAGCCGAAGGCTCCGCCGATGGCCACCGAAACGAGCACGCCGATCAGCGAGATGTGGAAGGTCAGGTTGCCGATCTCCCGGGTGTAGCCGCGTTCGGCCGCTACCGAGCGGCCGGTTGCATCGGAGCGACGCTCAACACGGTAACCACGCTTACGCAGCACCTTGTAGGCATCATCGATGACTTCATCATCGCTAGGAGTATCCGCTTCATCTTCAACCAGCGAAAGTGAGGTGTACTGCGGCAACCGATCGAGTCGGGCGGGAGTGCGTGGCGGCGGGGTGCGCAGTGCCTGTGCGTGCTTCTTCACCCGGGGAATGATGCAACCCACCAGCGAAACGAAGAGCAGAATATAAATCGCGGAGAACCACGCGGAGGAATACACATCGAAGAGCTGGAACCGGTCAAGCCAGGGGCCGGTTGCCGGGTTCTGCTCGAGATACTCATTGACCGTCTCGGGGTTCATCGACCGCTGCGGGAAGATTGATCCCGGAACGGCAGCGACCGCGAGCAGCAGCAGCAAGAACAGGGCGGTTGGCATCGAGGTCAGTTGCGTCCAGATCCACCGCAGCGAACCAAGGAAACCCAGGGCAGGTGCGTCGCCTCGGTCTTTGCCGGTTCGTTTATTTTTCGCCATTAGATCGGCAACCTCACTTCATTGGCAAACCAGTTTTGTAATTCAGCGACCCAGGTTCCCCAGAGCCCGGAGATCATGACCAGTCCGAGCAGGATCAGCATTCCCCCGCCTAGACGCATAATCAGCAGCTGATGCTTGCGGAAGAATGCCAGCGCCTGCATGCCGCGCTGCAATCCGAGGGCGATCAGGATGAACGGAAAACCCAATCCAAGGCAATAGAACACCGTCAACAGCGTTCCGCGGGCAACGTTCGCATCGGTGCCAGTGGACATGATCAGCACCGCGCTAAGCGTAGGCCCGATGCACGGGGCCCAGCCCAAACCGAAGGTCAGCCCCAGCACCGGCGCTCCCCAGAGCCCTGCCGGTGGTTTCCGATGAATTTTTCGGTCCCGTTGCATCCAGGAAATTCCGCCCATGAAGACGATGCCCATAAGCACCACGACCAGGCCCAAGGCCTGGGTGACCCAGGCGCCGTTGAACTTCAGCCACGCGGTGGCCTGGCTGAACAGCACCCCGGCCGCGATAAAGACTACCGAGAATCCGAGGACAAACAGCAGCACGCCCAGCAGGACCCGACCGCGGCGGTGCTCGCGCAGATCGGCGCCGGTCAGCCCGGTGACATAACCGAGATATCCCGGGACCAAGGGCAGCACGCACGGTGAGAGGAAGGAA
The DNA here is from genome assembly GCF_052377485.1 of Glutamicibacter sp. AOP38-B1-38. NCBI lineage: Bacteria > Bacillati > Actinomycetota > Actinomycetes > Micrococcales > Micrococcaceae > Glutamicibacter > Glutamicibacter sp. AOP38-B1-38. The sequence goes on along the minus strand of NZ_JBQSWU010000007.1, from coordinate 73,200 downwards.
ACCAGTCCCGCAAGCATGGCCACCGGGGCGGCCAGCAGCAGCGACCCGTCGAGCGCAATGTCGGCGAAGGGATTCGAAGAGATCAACGGGAGGCTCACAACTCTTCGGTGAGCGCGGTGTCGATCAGGGACTTCAACGTCCCCTTTTCGATAGCACCTATGACGCGGGCGCGAACCCGTCCCTCGCGGTCCAGAACCAGCGTGGAGGGAACCGCCTGCAGTGGTACGTATTTGGTCATCGCCAATTGGATCTGGCCATCGGTGTCTTGCACGGATTCATAAGGGATTTCGAAGCTGCGCTCGAAGGCCAGCGAGGCTTCGGCCTCATCGCGGACGTTGACTCCGATGAATGGAACGTCCTCGCCAAAGTCCTCGGAGAGTTCTTTCAGGTGCGGTGCCTCGATTCGGCACGGTGCGCACGCGGCGTACCAGAAGTTCAGCACCACCGGCTTACCGCGCAGGGCCGCCAGATCGATGGGCGTGCCCTGATAGGTCTCGGAGGTCAGTTCGATTGGCTCGCTGCGCTTCGCGGGCAGATATTCCTGCACCGCGCCGTCGCCGGCGATGTAGTTTTTGTTATCTCCGGAGCGCGCCTGCTTGGCTAGCGGATCCTCGGTGACCGAGCATGCGGCCAGCGGCACAGCCGCCGCGGCAACCAGCATCGAGCGCAGCATGGTGCGACGATTCAGGAAGCGAGGATTCTGCGAGGATTCATTCATTTGGCTTAGGCTCCAGGGATGTTCGCCGCGCCCGCCAGCAGGTCTGGGCTCGGTTCGGTGTAATTCACGGAGCGAAGTTCGTCTCCGTCAAACTCAAAACTCGTTATTGAGCTCAGCGTGCATTCGCGCTGGCGTGGGTCATGCCAGAGCGGCTTGCCTTCACCGGCGCGCCGGGTCACCCAGATAGGCAGCTGGTGGCTGACGATAATGATCTCGGCGCCGTCGCCGTGTTCGGCCACCGCCGCCTGGCGCTGGTCGTCCATGGCCTGTCGCATGCGAGCGACCTGCGCGGCGTACGGTTCGCCCCATGAGGGTTTCAGCGGATTGCGCAGCAGCGGCCAGTACCGCGGATTCTTCAGGTGGGTTTTGATCTGGGCCAGGCCTTCAAAGCTGTTGCCTGCTTCGATCACCCGGTCATCGGTAATGATGGGCAGGCCCAGAGCCTGGGCCGCAGGTTGCGCGGTCTGCTGCGCACGAAGCAGCGGGGAGGCGACCAGGCGGACCACACGGGCGCCTTCGGCCTGACGCTTGGCGAAGTACTCTCCGGCTCGATCCGCCATCTGGAAACCCAGCTCGGAAAGGCCATAGCCCGGGATCCGGCCATACAACACGCGGTTCGGGTTGAAAACTTCCCCATGGCGCAACAAATGAACGGTTGAAACTGGCATGGTTACAGTCTCTCAAACAATCAACCTAAAAGATGAAAATTGTGGCCACGATCAAGTATTCACAGCCTCTGCATGGGATTCCCATATCAAAAAACCATCCTTTCGGAGGGGCACATCACAAACGCCACGGACTAGGCTAGTAGTTAGAGTTACTCACCGTTTAGCAGCAATCAAAGGACGATCATGAGCACCAACGATCCGAACCAGCCAGGCCAGCCCTATGACCCGTCAGCCGGGTCCGGGAGTTCGAACCCGAACCCCTACGGCGAAAATCCCTACGGTGGGCAGCCGACCCCCTATGGTCAGCCGGCAGCGCAGCAGCTTCCGCAGTTCCAGCAGCAAGGTGGCTACGCTCCGGTTCAGCCGCCTGCCGAACGTCCCAAGACCTTGCAGATGGCGTTTATTTTCATCATGCTTGCCGGGGTGCTCAGCGCCGTAGCCAGCTGGCTGATCAACAGCACCAACCTCTTCGGCAATATGGTGCGTTCGCAGTGGACCATGTTCGAAGATCAGATGCGCATGCAGATGGAGTCTTCCAACGACGCCGCGATGAATGCAGAGATCGAACGCATGATAGAAAACCCGGACACTTTCCTGGCGCAGATCACTTCCACAATGACCACCTTCACCGTGGTGGGCATGTTCATCACGCTCATCGCCTACTTCCTGGTCGGCTTCTTCGTCGGTCGAGGGGTCCGCGCGATGCGGATCATCGCCACGATCTTGGCGGCCATCTCCGTAGTTGGCATGCTGATCAGCCTGCCGATGTTCAGCATGTACGCCAATGCAGCTGATGCCACGATGATCAATGTGGTCTACGCCCTTGGATTCATTGCGGGCATCGTCGGCGTGGTCTTCGCCTGGTTGCCGGCTTCCTCGCAGTACATCGCGCAGCGTCGCCAGGCGCGCCGGGCTGGCTACCGCTAAACCGTTCGGGTCCTCGGACCCAGCGCTGAAAAAGGCGTAGGCCGTGGCTCAGCTGAGCCACGGCCTACGCCTTTGGATTTTAACTGCCCGGTTGCCGCCTAGCGTTGTACCGCGTGGTAGGCCAGGATCTGCAGCTCGGTGGACAGGTCCACGCGGCGCACGATCATGCCTGCCGGAATGCGCAGCGGCTGTGGCGCGAAGCTGAGCACCGACTTCACCCCATGCTCCGCAAGCGCGTCGATCAGCCCCTGGGCCGCGACTCCGGGCACCGCTAGCACCGCGATGTTGATCTGTTCCCGCCGGATCACCGCGCCGAGCTCATCGACCGGTTCCACGACAAAATCGCCGACCTCGCTTCCGACCAGGGATTCAGCCGTATCGAGGATGGCGCGTACCTGGAAACCTCGGCTGGCAAAACCTGCGTAGCCGCTCAAGGCACGTCCGAGGTTACCGGCACCGAGGATGGCCACACGCCAATCCTGGTTCAGGCCCAAGGTCCGGTTGATGTGTTCGGCCAGCTCTGTCACCACATATCCGACGCCACGAGTTCCATAGGAACCGAGCAAGGAAAGATCTTTGCGCAGGATCGCCGGGTTCACTCCGGCTTCCTTGGCCAGCACACCCGAGCTGGTGCGTTCCACGCCCTGGGCTTCGAACGCATTGAGCGCACGCAAATACTGGGTCAGGCGGGTCAGCGTCGCTTCGGGCAGAACCCGCGGTTCAAGTTCAGCCATGCGCCGCTGCGCTGTTCTTCGAGCGGTCCGGTAAACGCATCAAGGGGCCTCTCATGCCATTAGCTGCCCAACAGGCGTTCGAGCCGCTTGGCATCGATGGTCCAGAAGTCCCGAACCTGACCATCAACGAGAAGCACTGGTACCTCTTCGTGGTGGCGGGCCAGCAGTTCGGGGTGCTCGTCGATGTCTATTTCGGAGAACTCCATGTTCATCCGTTCGGTGACGTCTTTGACTGTCGCCCTGGCGGCCACGCACAAATGGCATCCTTGGCGCACCAGCAACTGGATCTCATGCATTTTACTCACCTGTCCATAATCTCACGAGCCGCAACCAGCGTCTAAGTCGGCAATGAAATAAACTGGATCAAATGCAGTCTTCAGAGCACCTCACCAGCCAGAACACGTCTGCGCCACGCGACGTCGTTGCCGCCTTCTTCGACGTAGACAACACCATGGTCCGTGGTGCCTCGCTATATTTGCTGGCCCGGAAGATGCATCAGCGTCGCTTCTTCCAGTTACGCGAAATTCTTTGGTTTGCCCTCAAGCAGCTGCGCTTTGCCGCCCGCGGTGAGCATCTGGGCGACATCCATCAGATTCGCGACCGTGCGCTGCTGATGGCCAAGGGCATTTCGGTCGCCGAGATGGCGCAGATTGGCCAGGAAATCTATGACGAGTACATCGAGCCCAAACTGTGGAAGGGCACGGTCTCCATCGCCCATCAGCATCGCGCGGTGGGCCGAGAAGTTTGGCTGGTCACCGCGACCCCGCTGGAAGTAGCGAACGTCATATCCGAACGCTTGGAACTCACCGGTGCCTTAGGGACCGTGGTTGAAAGCGTGGATGGAAAATACACCGGCGCGCTGGCCACCCCGATCTTGCATGCAGCCGAAAAAGCTCAGGCCGTTCGTACGCTGGCTAAGGAACGTGGAATCAAGCTTTCCAAGTCCTGGGCGTACTCGGATTCCTACAACGATGTGCCGCTGCTTGAGGCGGTGGGGCATCCGGTTGCGATCAACCCGGACGCGCGGCTGAGGGCCTACGCCAAGCGTCGCGGATGGCAGGTCTACGACTTCCGCACCGGGCAGCGTGCGGCACGGATCAGCCTGCGTCTGGCCGGCGTGCTGGGCGCAGTGTGGGCCGCGAAGCGTTCGCTGCCAAACCGCCGCGGGAAATAGCTGGGGAAAAAGCAATCGCCACCGTCAAGGTCAAGCCTTGATACGGTGGCGATAATTGCCAAGAGGCAAATGCTGCTTGAAGCAGATTTACTTCTTATTACGACGCTGGTGACGAGTTTTACGAAGCAATTTACGGTGCTTCTTCTTCGACATACGCTTACGGCGCTTCTTGATAACAGAGCCCATAGTGGTTCCTCACAAACTAAATAAATATGTCAACCAAAATGTAGGCCTAAGAACAAGCATAAGCCACAAGGTTGACCGGACGTTAAACGTTCCTTAATAGATTACCCGCTTTTCGGTCATGCTCTGACCATCGCGCGGCTATCGACCGAGGGAACCTGTTCCTCGCTGCGGATCAATCGCCGCAGCTTGCAGGTAGGCTTCCACTGCGTTTTCCGGAACGCGATAGGAGCGACCGAATTGAACAGCAGGCAAGTCGCCTGCATGAATCAGGCGATAAACCGTCATTTTGGAAACACGCATCATCTCGGCCACTTCAGCGACCGTCATGAAACGGGCTCCTGCAAAATTCTGTTTATCCGCCATAGGGGAATTTCTCCTGACGCTGATCTCTGATTCGTCGTTTATTTTGCTCGCGTGAACAAATACGACTTGGGATCAACATCGGCAATCATATTCACGTTCGCTCGATTCCAGTCTAGTCGCACTTACGTAACTTTTGCATCACGGAACACACCTGAACCACATTTAGATCTCAAATAGGAGCTTTTAAAGACTGTCGGCCGCTGTCCCGATGCCAAGCACGGCGTCGGGACAGCGGCCAACAGGTCGCTTGCGAGTCGAGGGACTAGATCAGGCCCTGAGCCAGCATTGCGTCGGCTACCTTGACGAAGCCGGCGATATTGGCGCCGGCGACGTAGTTGCCTGGCACCCCGTATTCGTCGGCGGTGGTGGCGCAACGCTCGTGAATGCCGACCATGATCTCGGTCAGGCGAAGCTCGGTGTGCTCGAAGGTCCACGAGTCACGGCTGGCATTCTGCTGCATTTCCAGCGCAGAAGTGGCCACGCCACCGGCGTTTGCGGCCTTGCCCGGGCCAAAGAGGATGCCGGCATCCTGGAATACCGAGGTCGCCTCGGCGGTGGTTGGCATATTCGCGCCTTCGGCCACGGCGATAGTTCCCGCGGCAACCATCTTCTTCGCCGAGGCTGCTCCAAGTTCATTCTGCGTGGCACACGGCAGGGCTACCGCGCCCTGCACGTCCCAGACGTTTCCGTCGGCCACGTAGGAGACTTTCTTGCTTCCGCGACGCTCGGCGTATTCGCTGATGCGTCCGCGCTCGACCTCCTTGATCTGGCGCAGCAGTTCAAGGTCGATGCCATTTTCGTCGACGATGAATCCGCTGGAATCCGAGGCGGTAATCACCTTCGCGCCCAGATCCTGAGCCTTCTCGATGGCGTGCAGTGCCACATTCCCGGACCCCGAAACGACCACGCGCTGGCCGTCGAAGCTCATCCCGCGGGTTTTGAGCATCTCTTCGGTGAAGATCACCGCGCCGTAGCCGGTGGCTTCCGGGCGTACCAATGAACCGCCCCAGCTCAGCCCCTTACCGGTGAGCACGCCAGATTCGTAGCGGTTGGTGATTCGCTTGTACTGGCCGAAGAGGTAACCGATCTCACGGCCACCGACTCCAATGTCACCGGCTGGCACGTCGGTGTATTCGCCGATATGACGGTAGAGCTCGGTCATAAACGACTGGCAGAAGCGCATCACTTCGCCGTCGGTCTTCCCGCGCGGGTCAAAGTCCGAGCCGCCCTTGCCGCCACCGATTGGCATACCGGTCAGGGAGTTCTTGAAGATCTGTTCGAAGCCAAGGAACTTGACGATGCCCAGATATACCGAGGGATGGAACCGCAGTCCGCCCTTGTATGGGCCCAGCGCGGAGTTGAACTCGACACGGAAACCGCGGTTGATCTGCACACGGCCCTGGTCGTCGACCCAAGGCACTCGGAAAATGATCTGGCGTTCTGGCTCGCACAGGCGCTGAAGAATAGCGGCCTCTGCATACTCTGGGTGCTTCTGTGACACCGCTTCGAGGCTCTCGAAGACTTCGGTCACGGCCTGGTGGAATTCTGCCTCACCGGGATTACGGCGGAAGACTTCGTCGCGAATACTCGCTAGTTGCTTGTCCAAGTTTTTCTCCTCATCACTTGGGGCAGGCCTCAGGGGCGCGCAAAAGCCCACCGGCCCGGCAACTCTGCCCCACGCAAGAGAATGCCATGCCTGACATTCTCAATGAAAATTCTTTGTTACATACAGCGCTCGCCTGCGTAACGTAAATATCACCGAGCGCAATGCCCGAATCCGCTTTTACTCAGGTCAGATGGTTAACGTCGACGGCCGAAGCGTGGGATGCGCTCCAATATTTCTTGCGCTCTCCCCGTGACTTGTTCGAGCCCCCGCCCTACACTGCGTCCGAGCTGATGAGCTGCGGCTGGAAGTGCATTGGCGTCCTGCGGATCTTGAATCAGGTCCAGGTCCACCGGCACCAGCTCCGCCGCCGACTCCTCGGCCGGCAAAAACTCGACGCACCAGGACACCAAGGTGTCGATCGCTTCGCACTGCACACTGTAGATGCGGCGTTGGCCCTGGGCGGTCATGCTGACCAGGTCAGCTTCACGCAGAACCTTCAGGTGCTTGGAGACGGTCGGTTGAGATATCTCCAGCTGAACCACCAAGGCACCAACCGCCATCGGCTCGATCTTTAGCGCCTCGATGATCTTGCGTCGGGTTGGTTCTGCCAATGCAGAAAATACTTCGTCAATAGCCACAGACATTACCCTATCGGCATATGGCCTTACAGGAACGAATTTTTTGCCCCTGTTGAGGGTCGAGATTGATCACAGGAAAGCGAACGCCTTAGTCAAACCACGGGTCCAGTCCATAGAGCGGGAAAACTTCCTTACGCGTGGCGATGATCGTACGGTCCACCGGATCGGCCGGGTCATAGCCGACCTCCCAGTTCCGCCACCACAATTGGGCGTCGTCCCCCATCAGGTACGGCACCGCTCGGCCGTAGGTTTCCAGCACATGGCGCCGGAAGCCCTCCGGAACATAGGTGCGCAACGCAATGGGCTTGCCGGCGGCGATGGCCGTCAGGTGGGTCCAGGTGCGCGGCACTACGCCGGTGACGTTGTAGCCGCCGCCTCCGGTAGCCAGCCAGCGGCCCTGGCATACTTCGTCAGCCAGCTGGGAGATGTCCAGAGCCACCTGGCGCTGGGCATCCACCGATAGCTTCAGATTGGTCATGTCGTCATCGCGATGGGCGTCGCAGCCGTGCTGGGACACGATGACCTCCGGATTGAAGGCGCGCACCAGCTGCGGAACCACCGCGTGGAAGGCGCGCATCCACGCGGCGTCCCCGGTCATCGCGGGCAAGGCGATATTCACCGCGCTGCCCTCGGCCTGCGGGCCTCCGGTCTCGTTGGCGAACCCCGTGCCGGGAAAGAGCGAAAGCCCCGACTCATGGATGGAAATCGTCAAGACCCGGTCATCGTCCCAGAAGATCGCTTCGGTGCCGTCTCCGTGGTGGGCGTCGACATCGATATAGCAAACACGTTTCGCGCCGCGCTCCAGCATGCGGTGAATGGCTGCGGCGGCATCGTTGAAGATGCAGAAGCCGCTGGCCTTGTTGCGCTTGGCATGATGCATTCCGCCGGCGAAGTTCACCGCGCGCACGGTTGATTCATCCATGATCGCCTCCGCGGCGATCACCGAACCGCCCACGATCCGCGCGGCCGCCTCATACATCCCGGCAAAGACCGGGTCATCTTCGGTTCCCAAACCAAAGTCGACCGCAATCTGCGTGGGGTCGGCGCTGACCTGCTTTACCTGATCCAGATACTCCTGGTCATGAACGGTTCGCAGCACGGCGTCCCCGGCGACCTCGGGGGCCGAGATGCTCACCGTCGGAGCATCATAAACTTCAAGCTGCTCGCTGAGCCGATGGGTCAGTTCAAGCCGGGCGGGGTGCATTGGATGGTAGTCGCTGAACTTGTACTTCAAATACTGTTCATCCCAGAGCACCAAGGTGGGTTGCGGCGCATGTCGAGGTTCTAACACCCTTGTAGGCTACCCGATTGTGATCCTTGTAACCCATTTATGGCCGTCCGGGACAATTTGCACGTGTTTCGCGGGCCCAAGACGAGCGCATTCGGTTGCGAACGCGTAAATTACAAGGAGAACCCTCCGTCCCAACGAAATGGCGAATTTAGGCGATGAGCACCCAGAGCGAACCGCGCGACAAGGCGCGGGTAGCTGAATTACGCGAAAAGCGGCGCAAGCGGTGGCTGGAGTTGCGCGTGCGGATCGCTGACTTCACCGTCCGCTCCCCCGCACGCTTGGCCCTAGGCGCCTTCCTCGTGGCCATCGCGATATTCACTTCCCTGCTGGCGGCACCGTTCTCCTCGGCTTCCGGGGAAGCGACCGCATTGCACGACGCGCTGTTCACCGCCGTCTCGGCGGTCTGCGTCACCGGCCTGACCACGGTCTCCACCGCGGTCCACTGGTCCTTCGCCGGGCAACTGATCATGATCATCGGCGCCTTCATGGGCGGGCTGGGAATCCTGACCCTGGCCTCGATCCTCTCCCTGGCGGTCTCGCGCAAGCTCGGCGTGCGCGGCAAGCTGATGGCGCAGAATTCCATGAACACCACCGGGGCTTCCGCCCTGGGCGAGGTCGGCTCGCTGCTGCGCATCGTGATCCTGACGGCGGTCAGCCTGCAGGCGTTGATTGCGCTGCTGCTGGTCCCGCGCTTCGCGGTGCTCGGCGAAAACCTGCCTTCGGCCATCTGGCACGGGGTGTTCTACGCGGTCTCCTCCTTCAACAACGCCGGCTTCACCCCGCACTCCGACGGGCTGGTGCCCTACGGAACGGACTTGTGGATCCTCGGCCCGCTGATGTTCGGGGTGTTCCTGGGTTCCCTGGGCTTCCCCGTCATCATGGTGCTGCTCGTCCACCGGTTCAATGCGAAGAAATGGAATCTGCACACCAAGCTCACCCTGATGGTGACCCTGATCCTGCTGGTCGCCGGCGCCCTGCTGTGGCTCGTGGTCGAATGGAATAATCCGCGCACCATTGGGCCCATGGATTCCGGCGACAAGCTCGTCCACGGCCTGTTCGCCTCGGTGATGACCCGTTCTGGCGGATTCAACCTCGTGGACCAAAACGACATGAGCCAGGTCTCGGTGCTCATCACCGATGCGCTGATGTTCGCCGGCGGCGGTTCGGCCTCCACGGCCGGCGGCATCAAGGTGACCACGATCGCCGTGATGTTCCTGGCGATCATGGCCGAGGTGCGCGGCGAGCGCGATGCGAAGGCTTTCGGCCGGCGCATCCCGGAAGGCACCATGCGCGTGGCGGTGTCGGTGGTCGCCCTCGGCGCCACCCTGGTGATGGTGTCCACCGGCTTGCTGCTGGCCATCGACCAAGAGGTCGGCTTCTCCCGCGCGTTGTTCGAATCGATCTCCGCATTCGGTACCGTAGGACTGAGCATGGGAGTCTCCGCAGAGATGCCTCCCGCAGGCAAATACGTACTGAGCGCCCTCATGTTCGCCGGACGTATCGGAAGCATCACCTTGGCAAGCGCCTTGACCATGCGGCATCGCGATACGCTGTATAGCCTCCCCGAAGAAAGGCCGATCATTGGCTGAGAAAAGTATGGAGCACAACGCCCCGGTGCTCGTCATCGGACTGGGACGCTTCGGCGCCTCGGTGGCCGAAACCCTGGTCAAGCAGGGCCGCGAGGTGCTCGCCATCGAACGCAGCCCGGAATTGGTCCAGCAATGGGCCAGCACGCTGACCCACGTGGTGTCGGCCGACGCCACCAATATCGATGCGCTGCGCCAGCTGGGCGCCCAGGAGTTCAGCTCCGCGGTGGTCGGAGTAGGCACCTCGATCGAGTCCTCCGTGCTGATCACCGTGAATCTGGTGGATCTGGGGATCGAGCACCTCTGGGTGAAGGCGATTACGCCGTCCCACGGCAAGATCCTCACCCGCATCGGCGCGAATCATGTGATTTATCCGGAGGCCGATGCCGGGGTTCGCGCGGCCCACCTGGTCGGTGGACGCATGCTGGACTTCATCGAGTTCGATGATGGCTTCGCGATTGTGAAGATGTACCCGCCAAAGGAAACCCAGGGCTTCACGCTGGCCGAATCGCAGGTGCGCTCCAAATACGGGATCACCATCGTCGGGGTGAAAACCCCGGGCGAGGACTTCACCTACGCGGTGCCGGACACGATGGTCACGAGGCGCGACATATTGATCGTCTCCGGGCATGTGGACCTGCTCGAACGCTTCGCCGCCCGCCCCTAAACGGGCGTAGCTACGGCTATGGCGCCGGTACCCCAGTTCGGGGTGCCGGCGCCATAGAACGTTAAATCGCTGGATTAGCCGAGTTCTGCGCTGAGCTGTGCGGCACGCGCGGCGGCGGCCTTGGCCCCGGCTTCGATAATCGCTGGAATCCCCTGCGCATCGAAGGTCATAATCGCTTGCTCGGTGGTGCCCTTGGGGCTCGTGACCGCACGGCGCATATCTGCCGGGTTGGCCTGCGGGTCAGCGAGCATCTTGCCGGCCCCGGCCACGGTGGCACGCGCCAGATCCATGGCGAGCTTCTCGTCGAGCCCCATGGCGATCCCGGCGTTGGTCATCGCTTCGGCCAGGTAGAAGCCATAGGCCGGGCCGGAGCCGGAGATCGCCCCGAGCGCGTTTTGCTGCGACTCGTCGATCACGTGGACCTCCCCGGAACCGGCAAAGAGCTCGGCGACCAGCTTGATTTGCGTCTCGCTCACCGCCTGGCCGGCGCTCAAGCCGACGACTCCGGAACCAACCATCAGCGGCGTGTTCGGCATCGAACGGATCACCGGCTGTCCATCGCGCAACTGCTCCTGCATGGTGGCCAGGGTAATCGCCGCGGCCACCGAGACCACCACGGTCTGCGCGGGCAAGGCTTCGGCAATCTCGGCGCAGAGCGCGGAAATTCCTACCGGCTTCACCCCGAGGAAAACGATATCCGCTTCGGCGGCGGCCTTCATGTTCGCTTCGGGATCTTCGCTGCCGATCAGCACGTTGATGCCCAATTCGCGCAGTTGCGCGGCACGGTTGTCGCTGCGCAGGGTTGCGGTAATTTTCTTCGGGTCATGTCCGGCGCCCAAGATACCGCGCAGGATCGCGCCGTTCATGGATCCGGTACCCAAAAATGCCAGTCGGAGATTATTCGTAGCTTCGCTCATACAGTTATTTTGTCACCCGTTCAGAGTCTTGATTAATTGACAGATGCTGGCGCGCAAATTCGAGGGTCTGGCCCAGCCATTCTTCTTTTTGCCCCGCCTGCCTGGCCTTGCGCGTCGACACTTCCACCGCGACTACGCCATCCCACTGAGAATCACGCAAAAAATTCAGCGATTCAACGACAGGCTGCGTACCCAATCCGGGCACCAAATGTTCATCCTTGCCGTTGTCCAACCCATCACACAGGTGTACGTGAGTCAACCTGTCCCCTAGGTCCTCAAACACTTGGCGGGAGTTCATCGCTGCAATAGCCGCATGGGAAAAGTCCCAAGTGACATGGCGATAATCCTCGGGGACCGGGTTCCAATGCGGGAGATACATCTTGGAGGATTCACGCCCGCGGCTGCGCCACGGGTACATGTTTTCAACCGCGATTTTCATGCCGGTGGAATCGGTCAGCCGGCGTACGCCCTCGACGAATCCTTCGGCATAGTTCCCCTGCCAGCGAAACGGCGGGTGCGCAACAACCACGCTGGCTCCTACCGCTTTCGCCAGGATCACCGACCGCTCGATTTTCGCCCACGCCGAACCCCAGACCTGCTGGGTAAGCAGCAAGGTTGGCGCGTGTATCGCCATAATAGGCAATTGGTATTTGTCCATCAGGGCCATCAGCGCGGTGGCTGACTGACTGGCCTGGTTGCCGGTCACCAACACCTCAAGCCCGTCGTAGCCCACGTCCTTGGCTATCGCGAAGGCGTCATGTACGGTCAGCGGATAGACCGAGGCACTGGATAGTGTCACCGGTACCCGAGGTACACGCTGTTGGTCTTCCATATCCGACCCCTCCTCGTTGCGCCGCTGCATAGCGGCGCCTTTTCCAATGAAGCGCTAGGCCGTTGGTTCGCCAAGACTTAAGGTCTTCAACGAACCCAAGGCAACCTCTCCTACCCCCACGCTACTACTGAGCGGTGTCGAAGAGTCAAACATCACGTGATCAAAACGTCGCAGCATGAGGCCTTCGCGTAACGCCCAAGGGCAGATGCGGACACTTTTGAGTTTTAATGCGCTCATCGCCTCATGAGCAACGATCGCACCGGCGAGCAGCTGCGGGGCACGGATTTCCGAGACCCCTGGCAGTTCGGCGCGTTCGTCCCAGCTCATCGCGGTCAGCCGGTTGGTCCAGAGTTTCAGCGAGTCGCGGTGCAGCACGCGTTTGACGTATGGCCCCTCCCCGCTGGGGGCGGATCCGGTGATCCGCGACAGCGACCGGAAGGTTTTCGAGGTGGCCGTGGCCAGTGTGGGCTTGCCGTATTGGCGCAGTTCGGTGGTCGGGTCGGTGAGCACATCACGCACGTAGTGGCGCAGCTCCCGCACTTCCTTGATCGAAGGCAAGTCATTGGGCAGCCATTCGCGAGTCAGCCTGCCGGCGCCCAGTGGCACGGAGAAGGCGACCTGGGGGAATTCGTCGGTGCCCACCGCAAGTTCGAGCGAGCCACCGCCCATATCCAGGTTGAGGATCGATTCAGAAGACCAGCCGAACCAGCGGCGCACCGAGTAGAAGGTCATTCCTGCTTCTTCTTCGCCGGAAAGCTCCATCAGGCTCACACCGGTTTCCCGGCTCACCCGTTCCAGCACCGCCACGCCATTGGAGGATTCCCGAATGGCAGAGGTGCAAAATCCCATGAAGTCTTCGACCCGATGGCTTTTGGCGAACTCGGCTGCCTCCTTGATGAAGGCGATGAGTTCTTGCTGCCCCTCTTCGGTGATGGCGCCGTACTCGTTGAGGTAGCGCACCAGCGACAACGGTCGTTTATGCGAGGCATAAGAGACCGGTCGGGCGCCTGGGTAGGCGTCCACCAATAATAGGTGGACGGTATTCGAACCAATATCCAAAACGCCAAGTCTCATGGTGCGCTCCTCAACTCAGAGACGAAGTCTACTTCTCGCTCTTCTTGGCGGTGGTTTTCTTCGCCGTGGTCGCCTTCTTGGCCGGGGCCTTCTTGGCTGCGGGCTTCTTCGCGGGAGCCTTTTTCGCTGCCGTGCGCTTCACCGGGCCACGGGCGCGCTTATCCGCCAGCAGCTCAATGGCTTGCTCACGCGTCAGCTCCTCCAAGGAGGTTGTGCGCGGCACGGTGATGTTGGTGACGCCGTCGGTAATGTATGGGCCGAAGCGGCCATCCTTGACCACGATGTTCTTCTCGCTCGTCGGGTCCACCCCGAACTCGGCTAGCGGCGGCACCGCGGCGCGGCGGCCACGCTGCTTGGGCTGTGCGTAGATCGCCAGCGCCTCGTCGAGGGTGATGGTGAAGATCTGCTCTTCGCTGTCGATGGAACGCGAATCGCTGCCCTTCTTCAGATACGGACCGAAGCGGCCGTTCTGCACGGTGATCTCTTCGCCCTCGGCGTCGGCACCGAGCACCCGGGGCAGGCTCATCAGCTGCAGAGCCTCATCCAGGGTGACGGTTTCCACGGTCATGGTCTTGAACAGCGACGCGGTGCGTGGCTTGACCTTGACCGGCTTCTTCGGCGGCTTTGGCTTGCCGTTCTTGTAGTATTCCACCGGCTGCGCGGCGATTTCCTCTTCCGTGAGCTCCGGGATGATCTCGGTGACGTAGGCGCCGTAACGGCCGTCCTTGGCCACGATCTTGCGGCCGGTAGCCTCTTCGATGCCCAGCTCGCGTTCGGAGACCTGGGCGGTGGCGAACAGTTCCTCGGCCTTCGCCGCGGTCAGCTCGTCCGGAGCCAGTTCCTCGGGCACATTCGCGCGCTGCGGGTCGGTGCCTTCTTCGGCGCCTTCCGGGATGGCGCGTTCCAGGTATGGGCCGAACTTGCCCACGCGCAAGGTGATGTCATCGGTGATCTTGATGGAGTTGATCGCCCGAGCGTCAATGTCGCCGAGGTTGTCCACCACGTGCTTCAGGCCCTCCGGGCTGGTTTCGCCCTTGCCGCCGAAGTAGAACATGTTCAACCAGTCGGAGCGCGCACGGTTGCCCTGCGCGATTTCGTCCAGGTCGTCTTCCAAGCGTGCGGTGAAGTCGTAGTCCACGTACTTGGCGAAGTGCTCTTCGAGCAGGCGGATTACCGAGAACGCGATCCAGCTTGGCACCAGGGCGCCGCCGCGCTTGGTCACGTAGCCGCGATCCATGATGGTGGAGATGGTCGGCGCGTAGGTCGAGGGACGGCCAATCTCGCGCTTTTCCAGCTCGGCGACGATGGACGCTTCGGTATAGCGCGCCGGCGGGGTGGTTTCGTGGCCCAGTGCGGTCAGCTCATCCCCGGTCAGCCCCTGTCCCACGGCGAGCTGAGGCAGGCGTGCCTCGGCGTTCTCTGGCTTATCTGCCGCGTCGCTCTCGGAGTCCTTGCCTTCTTCGTAGGCCGAGAGGAAACCGCGGAAGGTGATGACGGTACCGGAGGCAGAGAATTCGGCAACGCGCTGATCGCTAGCGGTGCCCGCGAGCTTGATGGTGGCGGTGAATCCCTTGGCATCTGCCATCTGCGAGGCGACGGTGCGCTTCCAGATCAGCTCGTACAGGGTGAATTCATCCTTGGAGAGCTGGGAGCGGACGTCCTTTGGGCGGCGGAACATGTCACCGGCCGGACGAACTGCTTCGTGGGCTTCTTGAGCGGAGTCGGACTTGCCCTTGTACACGCGGGGGCTCTTGGGAATCGAATCCGAGCCATAAAGTTCGGTGGCTTGGGTGCGGGCGGCGCGGACGGCCTCATTCGACAGGAATACCGAGTCGGTACGCATGTAGGTGATGTAACCGTTTTCGTACAGACGCTGCGCGATCTGCATGGTCAGCTTCGAGCTCCAGCGTAGCTTGCGGCTGGCTTCCTGCTGCAAGGTCGAAGTGGTGAAGGGCGCTGCCGGACGTCGGGTGTAGGGCTTGTCCTCCACGGAGGTGACGGCAAAGTCGCTGTTGGCCAAATTGCTGACCAATGATTCGGCGGCTTCCTGGTTCAGCTCCGCGACCGGGTTGCGGGTGGTCTTCAGCTGGCCGCGGTCATCGTAGTCGCGGCCCGAGGCGACGCGCTTGCCGTCCACCGAGGAGAGCTTGGCGGCGAAGGTTTCCCCAACGGTGGTGGCGAAGCTTCCCTTGACATCCCAGTACCCGGCGGAGACGAAAGCCATGCGCTCACGTTCGCGCTCAACCACCAGCCGGGTGGCGACCGACTGGACACGGCCGGCGGAGAGCCCGCGGGCAATCTTGCGCCACAGAACCGGAGAGATCTCGTAACCGTAGAGGCGATCCAGGACGCGGCGGGTTTCCTGCGCATCGACCAGATCGGTATCCAGCTCACGCATCGAGCCCAGGGCGCGCTCGATACCTTCCTTGGTGATTTCGGTGAAGGCAAGACGGCGTACCGGGACCTTGGGCTTAAGCACCTGGAGCAGGTGCCACGCGATGGCTTCGCCTTCGCGGTCCGCATCTGTTGCGAGGTAGAGTTCGTCGGCATCTTTGAGCTTGGCCTTCAGCTCCGAAACGCGCTTCTTCTTATCCGGGTACACCATGTAATAGGGTTCGAAGTCGTTATCGATGTCGACCGCAAATTTGCCCACGGAAGTTTTCTTGAGCTCGGTGGGAAGCTCGGAGGGCTGGGGAAGATCGCGGATGTGGCCCACCGAGGCGTCCACGTCGAAGCCCTCGCCCAGATATTTGGCGATTGACTTTACCTTGGCAGGAGACTCCACGATAACGAGTTTCTTGCCGGTCTTTTCCTTGGCCTTTGCGGGCACAGCTCTCCTTTTATACAACGCGGTTCCGAACGCTTCCCAGCGAGGTAACGCTCGGGCGGCAATCGCAGCACCATTCCTTGCGACCAGAATCAGTCGCAATTCCCGATGATCTTACACCGAAGAACTGCACAACTTTTCTCTAGCTCGCATCTCCACCCGGGTGCTGGTACTCGGGTAGTAGTGAGATTAAGTAGAACATACGCTTTGAGTCGATGTTGCGTTCTTCGGCCGTGGCCATTGCCTCATACTCGTAAACGAGGTCCAATAATCGCCGATTAAACTCCTTTTGCTTCGCTTCGGGAAGAAACACTAAACCACTGGTCAGCAAGGGTGGGCGGTCGGCATCCGGCTCGATTCCCGACTTGGCTTCCGCCTCGCGCCGCTCCACTTCGGCATTCAGCCTTGTGCGGAACGCGTTCAACTGCACGTTGAGGTAGGCCGTTTTCGCGTTCGTCGAATCGATCTGGGTGTTTAGCTCCAGCCTTTCGCCCGCGGCGCGCCACCGGCGTTCTCGCGCGTCGCCTTCGCTGGCCGCGCGCGCCACGTACCCGTATTTCTCCAGTGCGCGCAAGTGATAGCTCATGGCGCTGGGCGTCAATGAGCACATCGATGCCAGCTCCGTTGCGGTGCGCGTGGTTTGCGATGCGAAAAGCTCGTCGAGCACGATCAGCCGAGCATCATGGGCCAGCGCGCGGATCGCCTGCGGGTCGGTGATCGAGACCACTTGTGGGGGTTGATCTTCCGCGTCGGCGCGCTGCGCGCCGTCTTCCTCGACTGTGTTCCGTGTCATAACGAAAAAGTTTAGCCTTTGTTTCAGATTTTACGAAGCATTCCATGCCGCAGAAGGCGAGCAATAGCTTCATAAAGCCTTTCAGTGAAATTCTCCTCGCCCTCACCGATCAGTGAATCAAGGGCTACAACCAACTGCGCGACCGATAATTCACCATCGCAGGCCGACAGGAATCCGGCCTGCGCCGAGTCCAAAATTTCGGTTCGGCGGATCCCCGCGCCCTGGCGCAAGAGGATCACTCCTGGATGTTCGGCACCGGGGCGCTGATGGCGTTCCTCGGTGACATCTTCTGCGACTAGCAGGTGCCACTGCTTCCATTCTTCTCCGGCTTCGCGCAATGCATCTGCCATCAGAATGTCTCGCTCCAAGGCAGGAGCCAGCGGCTGTTCCACCTGGTGCGGTATCTGTTCGAAGAGACGGAAGGTTACCTCCGGTTGCGCGGGCCGGCGGAAATACACCATGCCGAAACCGACCGCACCGACCTGGCGGGATTCGAAGTCGTCGAGGTAGGCGTCATAGGCGGCCGCGTAGGCGGCGCTGTCCTCGCTTTGCGACGCATCGCGCAACCAGGTTTCGGCATAAACGCTCGGAGTGGCCTGTTCACGTTCAATCACCCAGACGTCCAAGTCATCGGCAAACCAATCGGAGACCCGCCGCGCCCATGGTTCATTGGATTCCTCATCTAGGCGAGGTATCTCCCAATTCGACAGCATCTGCATATGTGCACCGGGGTTCAGATGCTCGGGGGCCTGGGCAATCAGCGTGCTCACCAAGGAATCGCCGGCCATGCCACCATCACGGTAGGTGAAGCGGTCTTGCTCACGCTCGGACTTATTGCGCGGTGTGATCACGAATGGCGGATTGCTGGCGATCAAGTCGAATTTCTGGCCGGCCACCGGTTCGAACAGGCTGCCCTGCAATAGCGTAACCCGCTCTTCTAGCCGCTGCGGGTCCAGCTTCAAAGCTCGGTGGTTGAGCACCAGGTTAAACCGGGTGAACGCCAGTGCGCGGTCCGAAAGGTCCGTGGCGGTCACGTGCTTGGAGTGCGAGAGCAAATGGAATAGCTGTATTCCGCATCCCGTGCCGAGATCGAGGGCCCGTTCAGCGTCCGGACGGACGGTGACCTGCGCAAGCGTGCGCGAAGCATGGCCAATGCCTAAAACGTGGTCCGTGCGCAGAACCCCGGGACGCTGGTGCGAACCCAGGTCGTGAGCCACCCACAATTCACCATCTACATCCGAGCCATGCACCGCCAACGCCACCTTAGCCCGGTACCCCGAGGCCCATGGCTCAATCAACCCGAGCTTGAGCAGCCCGTCGGCACGCACCGTGGGGAATGCCGCGGCGATCGCCGCGACTGATTCCGCCTGTCCCAACTGGAACAGCCGAACGGCGCACGCCAGGGAACCGGCTTCGGGCTGCTTGTTCAGAACTCGAAGCGCCGAGTGGATCTGATCCCGACCATAAGCAGCCACCGCATCATCACCTAATAGCTCGGTGATGGCATCAAAGCCAAACTTCATTGTTGTCAAGTCGGCATGGAGCTTGTCCAGCAACGCGAGGTCGTAACTACTAGGGGCATCTTCAATGGCAGAAAATTCAGCGGCATTCACAGTTCCAAGTCTAACGAGTCCGCGGGTGTTACAAGACTGCGCAACAACTGCCCAACCGCCTTAGGATGTTCGGTATGCCAGTCGTGACCATCACCTATTTGCAGCAGCTTTCGAGTGCCGAAATGCGCCCGAGTGCCAGAAAACTTCCGCAGCATGCGAGGATCGAACGCGCCCAACAGATCTCGGCCGAGTTTTCCCGCTTCCTCTATCAAAGCGTGGGGAGCAAATTGAACTGGGCAGATCGGCTGGCTTCCAGCCGTGAACAATGGGATGCGACGCTGCGCCGTGCGGGCTCTGAAACCTATGTGCTCTACCAGGATGGGGTGCCGAAGGGGTACGCGGAACTGGTGACCGAGGTGACCGAGGCCCAGAGCGAGGTAGAGATCTACTACTTCGGGCTATTCCCCGAAGCCATCGGGCAGGGTCTCGGTGGTCTGTTGCTCAGCGAAGCCAATCGTCGGGCTTGGGATCTGCACACGCGCTTCGAAGATCTCCCGCCGGTGGGCCGGGTGTGGCTGCACACCTGCTCGTTGGATGGGGAAGCGGCCATCCCGAACTACCAAGCACGAGGCTTCAGCGTTTATGACACCACGGCCGAGGAAACCGAAGTAATCGATGCGTCACTCGACCTGTGGCCAAGTTCCTAAGCGCCGATTAAATGCCAGCGCACCGCATGATCTCTAGATCATGCGGCGCGCTGGCTCTTGCCTAGGCTTCGATCGATACTTCGGTGCAGTCTGGGCACCGGCGCAATTCTTCATCCTTGGCGCAGTCTTCACAGAAGAGACGCAGGTTGCGGCATGTCGGGTTCGCGCAATTCTCGAACTTGTTCGTGGGCCCCTGGCAACCGACGCATTCGCCGATGGTCACCGCATCCTCGGAGAATTCGGTGTGCATGCGCTTGTCGAAGACATACAGGGAACCTTCCCACAGGCCCTTGTCACCGTACTGTTCGCCGTAGCGGACGATTCCGCCCTGCATCTGGTAAACCTCTTGGAAACCGCGCTTGACCATCAGCGCGGAGAGCACCTCGCAGCGAATGCCGCCGGTGCAGTAGGTGACGATCGGCTGATCTTTCAGGTGGTCGTACTTTCCCGAATCGAGTTCATCCATGAACTCGCGGGTGGTTTCCACCGCTGGAACGATCGCGTCCTTGAACTTGCCGATCTGGGCTTCGAACGCGTTTCGGCCATCGAAGAAGTGAATTTTCTCCCCAACCTTCTCCTTCGTTTCGACCAGTTCGTGCAGCTGCTCGGGACGCAGGTGGACCCCGCCGCCGACCACACCGTTCTCGTCGATCTCGATCTCGCCCGGGGCGCCGAACGTGACAATTTCGTCACGGACCTTGACGGATATACGCGGGAAGTCTTCGGCCGAGCCCTCGGACCACTTAATATCCATCTTGGTGAATGGCGGGAACTCGCGGGTAGCTTTCACGTATTTCTTGACGGCAGAAATCTCGCCGCCAACGGTCCCGTTGATGCCGTCCTTGGAGATGATAATTCGACCGCGCAAGCCCCAGCGTTCCAGCAGCGAACGCTGCCACAAGCGGACGGCTTCCGGGTCGGGAAGCGGAGTAAATGCGTAATACAAAACGATGCGATGAATGGCCACCATATAAGGGTAGTAGCTTTTCGGCACAAATCGCCGCGCAAAAGAGCAAAGTCACATTCTCGGTCCCGACCATTGTCCGGGTATCAGCATTGACTATAGTTTCAAGTAAGCAACGATTAGCTCAACGTCAGCTAATTCCTAGGTAAGACAAGGTAGGGTCAAAACATGGCATCAAACGCAAGCGATGAACTGATTGGTACCTGGGTAGACGGCTGGGCAGGCGTCCGTGGATACGAGACCCGCCATGAGGGGCGAGTCCACGCGGCCCTCCGTCACGATACGACCGGGGACTGGGAATACGTTATTTATGAGCCTTCCAAGGAAGAGCTCGCAGCGGTCGCCGAGACGCTTAAAAAGCATCCAAAGCGCCGTCTCACCGCATTCGATGACTCGATCGAGGGACTGCTGCGTACCGCCAGCGAGGTTGGCCTTCAGGTGTCCGCAGACGATGAAGTCCTCATGGTCACCGAATTAGCCGTGCACGACGTCGAAGTACCTTTGCCCGCAGATGGCTTCGTCTTCCAGATCGAACGCGACGGCACCCATGCCTATGTATCGCTGCATCCAGAAGACAATCAGGAGATCGTAGCCGCTTCCGGCCACGTCTCGGCAGTCGCCGGATTCGCGATCTTCGACCGCATCATTACCGGTACAGATTTCCGCCGTCAGGGTCTTGGAACTTTGATCATGCGCGCGCTTGCCTCACTGGCCCAAGAGCACGATGTGGACGAGGGCCTGCTCATCGCCTCCGTTGACGGCCAGCAGCTCTACGCTTCCTTGGGCTGGACCTCGCTAGGCAAGGTTGTCCTGTTCAAAGGCTAACCGCCACCATTTCTTCGCTGATCGCCGTCGGAATTATTTTCGACGGCGATAAGCTTTTAACTACCCACCGTTGCTCAGAGAGGCTCTAGACGTGAAGTCCGTGCGCGCGTTGCTGGATCCGTTCAATCGGCAAAACGATCCCGAAGCGGTCATCCATCGCAAGTCGGTGGCCGCGAAAGATGAGATCACCGCGCCATGGCCGACCTGGATCCACGACGCGGTCCGGCAAACCTTTGAGGAACTAGGCATTCAGCGGCCCTGGCTGCACCAGGTGCAAGCCGCGGAATCCGTTCATGCGGGAAACCACACGATCATTTCTACCGGCACGGCCTCCGGCAAATCTTTGGCATATCTCATGCCAAGTATTGACCTGCTCTACCGCACCCGAGAGACCGGCCCCAATGACGCCGAGGCCCAAGGGACCATCTTGTACATCTGCCCCACCAAGGCCTTGGCGGCAGACCAGTTGGCCTCGGTGCAGGCTTTGAAGGTGCCAGGCGTTCGGGCCTCTAGCTATGACGGCGACACCGACCAAGGGACCCGCAGCTGGGTCAGGCAACACGCGAACTTTGTCTTCACCAACCCGGATATGCTCCATCGTGGCATCCTGTCCAACCATCAGGCCTGGTCGCGTTTCTTCAAACGGTTGCGCTACGTGGTCATCGACGAGGCGCATTCATATCGCGGAGTTTTTGGTGCCCACGTCGCAAACTTGATGCGCCGGCTGCGGCGCATCTGCGCCCACTACGGAAACGACCCGGTCTTCATCGGCGCCTCGGCAACCAGCTCGGACCCGGAAGAATCCTTCTCGAGGCTCATCGGCGCCCCGGCACAGGCCGTTACCCACGATTTCTCCGCCTCGGGGGAACTAGTCATCGGACTGTGGGAACCGCCCTTGACCGATCGGACCGGCGAAAATGGTGCCCCGGTACGTCGCACGGCGATCGCAGAGAGCGCCTCAATCCTCACCGATTTAATGGCGGACCATGTGCGCAGCATCGTGTTCATCAAATCCCGCCGCGGCGCAGAGACCATTGCGGCACTCACGCGCAAGCATTTGGAAAAGTTCGCTCCAGAACTCAGCGTCCGCTTGGCGGCGTATCGATCAGGATACCTGCCGGCCGAACGCCGCGAAGTCGAAAAACAGCTGCGCTCCGGCCAACTATTGGGAGTCACCTCGACATCCGCATTGGAGCTTGGCATCGACATCGCCGGATTGGACGCGGTGGTGGTGGCCGGATGGCCCGGAACGCGCGCTTCATTCTTCCAACAGATCGGTCGTGCCGGTAGAAGCGGGCAAGATGCGCTCGCAATATTTGTCGCCGCCGAAGACCCGCTCGACACCTATCTGGTGCACCATCCCGAGGCAATTTTTGAACTCGGAGTCGAAGCGACGGTCTTTGACCCGCAAAATAAATACGTGCTCAGCGGCCACCTGTGCGCAGCCGCCCAGGAACACCCGTTGCGGCCCGAAGAATTAGACCTTTTTGGTCCGCAGACCGAAGAGTTGCTGGACTCCTTGGTGCAACGCGGCTACTTGCGCCGCAGACCGGCCGGATGGTTCTGGACGCATCCACAACACGCTGCCTCGATGTTCTCTATTCGGGCAGACGGTGGTGGCCCGGTCGACATCATCGACGCCGAAACCGGGGCGCTGCTTGGAACCATGGACTCCCCGCAGACGCATTATCAGGCACACCCCGGAGCCATTTACGTGCATCAAGGAGCCAGCTACCACGTTGAAGAACTCGACGAACAGAATCACGTGGTCGTGGTCAGTCGAGTCAATCCGGATTATTACACCAACGCCCGTGACCTGACAACGGTAGAGATCCATTCCCAAGAGCGCAGTAGCAAACATCAAGAACTCGGTATATTTTTCGGCGAGGTCACCGTCACCACTCAGGTCGTCTCGTTCCAGCGCAAATCGGTAGCCTCCAATGAAGTGCTCTCCGAGGAACCGCTGGAGCTGGAAGCTCGTGAGCTCCATACAAAATCTGTGTGGTTCACGCTCACCGAACAGCGGCTACTGGGCGCCGGGCTCACCGTGGACCAGTTCCCGGGCGCGTTGCATGCGGCCGAACATGCCATGATCGGGCTGCTTCCCTTGGTCGCGACCTCGGACCGCTGGGATATTGGCGGGGTGTCAACGGCCCTTCATATGGACACCGGCCACCCCTCCATCTTCGTTTATGACGCCCAGCCGGGGGGAGCCGGATTCGCCGAGCGTGGTTTCGAGCGTTTCCTAGATTGGGTGCGAGCTACCCGAGACGCCATTCAATCTTGCGAATGCGCCCACGGGTGCCCCAGCTGTGTGCAGTCACCGAAGTGTGGAAACCGCAATAACCCTTTGGACAAAAGCGGAGCCATACTTCTGCTCAACACCGTACTGCAGGATATTGAGCCTGCTCATCATCGCTGATCCAACGGTGGTGCACCGGCCCGGGCTCGCGCCGTAGCCGCGTGCAGCTTCACCTCAAGCGCGACGAAGGTCACCGGCACGCTGACGGTTACACGCACAGAGGTTCCTCCGTCTTCCACGGCACAGTGCTCAAGTTCGGCTTCATTGGCCGCCGATACGCTTCGGGCGATCTCGCAGGGATCCCCGGCGCGAAGACCTCTAGCGGTATCTGCGGCGGCTAGCGCCGCTAGATCGGCGGCAGCCGCCGCATGCATCGATGCATGGGTCGCGGCCGTCCAAAGGAGCACCGCCGAGGCCAGGATCAGTGCCACCGCCACTAATGCGGTGGCCGTCACCGTTCCGTTGCCGCGTTCGCCTCTCGCGCTGGCTGGTTCTCTCATTCCAGCGCCACGCTAGCTTCGCCACGGACCTGTATCGGTCCGAGCAATGGAATGCGCACAGACTTGCTGACATGAACTTCGGAGAATCCCCCACCCTGTGAAATCGCATATGTCGCGTCATGTCCGGCGAGCCTGATCCCGCTCGAATGCACTACCGAGCTCTCTTCTCCGCGTGCCAGTTCTCTGGCCATGGCAGCGGCAGCCTGTTGCACTTGGATCTGCTTCATACCCAACACTCCAAAGCACAACAGCAAAGATAAAAACACGGCAACAGCCGGTAGCAGCACCGCGAATTCCGCCGTGCTGCTACCTCTCTCGTCGTTGAAGTTCATTGCCTACAGCGACAGGGCCTTGCTGATAAGACCCATCAGCATGCCACGCACATCCCCACTGGACAGGATGCTGATCAGCAATCCGGCGAAGGCTACGGCGGCCAGAGTGACCATAGCAAATTCTGCGGTGGTTGAGCCCTCTTCGTCAGCAAGACGCTCGGAAAGCATAGCTTCCATACGTTTCATGATTTTTCCTTTCGTTGTTTCCCAAATGCGAAATAATTTGGGGTGGTGCCTTCAGCTTGAGCTACCTGAACGTTCCACGGATTAGGTTCCTTTCAAGCTGGGGATTACTCGTTCAGAGCCCCGGCAGCAAGGCAATAATCAGCGGCACCACGCCCAAGGCAATGAATGCTGGCAAGGCGCATGCGCCCAGGGGCAGCACCAATCTGGTCCCGAATTGCGCGCCCAGCCTTGCGACTCTTTGGCTGCGTTCGCGACGCTGCAACGCTGCCGCATTGCGCAGCAAGCTCGCCGCCGGGGCTCCGGTGACATGGGCGAAGCGCAAAGCCTTTTCAAGTGGTCGCAACCAATCCGGTGCCGAGTGCCAGGCTTTATCCCACTCCATGTTCATTTCCAAGCATCGTGCGACGGTGCAGAGCTGTGCGCCTTGCGGGACACCGCGACCTAGCGTGTCTAAAATGTCTTTAATCGGCATTCCCGAATCCAACAAGCTTGCGCTGACATCCAGAATCAGCTCAACAGGTTGATTCTGGATGTCAGCGGCTTTGGCTTGCGGACGCTTTATGCTCAGCGTTCTTTCGTGCCTCTCGTGGCTTGAAATAGCCAGCAAGACCGCGGCAACCGCACA
Organism: Glutamicibacter sp. AOP38-B1-38; assembly: GCF_052377485.1. Classification (NCBI taxonomy): domain Bacteria; kingdom Bacillati; phylum Actinomycetota; class Actinomycetes; order Micrococcales; family Micrococcaceae; genus Glutamicibacter; species Glutamicibacter sp. AOP38-B1-38. The sequence continues at coordinate 48,205 of NZ_JBQSWU010000007.1, read as the reverse complement.
GCACAACGCGAAGAAAGTCATTGCAGGGCCTGCCGAGTGGTGGTGCGCAGCAGGAACCTGCACCACAGCCGATTGAGCAGCCACAACGCCATCCCGAGGACTACGCTCAGCTGCGCCGCCCATGAGGTGGCTAGGGCACCTAGCACGTCAATGCCTAGAAGGATTCCGGCACCGAACCCAACCAGTGGCAGCCAGGTCAGCAACTTGGCCGTGGCCTTGGGGCCGGCCATGGCGGCGTCGAATGCCTGTGATGCGACCAGGTCTGCTTCCAAATCATCGGCCAACCGTTCCAGCACCTCCGCAAGGCTTGCGCCGCTGCGCTCGGAAACCCGCAAGCACCAATGCATTCGATGCACCGACGAGGGAAGCGCGTTGTTCGCCGTCGGTTCAGTCGGATTAGGCCTCCGAGCACCCAGCCGGTGCGTGGCGCGTAATTGGTGAAGCGCCTGGTGCACCGGACACTGGCTGTGTTCGGCGGCCAGCAAGGCATCAACGGCGGGGTAGAAGGTCAGTCCGCTGCGCACCAAAGCGGCAAGCTCGCGAATCGTGCGGGCGTCTTCGGCCAACGAATTCTTCGGCTCAGCGGACCGTCGCGAGGACCCGAAAATACCGTGTTGCTGCCAGGGACGACCGCCCGTTTCATTTTTAGCTTTGCCAGGAAACCAGAGCCAGAGTGCCACAGCGCTCAGTAGGAGAATCAACATCGCAGTTCAGCCTCCACTTCGAGCCATCCGCTCGGCGAGCGCGCTGAGAGTCGCCTGACCGAGTTTCTGTTCAAGGATCGGCAGCGAAGCCGGGTCCAGGGGTACGCGCCGATTGCTGTCGATCGCAGTGATCACGCTCATGTGTCCGTCTCCCTCGGAGTTCAGGATGCCTAGGGCCACCGGACCGCGTTGTCCCTGTGCTCCGCGCGACATGTGAATAATAAGGTCAAGCGCGCTGGTCGCCTGCAGGGCCGTCGCTTGGAGGTTCCACCCGGCTAGTGCGCCCAGAGCTGCCAGACGGGCGGGAACGGCTTCGGGGTTATTGGCGTGCAGAGTCCCGGCAGCTCCTTGATGGCCGGTATTCATGGCAGCCAAGAAATCTCGGATCTCTGCCCCTCGGCACTCCCCGACGATCAATCGATCCGGTCGCATTCGAAGTGCTTGAACCACCAGATCGCGCAGTTCGATGTTGCCGGCCGCTTCAACGTTTGCCGCACGAGTCTGCATGCCGACCACATGTTGGTGGGTGACGTGCAGCTCTTGGGAGTCTTCCACGACAACGATGCGTTGACCCTCGTGAGCCAGCGAAAGCATAGCCTGAAGCAAGGTGGTCTTGCCGCTGCCGGTGCCTCCGGTGACGAGAAAATTCAGTTCCCGTTTCATGATTTCTTCAAGCAACGGATGCCACCAGCACGCCGCGTGTTCCAGTACCCCGGCGAGGTCCAAGGGCTTGGTTTTCTTAACACGAATCGAGATCAGCGGCCCCTGCGTGGCAATCGGAGGCAGCACCGCGTGGACTCGGTAGTGCTTCAAGCTCATGTCCATAAATGGGCTTGCATCGTCTAGTCTGCGTCCAGCTAGCGTGGCAAGGTGGACTGCCAGCCTGCGGACCTGTTCGGCTGATCCGAAGACGTATTCGGTCGGTTCCAACCCGCGAGGCGAATCGATCCACACCCTGCCCTGCCCGTCAACCAAGACATCGGTCACCTCGGGCTGTTGGGCGAATGGTTCGAGTACCGATAGGCCGGCGACTTCGTCTTGCAGAGCTTTTAGTGATTCGGCGGCTCCCGAGGCGCCCAAGGCGGCCCCAGAATCCTGTACGGCCCCGGCGAGGGCTACCGCATCGAGTTGCCCACCGGTGGCCATCGCCCGCTGACGCACCGATTCGAGGATGCGTTCATCGACTTCGCGACGGGTTGCGCGCCCCGCACCTTGCGCACTGTGTTTGCCCGTGCTCATCTCTTGCTCCCCTCGGATTCTGGCAGGAGCCGCAGGTCCGCTAGCACGTGGCGGACTTTTCGAGAGCGCAGCGCGTCAAAGAGCACTCCGCGTTGTATCGCCCGGGAAATCCTCGGCAAGCTCGCAAAATGCCCTAGGTACTGTCCCGTCGCGGTATTCGAATTTCGCAGGTTCCTTGGACCGCAGCGGATATGGGCTTCGGCCGGCGGTGTGCCGGTATCTTCACAGGTCAGGATCTGCCGGTCAACGAATTGTTCAAGCACCGCACGCTGCGGGTGCACCGCGCGTCCGGTATCGACCACTAGCAGGTCGAAGCCTTGTCTGGCCGCCGCCAATAATCGCACCACCAGTTGTTCATCCAGCTCGCTGGGTGCGGCGCTGGGCGACCAAGTCAAAACCGCGGTGTCTCGCACCGTGGGCAAGGTATCCACCAGCTGGTGCGGTGCCAACGCGCCACCGGAGCGGCACAGCTCTTCCCAGCCGATTCCCGTGGGCGGATCGAGCGTCACCCGCGGCCACAATCCGGTGGAATGAGGATCCAGATCGATCAGCAGGCTCTTCAATCCGCACAGCGTGCCCGCGTGGGCAACGAGCGCCGCCAAGGTACTGGTTCCCAAGCCGCCGGCGAGAGAACCCAAGGAAAGACAATGCGCCTGGCCTGCGCGCATTCCCCAAAGCCCTAGGTACTCCCCCAACCATTGCTGTGCCCTGGGCAAGACGGCCACTCTGGCACGCGGGATTTGGCTAGCCACCGACCACAGCTGTTGGTCGTCTTCTTCAAAGCCGAGGACAACGTCGCAGAGTCCGGGGAATGCCAGTGCTTCGGCGGCCATATCCGCGCCCCAGAGCACCGGGCCGTTGCCGGGAGCCGGCAGATCCTTGAGCTCGGCGCACTGGTGTATGCGCACGGCCGCGCCCAGCGCGATGAGCGCACAGCTTTCGACTAGTCGCTCATCGTGGCTGACCAAGGTGCAGGCTAGTTCGCCAGCGCCCCAGAGGCGCTCAGCGCTTATCGCGGCCGACCTCGGCGCATCGCACGCTTGTTCGGTCGCCACAAACCGCCCATCGCTCTTTACCGGCGGTGAGCCGGAGCTGGGAAAAGATAACCAATTCATAGTTGAACGGTGCCATCGTTTCGCATGGTGCCGGGCCGATGCTTGGCAAGCTGGGGATATTGTCCGTCTTCAATGCACAATAGAACAATGAGCATGCTTGCCTTTATCGCCGCTGACCCCGAAGGCTACGCCATCCTCGAACTTCGCCACGCACTAAGTGGCAAGCCAGTGCTCCCGGGCCGCCCGGTGTCCAAAGCCCACTTCCCGGCGGCCGTTCGCACCATTGAAGACGAACACGCCCCACGGTGGGTCATGCTGCGCACCGCGGACTGGATGCCCTCCTTGCTGGCAGCGGGAGTCTTCATTTCCAAGGCGCACGTACTTTCGCTCTCCCAACGAATCCTGCACCGCAGCCCACTGAGCGCGCAGCAACTAGACGACATCGATCTGGAAAACCCGCACAGCCCGGTTACCCGGCCCAATCAAGACGCCTTATTTGAGACTCCGGTCAACGGGGAAAGCTTGGACGAAGTCGTGGCCATGTATGTGCGCCAACGCCAGGCCCTGCCCGATGAGCCGGCAGCGCGCCGAAAGCTTGAATTGCTCATTCATGCCGAGTCGGTCGGTGCGCTTGTTGCCTGCGAAATGGAGCATGCCGGGCTTGCCTGGAACGAGGCAGATCACCGCGCGCTGCTGCGGGAGAAGCTTGGGCCTGCGGTCGGCGAAGGGATGCGTCCGGCCAAACTCGCCCACCTGGCCGAGGCCCTCGGACAGGCCTTGCGGTGGCCCGGGCTGAACCCGGATTCCCCGCACGACCTGCTGCGTGCCCTGCACCGCGCAGGTTTTTCGGTCCAGTCGGTGCGTGCCTGGGAGCTGGAACAGCTCAAGGATCCGCTCATCGAGCAGGTCCTTGAATACAAGAAGCTTTCCCGGCTGGCCAGCACGCACGGGGACGCGTGGCTTGACCAATGGGTCAAGAACGGGCGGTTCCACCCGCATTACGTGCTAGGCACCGTCGCCTCCGGGCGCTGGGCCGCCAGCGGTGGAGGAGCGCTGCAGCTGCCCCATTCGATCCGCCAGGTGGTGCGCACCGGCGCAGGGCGCACCTTCGTCATCGCCGACGGCCGGCAGCTCGAGCCACGCATTCTCGCCGCGATCTCCCAAGATCGCCGGCTCCAAGAGGCGGGCCAGCAAGATGACCTTTATCAGTGGCTCATCGATGCCAGGCTCGTCTCGGACCGCAACGAGGCGAAATTGGGAATGCTCTCGGTCATCTACGGCGGCGGGGGCGGCACCTCCGGTGCGGTGGGCGTCGCCTTGAAGAAGAACTTCCCGCAGGCCATGGCGTATGTGGATCAGGCCGCGAAAGCAGGCGAGCGCGGCGAAGGAGTACAAAGCTGGCTAGGCCGCGGCTGCCCGCCGGCGGAAGAAAGTTGGGTGCAAGCCCAGCGGGCTACCAAAGATGAGGCCGGGCAGCGAGCCGCCAATGCTGCGGCACGGTCGCGTGGCAGGTTCACCCGAAATTTCGTGGTGCAGTCAACCGCCGCCGAGTGGGCATTGGTGTGGATGGGCCATGCCCGTCATCTGATTCGCCAGGCCGGCTGGGCCCAGTCCTGCCAGCAGGTGTTTTTCGTTCACGACGAGGTCGTTTTCGAGTGCCCGGTAGAACTGGCCGATCGCCTTGGTGAGTTGGTGCGCCACGCGGCGCTGCTCGCCGGACGCACGCTCTTTGGCGGGCACAGCCCAAATTTTCCGGTCAGCGTCGCTATTTCGCAGAACTATTCCGAAGGAAAATAGCCGCTTACTTCAACTTGATTTCGCGTTGCGCGTTCCAAGGTTTGTTCCAGCCCAACTCGGCAAATAACCGATCGATCACGATCGCGGTGAATCCCCAGATCAGGTGTCCCTCGTATTCGAAGGCCGGGGATTTGAAACGTTGGGCCCCGCGCTGCACCACCGCGGTCAGCCGGTTATGCGGATCGAGCAGATGCGTTACCGGCGCCCGGAAGACATCCGAGCTCTCGCGCAGGTCCGCCGCATAGACCCTGGACTCGGTGTGCCACCAGCCCACCACGGGGGTGACCAAGAAGCTGGACACCGGAAGCTCCGTTTCGGTCAATTGGCCAAGAACTTCAATCCCTGAAATATCAACCCCGGTTTCTTCCCACGCCTCGCGCAGTGCCGCAGCGCTCGCCGAACCATCCTCGGGATCTATCCCACCGCCGGGGAAAGCGATCTGCCCGGCATGTTTGCGCAGCGTGGAGGCGCGCTCCACAAAAAGCAGGTCAAGGTCCTCGGGTTTGGCCGCTTCGTGCACGCCCCGCCCGGTGGCCGATCCGAAGAGGAGGAGCACCGCTGCCTTGCGCACGCTGTTGGCGTCCATCTGGTTAAAAACCCAGTGTTTCGGAAGTTTTACCGTAGAGCCCATTTTTTGGGCATGGGTCGCGATGACTTTTTCCAGCTCAGCACGTGCACTCATGCGTCCAGTCCGTATCCTTCGGCGCGCAGTTCCCGGCGGGTGGACCCCTCGAGCATTTTCTGCAGCAGTTCTTCGCGTCCCGGAGCGAGCTCATACTTCAGCAATTTCTGTGCCTTCGCCGGAATCTCCTCGCCCATCCCGGAGGACGGGCAGAGCGTTGCCAAGACGCAGGCGCCACAGGCCGGCTTGCGGGCATGGCAGACTCGGCGGCCGTGGAAGACCACGCGATGGCTGAGCATGGTCCAGTCGCGCTTTTCGAATAATTCGCCCACGGCGTGCTCAACTTTAACCGGGTCGGTTTCGCCGGTCCAGCCAAAGCGGTTGGCGAGCCGTCCGAAGTGCGTATCCACGGTGATGCCCGGGACGCCGAAGGCGTTTCCCAACACCACATTCGCGGTCTTCCGCCCCACCCCGGCAAGCTTAACCAGGTCTTCGAGCCGAGCGGGGACCTGGCCGCCATGGCGCTCCACCAGCGCGGCCGAGAGCCCCAGCAGGGATTCTGTCTTAGCGCGGAAGAATCCGGTGGGCCGGATCAGTTCTTCAAGTTCGCCGCGTTCGGCCTGGCTCATCGCCAGCGCGTCGGGATACCTTGCGAAGAGCCGTGGGGTGATCGAATTGACGCGGACGTCGGTAGTTTGCGCGGAGAGCACCGTTGCCACCAGCAGCTCGAAGGGATTCTCGAAATCCAGTTCGGCCACCGCATAGGGGTATGCCTCGGCCAACAGGCGGTGCATCTTCCGTGCCCGCCGTTTGAGTCCGATCTCTGTTTCAACTTTCACTTTTGCTGCCACGAGATGATCGTGTCATGAGCCGGGAAAAATATCACTGTTTGCCTGCATTTCACCGCGCCCTGATGACCGTTCGGCGCACAAAATGCCCGCTGCAGGGCCCGTCAGTGACACAAACCACAGGCCCGGTGTTCGAGCGTGTAACCTTGATCACAGAGTAATTTTTGTTTAACCGAAAGGACGCGATCACCGGTGAGTGACTCCAAGACCCTGGACAACCTATCGCATGAAACTCGTGCGTTTGCCCCTAGCAAGAACTTCAGCGACCAAGCCATCGGCTCGGCGGGCCAGTACGCGGCAGCGGGCGAAGACCGGTTGGGCTACTGGGCGCAACAGGCACGGAGCGTGTTGACCTGGGACACCGATTTCACCGAGACCCTGGATTGGTCCGAAGCTCCGGTGGCCAAGTGGTTCGTCGGCGGCAAACTCAACGCGGCCTACAACGCGCTGGACCGCCATGTGGAGAACGGCTTGGGCGAACGCGTTGCCATTCACTTCGAAGGCGAGCCGGGAGACACCCGCAGCTACACCTACGCGCAGCTGACCGAAGAGGTGAAGAAGGCGGCCAACGCCTTCGAATCCCTGGGCGTGGCCAAGGGTGACCGGGTGGCCGTCTACCTGCCGATGATCCCCGAAGCGGTGATCACCATGCTCGCCTGCGCTCGCATCGGCGCGATCCATTCGGTGGTCTTCGGCGGTTTCTCCGCCGACGCGCTGCGCTCCCGCATCGATGACGCGGACGCCAAGCTCGTGGTCACCGCCGACGGCACCTGGCGCCGCGGAAAGCCCTCGCCGCTGAAGCCTGCGGTGGACGCCGCCCTGGAAAAGCCCGGCCACACCGTGGAAAACGTGCTGGTGGTCAAGCGCAACGGAGAAGAAACCGCGGTCAACCCGCTGGACAAGTGGTGGCACGACGTCGTGGGTTCGGCCTCGGCGGAGCACAGCGCCGTGCCGCACGATTCCGAGCACCCGCTGTTCGTGCTCTACACCTCGGGCACCACCGGCAAGCCCAAGGGCATCGTGCACACCACCGGCGGCTTCCTGGCCCAGGGCGCGGTCACCCACCGCGACACCTTCGACCTGCACCCGGAAACCGACGTGTACTGGTGCACCGCCGATATCGGCTGGGTCACCGGGCACTCCTACGTCACCTATGCCCCGCTGATCAATGGCGCCACCCAGGTGATGTACGAAGGCACCCCGGACACCCCGCATCAGGGTCGCTGGTGGGAACTGATCGAGAAGTACAAGGTCTCGATCCTCTACACCGCGCCGACGGCGATCCGCACCTTCATGAAGTGGGGACGCGAAATCCCCGACGGCTACGACCTCTCCAGCCTGCGCGTGCTCGGCTCGGTCGGCGAACCGATCAACCCGGAAGCCTGGATGTGGTACCGCGAGGTCATCGGCACCAACAACGGCAAGAACGGCGAACGCAAGGAGCACCCAACCCCCATTGTGGACACCTGGTGGCAGACCGAAACCGGGGCGCATATGATCACCCCGATGCCCGGAGTGACCGCCACCAAGCCGGGCTCGGCGCAGGTCGCCGTGCCGGGGATCAGCATCGACGTGGTCGACGAGGCCGGGGTTTCGGTGGCCGACGGCGAGGGTGGCTTCCTGGTCATCCGCGACCCGTGGCCAGCCATGCTGCGCGGCATCTGGGGCGATATGGAGCGCTATAAGGAGACCTACTGGTCCCGCTTCGAGGGCATGTACTTCGCCGGCGACGGCGCGAAGAAGGACGAGGACGGCGACATCTGGCTGCTGGGCCGGGTAGATGACGTGATGAACGTGTCCGGGCACCGGCTGTCCACCACGGAGATCGAGTCCTCGCTGGTGGCCCACCCGTACGTTGCCGAGGCCGCGGTGGTCGGGGCGAAGGACGAGACCACCGGTGAGGCGGTGGTCGCATTCGTGATCCTGCAGACCGAACCGCCCGAAGGCGAGGACGTGGTCGCGACGCTGCGCAACCATGTGGGCAAGGACATCGGCCCGATCGCCAAGCCGCGGCACATCCTGGTGGTTCCAGAGCTGCCCAAAACCCGCTCGGGCAAGATCATGCGCCGCCTGCTCAAGGACGTGGCCGAGGGCCGCGAGGTCGGCGACGCGACCACGCTGTCCGACGCGAGCGTGATGACGCAGATCGCGCAGTCAATGAAGAAGTAGCGGGCTCCGGCCCCCAGGCCGGGATCCACGGGCCGCCGCCTGCGCCACTGCCGACCGGTTCAACCGGCAACGGAGAGCGCCAGCGGTGGCCCGTTTCGTTTTACCTGGCGCATCCGTGTTCATGAAGCGCCGGAGAAAAGCTGAGGTGTATTAGATTGTTTCCATGTCTGAAAACGCTTCACGCACCATCTTGTTACTCAACGGACCGAACCTGAACCTGCTAGGAACTCGCGAGCCCGAAATCTATGGCCACGAAACGCTCGCCGATGTCGAGGCGCTGGCGCAGCGCACCGCGGCGGTCCATGGCCTCACCGTGGAGGCATTCCAGTCGAACCACGAGGGCGTGCTCATCGATGCGATCCACGAAGCGCGGCTGACCAAGGCCGGCATCATCATGAATCCGGGCGCCTACACGCACACCTCGGTGGCCATCGCCGATGCGCTCAGCGGGGTATCGCTGCCGGTCATAGAGGTCCATATTTCCAATGTGCACCGGCGTGAGGCATTCCGCCATCACTCCTACGTCTCCCCGGTGGCCACCTCGATCATCATCGGCGCCGGGATCAACGGCTACCGGCTCGCGGTCCAGCAGCTGGCGCATATCCTCGGCCACTAGCCGCCAATGCATTCACCGGTCTTGATCGAGGTGGTGCGGTCCCCGGCCGCTTTGAGGGCGCGTTCGATCTCCTCAAGGCTCAGCGCGAAGCCCACCTCGTCATTGCCTCGCGACTTGGCGAAGATCATGCCTACCGCTTCGCCGGAATCGTTGACCATGGGACCGCCGGAGTTGCCTTGGGCCACCTTGGCCGTCAGCTGGTAAACCGAGAGCGAGGCGGGGTTCTCGCCGTAGATGTTGGCGATGGACACCGTGGCGCGTGAGGCGACCACCGCGCCGCGCACCTGCAGCGGTCCGCCGGAAGGGTATCCGATGAAGGCAGCCTGCTCGCCGCGGCCCAGGTTCTCGTCGGCGAGCTCCAGAGGCTGCGCTTCCATCCCGTCGACACGCAGCACCGCGATATCGGCTTCCGGATCAAAATAAACTACTTTTCCGCGGTGAAGTTGATCACCCTCGACCTCCACCGTAGCCGCGCTCAAACCTGCCACCACGTGGGCATTGGTCATCACCAATTGGTCGTCGATGACGAAGCCGGAACCGGTGAGGTTCACACCGCATTGAACGGCGGTCCCGGAGATCTTTGCCACCGAATTCACCGAGGCGCGCTGCAGGTCGTTGGCGGACCATTGACCTTCCTCGACCGGCTCCACCGGCGGGGCGAAGGGATCGAGCAGGGCGGGGATGGTTTCGGCCATGACCGCCGAACGCGCCGAGGAGATGGCCGAGTTCACGAACTCGGGTGTCAGCCCACGGATCGAGGCGATCATTTTCGACTTGTCGATTTCGCTGGAAAGCCGCGGAATACCCATGCTTGACGTGGAAAATGCCAGTGCGCCGATGATTGTGGCGGTAATGAAAACCGAAAGCACGCCACCGGCCAAACCGTCTGCGGCACGCAGGAAATCGAAGTTCATCCAGCGCCTGATTCGGGTGGCAATAACCCTGCCCAGGGCCTGGCCCAAAATGATCAGCACGGCGGCCGTGGCGACCATCAGCGCGACCCGCCACCAAGGGTTCGAGGCGAAGGTCGAAACCAGCGGAATGGCGAAGAACGCGGCGATGCCTCCGGCGATGAGACCGAGCATGTCCCCGACCGTATAGAGGAAGCCGCGGCGGATTCCGGCAATAAAAAATGAAAGTAAAACTACGCAGATGGCGACGTCCAGCCAACTGAATACTCCGAGCACCGAGACCCCGCTTCATTCACAAACTTACTATTAACCCAAGGTACCCTTAGAAGCTGATGGATTTCTGCGAGGATATTCGCGAGTTTTTGTATGACGAGCGTGATTCTCAACATTTCTTGGTTAAACCACGTGTGGAAACTGTCACATTGTTACCGAATACGGCACAATGAAGTGAGCGCTTACTACTGTTGACAGGAGATTTAATGGATATCGAGGTACTGCGCCGCGCGCCGCTTTTCGCGTCGCTTGGTGATGAAGTATTCGCCACGCTAACCGAAGAATTGACCGAGGTCGATCTGTCTCGCGGTGCATCAGTGTTCCGCGAAGGCGATCAGGGTGACCGTCTCTACTTCATCGTCTCGGGCAAGATCAAGCTCGGCCGCACTTCCGCCGACGGACGTGAAAACCTGATTGCCGTGCTCGGCCCAGGTGAACTGTTCGGCGAAATGGCGCTGTTCGATCCACACCCGCGCAACGCAACCGCAACCGCCGTGTCGGAGACCCGACTAGCTGGTCTGAGCCATGAAAACATGCGCAAGGCGATCCTGAACTCCCCGGAGGTCTCGATCCAGCTGCTGCAGGCTTTGGCTGCGCGTCTGCGTCGCACTAATGAATCCCTGGCCGATCTGGTGTTCTCCGATGTTCCTGGCCGTGTGGCTAAGGCGCTATTGGACCTCGCTGACCGTTTCGGTCGCCCAGCCACCGATGGCATCCTGGTCGCTCACGAGCTGACCCAGGAAGAGCTGGCCCAGCTGGTCGGTGCCTCCCGCGAAACCGTGAACAAGGCCCTGGCCGAGTTCGTGCAGCGCGGCTGGCTCCGTCTGGAAGCCCGCGCCGTCGTGATCCTGGACATCCAGCGTCTGCGTCAGCGTTCGCGCTAAGCACCGCTGAGCAAAAGGCCGGACAACCCTCGCGGGTTGTCCGGCCTTTTGCTTTTCGACCGATGATCTAGTGGCCGGGCTCCGCCTGCCAAGGACGCGTCGATTCGACCCCGAGCGCGCTCAGCACTTCGAGATAATAGCTTCCGTCACGCACCAGCAGGTCCGGATGCTGCACGTCCAAGGTGCGTGCGCGCGAGAGATAGGCGACCGCACCGTGGGCATCGGCCATCCGCTCCAGCATCTGTTCGACCGCTGGACTGGTTATCTGTGACAATCTCAGGCCAACGGTGCTCGGCTGGCCAATGCGGTCTCCCAGTTCACTGGTGGCACGCTGCGCCATGATCTGCTTGGAGCTGCACCATTGCGCCCACTTGCCCTTAGCACGCAGCAGACGGGGCTCCTGATGCACGGGAACCGTTGCGGTGAAGTACCAGGTGTCGAATCGCCGGAAGGCGAAGTTGGGACTCAGCCAGTGGCTGACCGGGCGCATCAGGTCGGTGCGCAGGCCCAGCCCGCGCCGGCGAAGAAATTCTTCAAAGGCCAGATCCTGTCCGGCGATGGCTTCGCGGGCGGACATCCATTCTTCGGGATCGTTCATTTCGACAACCGACTGTTCGTCGGTTCCGGCGAGCAGGATCCCGGTTTCTTCGAAAAGTTCTCGGATGGCGCAGACCAGATGCGCGCGAACGAGCTGCTGATCCAACACGTCCATGCGCTTGGACCACTGCGAAAGGTTCGGGCCGAACCATTTGTACTCGACGCGGTCTCCCGCTTCGACACTGCCTCCGGGAAATGCCACGCTCCCGAGAGGGGACTCGCCGGGGCGGTAGCCCAGGAAGGTTTCTACTCCATGCGCCCCGTCTTGAACCAGGCAGACCGAGGAAGCGCGGCGGGCGGTGCGCGGGGTCCGCGAACCGAAAGTGAACCAGTTTTCCGCCGCTGGAATTTGATGCGGCGGTAGTTCTACGAGGCGACGCGCAACTCCGGTGCGCGTCGCGGACGGACTGGACCGCCCCTGACGCACACCGGAATCGCGTTGTGGACTACTCAAATTCGGCGATGACCTCAACCTCGACCGGAGCGTCCAACGGCAGCACCGCCACGCCTACGGCCGAACGTGCGTGCACGCCGGCCTCACCCAGGACATTTCCGAAGAATTCCGAGGCCCCGTTGATGACGCCAGGCTGACCGGTGAAGGACGGGTCCGAGGACACGAATCCAACAACCTTCACGATACGCTTAATGCGATCTAGGTCACCAATTTCTGCCTTGATGGCAGCTAAGGCATTCAGTGCGCAAGTCTGCGCCATGGCCTTGGCATCTTCGGGCGAAACCTCGGCGCCGACCTTGCCAAGAGCTGAGAGTTCTCCCTTAATCAGCGGAAGCTGGCCGGAGGTGTAAACGTAGTTGCCGGTGGTGATAGCCGGCAGGTATGCGGCGACCGGCTTTGCCACCGCTGGCAAGGTCAGATCGAGCTCTGCGAGGCGTGCTTCGACACGCGAGGAAGTAGCTTCTTGCATGGGGTTTTACTCCTTCTGAAAGTTAGGCTTTTGGACGCTTCATGTAGGCCACTGGATTGGTGCCATTAGGGCCGGGAACGATCGCTACGAGCTCCCAGCCATCGTCACCCCACTGGTCCAAAATCTGCTTGGTTGCGTGGATAACGAGCGGCAAAGTGGCGTATTCCCATTTAGTCATACTCGATACGTTAGCGCGTCCTTGTAAACTAGTAGGTATGGCAGCCAAGAAGTCACCCTTTTTTGATACAGCTACCACTCTGGGAAAGATCGTTGCGTTCTTCGGAATCAGTGCCCTGTGTGGCGTGCTGGCCGCGGGCATGCTCGTTCCCGTGGCAGCTATCGCAAAAACCGGTTTGACCACCGGAAATAATATTGTAAGCGCGCTTCCGAGCACATTCGAGAAGCTTCCCATTCCCGAGCCTTCGAATGTCTTGGACTCCGAGGGAAAGCTGATTGCGACGTTCTATGAACAGAACCGCGATCCGGTGGACCTCGAGGATATTTCTCCGTACATGCGCAAGGCGATTGTTTCGGTGGAGGACGAGCGTTTCTACGAGCACAGCGGCATTGACCCCAAGGGCATTGCCCGTGCGGTCATCAGCAACGCGACCTCCTCTTCGCGTTCCGGTGCGTCCACGCTGACTCAGCAGTACGTGAACAACCTGCTGGTCAATAACCAGATCTTGACCGGTTCCGACGAGAGCACCGTGTCGGGCAGCAAGGATTACTCGGACAAGATCCGCGAGCTGAAGTACGCGGTAGCCATCGAAAAGGAAATGTCGAAGGACGAAATCCTCGAAGGCTACCTGAATCTCGTATTGTTCTCGGGCCGTGAGTATGGTGTGCAGGCCGCCGCGCAGCGCTTCTTCTCCGTGGACGCCAAGGACCTGAACCTGCAGCAGTCGGCAATGCTCGCCGGCATGGTACAGCTGCCTAACGTCTACAACCCGCTCAAGAACCCTGAACGCTCCTTGGATCGACGTAACAAGGTGCTGGGCAACATGTACCGCACCGGCGCGATCACCAAAAAGGAATATGACAAGGCTGTGAAGTCGGACTTGGGCGAGGACCCTAGCAGCTCCGCTTCGGGTTGCATGGCTGCCAAAGATGACGGTTATTTCTGCGACTACATCACCAACTTGATCCTCAAGGACAAGAACTTTGGCAAGACCAAGGAAGACCGCGAGAACTTGCTGTTCCGCGGCGGCCTGACTATCAAGACCACGCTGAACTCCGCGTTGAACAAGCAGGCTGCCAAGGATGCCCGCGAGGCGATCGATCCTAACGCCAAGTCGAACGAGGATATCTACTCGTCGCTGGTTTCGGTTGAACCGGGAACCGGAAATATCTTGACCATGGCCCAGAACACCACATATGCGCCAGAATCCGAGGAAACCGGCAGCCGGACGTTCTACAACTTCGCGGTAGAAAGTCGACTAGGTGGAGCGGGCGGCTTCCAGGGTGGCTCCACCATGAAGCCATTCACCACCCTTGCTTGGCTTGACGAGGGCAATCACATGTACGACAAGATCAATGCTAAGAAGGAACTCTTCACCGCTGGCGATAAATGGCGAGCTTCTTGCCTTCCAGGTGGACAGACCTACACTGCAAAGTGGGAACCAAAGAACGCTTCGCGTGGCTTCTATCGCACGATGACGGTGGATACTGGGCTGTACTGGTCAATTAACTCCGCCACCGTTCAGGAAGCCAAAAAGGTCGATCTTTGCACCATTGCTGATTACGCAACCAAAATCGGGCTGATCGATCAAAAGCCAGTGGGTAGCGAGGGGCCAGCACCTATCAATCCTGCCAACCCTTCATTCGTTATTGGTACTGCATCGGTAACCCCGCTGGCGCAAGCGGCGGCTTTCGCCACCTTCGCAAACAAGGGTGAATACTGCGAACCGCGGGCTATCACCTCAGTGGTCGATAAAGACGGCACCAAGTACAAGGTGCCGAAGCAAAACTGCTCCCAGCAGATCAACCCTCAGTACGTGGCCGATTTGAATGGGACGTTGAAGAAGATCGCCACGAACCGTGTTTCCAAGGGCCAAGTTGCCGGACCAATTGCGGGCAAGACCGGCACAAATAACGGTGCGACTTCAACTTGGTTCGTCGGCTACAGCACCGGCATTTCGAGCGCGGCTTGGGTTGGCCGGCTTAAGGGACAAGGCGAAGAGGAAAAGAAGAATTGGCTGCACGGCAAGATGATCAACGACGAACGCGCTCCGAAGATGGTTGATTCCTCGACCTATGCGGCTCCATTGTGGGTTGACTTCATGTCCAAGGCGGTTCAGCAGTACGAGCGAAATTCCTTCGGTTCGGTCAGCAAGGCTCCTAAGCCGAAGCCAGCTCCTAAGCCGAAGGAAGACGACGAGGACAAAGAGGAAGACTCTAAAAAGGAAGACTCCGAAAATGAGGATTCCAAGGAGTCCGACGACGACAAGTCTGAAGCCACCGGCAATGGAAACGGTAATGGCAACGGAAACGGTCAAAACAACTCGAAGCCGACTACTCCGGCCAAGCCCGGAGATGATTCGGACGACTAAGTAGTCGCCGAAAGGCCGCGTTCAACTTTGGTTGAACGCGGCCTTTCGGTTTAGATTGGCACTATCATCAGACTCAAACGGGTCTGTTCCCTTGAAAGGACACTGACGGACCGGTCATGGTTGAACACACTAATTTCTCTTCGGCATTCGGCCGCGCCACCGGCACCGCGGCGCTGCTCGCCGGCGGTGCCGTCGCAGCAGGCGCGGCGGTGCTTGGCTACGGATTATACGAAACCCAGAAATTCGGGCTCCGTCGCGAAACCGTCAAGGTCCTTCCCCGAGGGGCGGGCGATATCCGCGTGCTGCACCTCTCGGACATCCACATGATCCCCGGCCAAGCCCTCAAGCGGCGCTGGCTGCACCGGCTCGCCGACGAGCGCCCCGACTACGTGATCAACACCGGTGACAACCTCAGCCACCGCGATGGCGTTCCGGCGCTGATCGACGCGCTGACGCCTCTGATGCAATTCCCCGGAGCCTTCGTGCCCGGCTCGAATTGCTACTACGCGCCGCGCCTGAAGAACCCGTTGCGCTACCTCAGCGCGGGCTCCGGCACCCCGAACCCTTCGAGCCGTGACAAGTTGCCCTTCGAAGAGATGCACCGGGCCTTCGGGTCCGCCGGGTGGGTCAACATGACCAACCGGGCCTACTCCACCGTACTCAACGGAATCCGGCTTGATCTGACCGGCGTCGATGATCCGCATCTGGAACGCGACCAATTCGCTGGATGGCCGCAAGGCTCGGTCACCGGATACCAGGCTCCGCACGTACGCATCGCGCTAACCCATGCCCCCTACCAACGAGTGCTGGATCAACTCACCGAGGCCGGAGCGGATATCATCTTCGCCGGCCACACCCACGGCGGACAGGTATGCATTCCGGGATACGGCGCCCTGGTGTCGAACTGCGATTTGCCGACGTGGCGAGCTCGCGGGCTGACCGAATGGGAATATGCCGGGCGCACCGTCCCGCTGAATGTCTCCGCCGGCCTGGGCCACTCTCGCTTCGCACCATTTCGCATTGCCTGCCCGCCCGAGGCAGTACTGCTCACGCTCACCGCAAGGGACTAATCATTCACTCCATCAGGCCCCGCACTTGGTTCAGGTGCGGGGCCTGAAGCCGTCTCTGAGCCAGCAACAAATAATCTATCCACTAGTGATTATTTGATTGAATTTTCCCAACTACTGACGGTAGGGTGTAGTCCGGTCGATATTGTTATTGGTGATGGTGGGGAACTCGCATGGCGCGACAACAAAACTCAGAAGCAGCTGAAGCGGTGTCGTTGACAACCACCTTAAAACGGCTGGGGCCGTTTGTCCGCCCGATTCTTCCGCGGCTCATCGGCGGCTTCCTCTGCGCCTTGGGCGCAGGTATTGTCGCCCTCGTCATTCCGCAGGTCCTCGCCTGGCTGGTGAACAACGTCCTGGACAGCGATGGGACGAACAACGCAATCTGGATCGCCATGGCGATTGTGGGTGCCTTGGGTTTCCTGGAAGCGTTATTCATCTACCTGCGCCGCCAATTCGTGCTCAACCCGGCGGCGGGGTTGGAAGCGCAGATGCGCATCCGCTTCTACAAGCATCTGCAGCGCCTGCCCGTGGCGTTCCACGAGCGCTGGGGCTCGGGCCAACTACTCTCCCGCTCGATGTCGGATCTGTCGCTGCTGCGCCGCTGGCTCGCCTTCGGCGCCATGATGCTCGTGGTGGACACGGTCACCGTGATCACCGGCCTGGCGCTGATGTTCTACCACTCGTGGATCCTCGGATTGCTCTACCTGCTAGGCGCCATCCCCATCTCGATCAAGGCCTACCACTTCCGCAACAACTACCGGGCCGCGAGCCGGCTGAGCCAAGACCAAGCCGGTGACCTCGCGACCGCTGTCGAAGAATCTGTCCATGGCATTCGCGTCATCAAGGCCTTCGGCCGCGGCCCCCATGTGTATGCCGGATTCAACGAGCAGGCCAAGTCGCTGCAGCAGACGGAAATCAGCAAGGCCAAAACCCTGGCCAGCTTCCTGATGGCCGTCGTGGCAATCCCCGAAACGATCTTGGGGCTGGGCGTACTGATCGGCATCTCGCTGGTTGCCGGCGGGCAGCTGAGCATCGGCTCGCTCGTGGCCTACTTCGCCATCGCAGCGGTGATCGCAGGGCCGGTGGAAGGCATGGGGATGCTGCTGGGCATGACGCTGAGCACCAAAACCGCACTGGACCGCCACTTCGAAGTGATGGACGCTTCCAACGACATCGTCTCCCCCGACCAGCCGAAATCCCCCGCCGAACGCACCGGTGAAGTGCAACTCAAGCACGTTCGATTTGCCTACCCCGATGCCTCCGGGCGCGGGCGCCCCATCCTTGCCGATATCGAGCTGACCATCCGCGCCGGGGAAACCATGGCGCTGGTCGGAATCACCGGCTCGGGCAAATCGACGCTGCTGAACCTGATCCCCCGACTGCATGAGGTAAGCGCCGGGCAGGTACTGGTGCACGGGCAAGACGTGCGCGAATGGGATCTGGAAGAGCTGCGCAAAGAAATAGCCGTAGCTTTCGAAGACACCACCCTCTTCTCGAATTCGGTCCGCGAGAACGTGCTGCTCGGCGCCCCGGCTGATTACAGCCCCGCGCAGCGCGAAGAACTCTTGGCGCAGTCCCTTGACGTGGCGCAGGCGCACTTCGCCTATCAGCTGCCGCAGGGGGTCGATACGCTCATTGGCGAAGAAGGCCTGTCCTTGTCCGGAGGCCAGCGCCAGCGTCTGGCCCTGGCCCGCGCCATCGCCGCCCGGCCCCGCATCCTGGTCCTGGATGATCCGCTCTCCGCCTTGGACGTGCGCACGGAGGAAGCGGTCACCACGAAGCTGCGCGAGGTGCTGGGCGGCACTACCACCTTGGTGGTGGCTCACCGCCCTTCCACTGTGATGCTCGCCGACCGGGTGGCGTTGCTGCGCGATGGTCGCATCGACGCGATCGGCAGCCACACGCACCTGCTGAGCACGAACGAACATTACCGATATGTGATCGCCAGCCTGGATGACGAAGCACCGATGAGCGAAGAGGTCGCGCGATGAGCCAACCACTAGGTGTCACCGAAGAGGACAATATCAACCTCTCCGGTGCCCAACGCAAACGAGTGCGCCGCCGCTCATTCAGGCTCCTGGCAACGCTCGCCATGCCGCAGAAGAAACTCTTCATTCTCACCGTGGTGCTGGTGCTGGTTTCCAATGCGGCCCGCGTCATCTTGCCAATCCTCATTGCCTTGGCCATCGACTGGACGCTGCCGCAGGTCCGCGAGGGCAACTGGGGCGCACTGGGAGTCTCCGGCGGCGCCTACATTGTTTGCGCCATCTTGGCCGGAGTCCTGCTGGCCTGGTACATCAATTGCGCCGCCCGCATTTCCCAGGCCATGCTCTTGGATCTGCGTCAGCAGGTCTTCCGCCACACTCAGCGGTTGAGCCTCGAATTCCACGAGAACTACACCTCGGGCCGGATCATCTCGCGGCAGACCTCGGACTTGGAAACCCTGCGTGAACTGCTGGACCAGGGAGTATCCGAACTCGCCTCCTCCTGCGTCTTCGTGATTTTCACGTTGGCCACCATCTTCATCCTGGATTGGCGCAGCGCTCTGGTGCTGTGCGTTGCGGCCATCCCAGTGGCGATCCTCTTCTTCTGGTACCAGAGCCGGTCCGAGGTGCTCTACCGTGAGTCCCGCGTAGTTTCCGCGAAGGTGATCTCCATGTTCGTCGAAACGATGACCGGCATTCGCGCGGTCAAGGCGTTCCGCCGGGAAGCGGCAAATGACGAAAACTATGGCGAGGTCGCCGAAAAGTATCGGGTCAACTCGGTGCGCTCCTTCAACCTATTCGGCATCCTCCAGCCGGGTCTGGTGCTCATTGGAAACCTCACCGTCGCGGTATTGCTGGCCTACGGAGGCTTCCGCATTCTGGAGGGGACGCTGGCGGTCGGCGTGATGGTGGCCCTGCTGCTTGCTGCTAAACGCGTCTTCCAACCGGTCGAACAGATCGCCATGTTCTATTCCTCCTTGCAATCGGCCACCGCAGCCCTCGAAAAGGTCTCCGGGCTCCTGGAAGAGGAACCGAGCGTCAGGGAGCCACTGACACCGCGCAGCATCGAGCAGGTCAAGGGAGAGATCGTCTTCAGCGACGCGGTCTTCGGCTACGGGCAGGGGCCGATCATCATGGACCGCTTCGATCTGAAGATCGAAGCCGGGCAAACGGTGGCGGTGGTCGGGCAGACCGGTGCCGGCAAATCCACCCTCGCAAAACTCATTTCGCGTTTCTACGATCTGCGCTCGGGCAGCCTGGAAATCGATTCGGTTCCCATCAATGAACTCTCGAATCAGGAACTACGCCGGCATGTGGTGATGGTCACCCAGGAAGCGTTCCTGTTCTCCGGGACGGTTGCCGAGAACATAGCGCTCGGCAAGCCCACCGCGACCCTCGCGGAGATCCATGATGCGGCCAAGGCGGTGGGCGCCGACGAGTTCATCCGCGAACTTCCCGAAGGCTATGAGACCGACATGAACAAGCGTGGCGGCCGGGTCTCCGCCGGGCAACGCCAGCTCATCTCCTTCGCCCGCGCCTTCCTAGCCGACCCGGCCGTGCTGATCCTCGATGAGGCCACCAGCTCGCTGGACATCCCTTCGGAGCGTGCGGTGCAACGCGGCCTGCAGCAGCTGCTGGGAAACCGTACGGCGTTGATCATCGCCCACCGGCTGTCCACGGTGCAGATCGCCGACCGGGTGCTGGTGGTGCACGATGGGAAAATCATCGAGGACGGCTCCCCGCAACAGCTGATCGCGGACGAGGGACGTTTCGCTTCGCTGCACAAGGCGTGGAAGGACTCGCTGGTCTAACCGGCCGCAAGCATATGGCAAACGAACTGGGCGACTTCCTTCCGGCCCCGAATCAGGGGGCGGACCCGGAAGTCTACGAGATTGAAAATAGCGCGCTGGATCGCACCGGGGTGCTCTTTGCGCGCTTGCGCTCCCTGGCGCCCTGGGCGGGCAAGGTCCTGCTGGATTTGGGATGCGGCAGCGGCTATTGGCTCCCCAAATACCTCACCGAACATGGCACGGTCCTCGGGGTGGAACCGGATCTGCGCCTGCTGGATGCCGCGCGGGCGCGTAGTTCGCGGGTTCAGGTGCTGCACGGGTCTGCCGAACATCTTCCGCTAGCGGATTCCAGCGTCGCGGTGGTGCACGCGCGCTTCGCCTATTTCTTCCCTTCCGCGAACTACGACTGCACCGCCGGGCTCCGCGAGGTCCTGCGTGTCCTGCGCCCCGGCGGGTCGCTGCTGGTGATCGACAACGACCACCAGCACGGAGAATTCGCTTCACTTTTGCGGCAGAGCCCTTGGGCGTCGGATCAGGGCGAGGATGACTACATCCGGCGGTGGTGGGCCGCGCAGGGAGCCCAACGCCATGAGGTGATGAGCAGTTGGAGCTTCGACTCTACGGAGGATCTCGCCAAGGTACTTCACCTTGAATTTCCGGCGGATCTGGCTCGCGACTGGATCGCGCGGCACCCGTTGGCGACCGAGTTGAGCTACGGCTACGTGCTGTATCACGTACGCAAGGGCGCAGCCGAGCTGGGCGGCTAGTTCTCTGCTTCGCGAAAAGGCCGGGGTGAAGGAATTTCTCCTTCACCCCGGCCTTTCGTTTTTGCCCTTAGGCGGAGAATTTCTCCCCGGTCAAACGCTCATAGGCGTCGATGTACCGGGCGCGCGTCTTCTCCACAATCTCTGCGGGCAACGCCGGTGGCTCTGCCCCGGAGTTCTTGTCCCAACCGGATGCCGCTGAGGTCAGCCAGTCGCGCACGAACTGCTTGTCAAAACTCGCCTGGGCCTTGCCCGGTGCGTAGGACTGGGCATCCCAGAAGCGCGAGGAGTCGGGGGTGAGCACCTCGTCGCCGAGCGTGATCTCGCCGTTGCTCGGATCGGCGCCGAATTCGACCTTGGTGTCGGCAAGGATGATGCCGCGTTCGCGGGCGATCTGCTCGGCGCGTTCGTAGAGGGCGACGGTCTTCTCGCGCAAGGCCTCGGAGACCTGCGCGCCGACACGTTCCACCGTCTGCGCAAAGGAGATGTTCTCGTCATGCTCGCCGACCTCGGCCTTGGCCGAAGGGGTGAACAGCGCCGGCTGCAGGCGTGAACCGTCAACCAGGCCCGCGGGCAACGGCAGCTCGCACACGGTCGAGGAGACCTTGTATTCGGCCAATCCGGAGCCTGTCAGATAACCGCGGGCGATGCACTCGATGGGGTACATCTCAAGCTTCTTGCACACCATCGCCCGGCCGGCTACCGCCTCGGGCACCTCGGTGGAGATCACATGGTTGGCGAATTCGCTCAGCTGCCCGAACCACCACAGGCTCAGCTGGGTCAGCACCTTGCCCTTGTCCGGAATCTCGCTGGTCAGCACGAAGTCATAGGCGCTGATCCGGTCCGAAGCGACCACCAGCACCCGGTCGGAGTCCGCGAAACCCACCCCGGCGGGCAGGTACAGGTCGCGCACCTTGCCCGAATAGAAGTGGTCCCAGCCATCGAGGGAAAGCGTTTCGGTCTGGAATCCTGCCATTACTTGCTCTCCCCGTTCACTACGATTTCTCCGCGTTCGGCCTTCAAGGCGATATCGCTGCGCGACTGGGCACCGCTCCAACTGATCTTGGAGACACCCGCGTAGGCGTTCGCCCGGGCGGCGGCCAGGTCATCGCCCAGCGCGACGACCGCCAAGACGCGGCCACCGGCCACGGTGATGTTGCCTTCGGCGTCGGTGCTGGTGCCGGCATGCATCACATGCACCTCGCCGACCTGGTTGGCTTCTTCCAGCCCTTCGATCACCGCGCCCTTGACCGGGGCATCGGGGTAATTCTCGGCGGCGATGACCACGTCCACGGCGGTCTTCGAGGACCAGCGCAGCTGCTCGGCATCGTCGAGCTTGCCGTTCGCCGCGGCGAGCAGAATCGCGCCCAGCGGGGTCTTCAGCCGAGCCAGGACCGCTTGGGTCTCCGGGTCGCCGAAGCGGGCGTTGAATTCGATGACGCGGATGCCGCGCTTGGTGATGGCCAGGCCGCAGTACAGCACGCCGGTGAACGGGGTGCCGCGCTTTTCCATTTCGCGCAATGTCGGGTAGGCGACGCGGTCCATCACCTCGTCGACGAAGCCTTCCGGAAGCCATTGAAGCGGCGAGTAGGCGCCCATGCCACCGGTGTTGGGGCCTTCGTCATTGTCGAAGATCCGTTTGAAGTCCTGGGCCGGAGACAGCGGCACGGCATGCTTGCCATCGCAGATGACGAACAGCGAAACTTCCGGGCCGTCAAGGAATTCTTCGATCACCACGGTGCCGCCGGCGGCAAAGCAAAGCTCTGCGTGGGCCAGCGCTTCGGCACGGTCCGCGGTCACCACAACCCCCTTGCCGGCGGCCAGGCCGTCGTCTTTGACCACATAGGGTGCGCCAAAGTCATCCAGCGCCGCTGCGGCTTCCGCCGCGGTCGTTGCCACGTGCGCCATGGCGGTGGGCACCTGCGCGGCGGCCATGACGTCCTTGGCGAATGCCTTGGAGGCTTCCAGCTGTGCCGCGGCGCGGGTTGGGCCGAAGACCGGAATCCCGGCTTCGATGAGCGCGTCGGCAACGCCGGCGGCCAATGGCGCCTCGGGGCCGACGATCACCAGCTCGCTGGCAAGTTCACGCGCCAGCCCCAGCACCGCCTGCGGGTCCTGGGCGTTGATCTCGTGGGTGGTGACGTCCTGTGCGATGCCGGCGTTGCCGGGAGCGCAATGAACCTCATTGACGTAGGGGTCTGCACTAAGTGCACGGACAATTGCATGCTCACGGCCGCCTGGGCCAATAACCAGTACCTTCACTGCACCGAGTTTACCGGAGAACCACACACGATTAGTGGTCTGTGACCGGGGGATGAAAAGTTGCCGCAGATCACCGCGCCAGCCCCTGGGGGCTTGCCTTCCTTGGGAAAGCCCTCCGTGCGGGCCTGCGCCTAGACTTGGCCTCATGGGTTCGGCGATAGACATCACACAGTGCAGCGAGCTGCTGCGGATCACCCGCAATTCGGTGATCGAATCGCGGCATTATGGCGCAGCGGTAGTTCTGGATCCGGCCGGGCAGGTTCTGGAGGCCATCGGCGATCCCGAAGCCCTGATCTTTCCCCGCTCCGCGCTGAAGCCTTTTCAGGCGATCGGTTCGTTGCGCGCCGGGGCGGCGTTGGAATCCGCGCAACTGGCGCTCGCCTGCGCCAGCCATCTGGGAACCGAACAGCATCAGCTGCTCGCGCGCAGCGTGCTCGACTCGGTGAAGCTGGGCGAAGAGCATCTGCAATGCCCGGCCTCCTGGCCCGGCGATTCGGCAACACGCTCCGAGATGGCCGCGCGTGGCCAGAGCCAGAACAAGCTTGCCTTCAACTGTTCGGGCAAACACGCCGCTTTTCTCGCGGCGGCGGCGGCCAGCGGCGAACCGCTCGGCAGCTATCTGTCACCCGAGCATCCGGTGCAGCTTTCGGCCTTCCGGGCGATGGAAGAATTCTGCGGGCCGATCACTTTCCTGGGCGTCGATGGCTGCGGAGCTCCGGCACCGCAGATGTCGCTGCGGTCCCTGGCGGAGGGATTTCGAAAGCTGGCGGCATCCACCGACCCGGCCGCGCGGTCGGTGGCCAGCGCCATGCGCGAACACCCGTGGGCGGTACGCGGCGCGGGCAGCCCCAATACGCTGGTCATCGAGTCCACCGGAATCATCGCCAAGCTCGGTGCCGAAGGAGTGCTGGGGATGTGCGCCCCCAACGGGGTGAGCGTGGCGGTGAAAATCCTTGATGGCGCTTCGCGCGGAATCGATGTGCTGGCGCTGGGGCTATTGGCCAGCCATGGCGCGCTCAGCGCGCAGAAGCTGGAAGAATTATCAAGCCGGCTGGGCGCCACAGCGCACACCGCCGGGGCGCGCGCTGCCGGGCTTTGCTACCTCGGCCGGGACTTCGCGGCCCGCTAGCCCCTCCGAGCACGAAATCCAGGGGCGGAATATGACATTTTTTCGTCATCCAAGGAAGGGAATTTAACGCCATGGCGATCAAGCGAAGAATCGATGAGCTCTCCGGTCGCGCCGCGCTGCGCGAATGGGCTGAAAACGCGGAAACCCGGGGGAAAACAGCCCGCCCAACGCTGGCCATGGCGGTGCGTTTCGCCTTGGAGGAACTCGCTTCGCGGGCCGAGGGGAACTCGGTTGAGGTGCGGGTTCCGCCCTTTGGTGTGACCCAATGCATTGAAGGCCCCCGCCATACCCGTGGTACGCCGCCTAATGTGGTCGAAATGCCCGCCGAATTATGGCTTTCACTGGTCACCGGGCGCACCGACTGGGCTTCGGCCACGCAAACGGGCCAACTGCACGCCTCCGGACTAAGGGCAGACTTGTCGGCACACCTGCCGCTAATTGAGTACCCTTAAAACTATGGAGCAACACCCCGCTACCCCGTCATCCGCAGACCAGCCGATCCAAGTGCAGGTTCATTCGGCACCGCGCTTCTGGCCAATAGTCCTCGCCGGCGCCGTACTCGGCGCCTTGGTAGGCGTAGTCATTGGCTTGATTGGTGAACCGTCCATGGATTACACCGTGGGATCGGCCGTCGGATTCTTCGCCATGTTCTGCGCGGGACTTGGCACCGGGCTGGGCGCGCTCGCATATGTAATTATCGATCGCGTAACTTCGCGCAAGACCACCCAAAAACTGGCGGTGCCCCTGGCCGGGGACACCGGCAGCGAGCTACAAGGCTAGGCGCCCTCCCCTTCCCAGGAAGGCAAGCGGTGGCCGCGCACCTGGTCGCCGTTCACCACATAAACGGTCGGTGTCGACCAATAGATACATGAGAGAATAATTGACATGGCGCGTGGCGATGGATTCCTGAATCATGACTTGCTTCCCAACGAAAAAGGGCCGCAGGACGAATGCGGCGTTTTTGGTGTCTGGGCACCTGGCGAAGAAGTTGCAAAACTAACCTATTACGGGCTGTACGCTTTGCAGCACCGCGGACAGGAGTCCGCGGGCATCGCAACCAGCGACGGCGCGCGAATCAACGTATACAAGGATATGGGCCTGGTCTCCCAGGTCTTCGACGAAAACACGTTGAACTCGATGACCGGCCACCTGGCCGTGGGCCACTGCCGCTATTCGACGACCGGCGCCAGCCACTGGGCCAATGCGCAGCCGACCTTGGGCCCGACCCAGACCGGCACCGTAGCCCTGGCGCATAACGGCAACCTCACCAACTCGGCGCAGCTGGCCGAAATGGTCGAGGCCAAGCAGGTCTCCGAGGGCGGCAAGCTGCGCGGTGAAATCGCCCAGGGCAATACCACCGATACCGCGCTGGTCACCGCCCTGCTTGCGGGCAAGGAGAGCCAGAGCCTCGAAGAGACCGCGCTCGAGCTGCTGCCCAAGATCGAGGGTGCCTTCTGCTTCGTGTTCATGGATGAGAACACCATGTACGCGGCCCGCGATCCGCACGGGGTGCGCCCCCTGGTGCTGGGACGGCTGAACCGCGGCTGGGTGGTTGCCTCCGAGCAGCCGGCCCTGGCCACCGTGGGCGCTTCCTTCATCCGCGAGATCGAACCGGGCGAACTGATCGCCATCGACGAGACCGGCATCCGCTCCACCCGCTTCGCCGAAGCCACCCCGAAGGGCTGCGTCTTCGAGTACGTCTACCTGGCCCGCCCGGATGCGACCATCGCCGGCCGTTCGGTCTACGAAGCCCGCGTGGAGATGGGCCGCCAGCTGGCCCGCGAAAACAGCGCAGACGCGGACATCGTGATCCCGGTTCCGGAATCCGGCACCCCGGCGGCCATCGGCTACGCCGAGGAGTCCGGCATTCCGTTCACCCACGGCTTCGTGAAGAACGCCTATGTGGGCCGCACCTTCATCCAGCCCTCGCAGACCCTGCGCCAGCTGGGCATCAAGCTGAAGCTCAACGCGCTGGAGACCGTGCTGCGCGGCAAGCGCGTGGTGGTCGTGGACGACTCGATCGTGCGCGGCAACACCCAGCGTGCGGTGGTGCGCATGCTGCGCGAGGCCGGCGCCGCCGAGGTGCATGTGAAGATCTCCTCGCCACCGGTGAAGTGGCCTTGCTTCTACGGCATCGACTTCGCCACCCGCGCGGAGCTGATCGCCAATGGCGCGGCCGTGGACGAAATCGGCAAGTCCATCGGCGCCGACTCGCTGGCGTACATCTCCGAGGACGGCATGATCGGCGCCACCATGCAGCCGCGGGAGAAGCTGTGCACCGCCTGCTTCACCGGCGACTACCCGATCCCGCTGCCCGGTGATGAGCGCCATGGCAAGAACCTGCTGGAGCAGGCAAATCAGAGCGGTTGCGAACCCGGCCCGGATGCCGAGCTCGAAGCAACTCTCTAGTCACCAATCCATCACCCACCTCGTTGCAAGCGGCACCGGCTATCCGGTGTTCACGACAGAAAAGGATCCATCTGCCATGAGCGGCACGCAAGAGCAGCCAACCTCCATCACCTACGCCGGAGCGGGCGTCGACGTCGAGGCCGGTGACCGTGCCGTCGAGCTGATGAAGGGCGCGATCAAGGCCACCCACACCAATGGCGTGGTCGGCGGAGTCGGCGGATTCGCCGGCCTGTTCGACGTTTCCTTCCTCACCGGGTACAAGAAGCCCTACCTGGCCACCTCCACCGACGGGGTGGGCACCAAGGTTGCGATCGCGCAGAAGCTGGACATCCACGACACCATCGGCCAGGACCTGGTGGGCATGGTGGTCGATGACATCGTGGTGGTCGGCGCCAAGCCGCTGTTCATGACCGACTACATCGCCACCGGCAAGGTCGTCCCCGAGCGCATCGCGGATATCGTGCGCGGCATCGCCGAAGGCTGCAAGCTGGCCGGCACCGCCCTGGTGGGCGGCGAAACCGCCGAGCACCCGGGCCTGCTGGCCGAGGACGAGTACGATGTGGCCGGTGCCGCCACCGGCGTCATCGAAGCCGATCAGCTGCTCGGCCCGGAGCGCGTGCAGGCCGGCGACGTCATCATCGGCATGGCTTCCTCGGGCATCCACTCCAACGGCTATTCGCTGGTGCGCCGCGTGATCGCCCACGCGCAGTGGGAGCTGGAGCGCGAGGTCGCCGAATTCGGCCGCACCCTGGGCGAAGAGCTGCTGGTTCCGACCCGCATCTACACCACCGCCTGCCTGGACCTGATCGGCGAGCTGAACGACGGGGAGAACTTCGGCGTGCACGGCTTCAGCCACGTCACCGGCGGCGGCCTGGCGGCCAACCTGGCCCGCGTGCTGCCCAAGGGCCTGATGGCCCGCGTGGACCGCTCCACCTGGTCCCTGCCCGCGGTCTTCTCCACCATTGCGGCGCTGGGCAATGTGCCGCAGCCGGACCTTGAGCGCACCCTGAACCTGGGTGTGGGCATGGTTGCGGTGGTCGAGCAGAACGTCGCCGACCGCGCGGTGGCACTGCTGAACAAGGCCGGCATGGGCGCCTGGATCATGGGTTCGGTCGAGAACCTCGAGCCTTCCGCTAGCTCCGCCGGCCTGGACTTCGTCCAGGGCGCCAAGGGCGTGGACGGCGGCGCGGTGCTGCTGACCGGCAACTACGCCAAGTAACTTTCGAAGCATCCCGCAAAAGGGGGCGATGCGGCACCAGCACGGTGCCGCATCGCCCCCTTTTTTTCTGCCCGCTTATCCACAGCTTGCCCGCCGCCGGCCCGCACCCGGCATTCGTGGGGCAAGCTGGGGCACATGAGTACGCATGCAGCCACCGTCCAGGCGCTGGATCAGCTGGCGAAAGCCGTCGGCCAGGTCGCGCAGGCCACGCGCGCGCTGGCCGGGATCGACCTCGCTCCGGGCCACGCCGCGTACTTCGCCTGGCTGACCGAGCGCTGCGCGGCCGAGCTCGCCCGCAGCCAGATTCATGCGGCCGACGCGCTGCGCTCCAGCGGTGCGCATCAACTGGACGAGCAGTCCCTGCAGGCTGTTGCCGAGGCCGGCCCGGCCCCCACCCTCCAAACCCTTGAGCAGCTTTCCGGCCAGCGGGCCAGCGGGCGCGCGCACTTCACCGACTGCACCTCGATGTACACCTCATGGCTCCAGGTACCGGTCTCCGCGGCCAACTATCGGCTCGCCCAGGCGGACGCGCTGATCGCGCGGGTCACCGAGGACGGGGTGCGCCATGGTCCGGGCTATCCGCTGCTGTCCGCCGAATTCACCGGCCGGGAAACCGATCCCCGCCTCGTGGCCCAAGCCGCCAGCAAACTCCGCGGCGTGCAAAAAGACCTCTCCTCCGCCGCGCAACGCGACAAACTCGAAGCGCAGGCGGCCACCTTGCTTCGCCAGGAGCCGGCTACCGCCCTGACGCATCTGGGCACGCTGGTCCAAGAACAGGTCAGCACGCAGCGCCCGCCCCAGGCACTCGTCGCCGAAGCCGGGATCTTCCGCAAGGGCATGCGCAACGGACTGGTGATCTATCAGCTCAAGGTGCTGCCCCATGAGGCGGAACTCATCGAATCCCTCCGCACGCAGATCGACAATCCGGCGACCATCGCCGGCAACCGGCAAGAACTCGCACAGTTGACCGCGCGGAGCTACGCGCAGGCAGGCGGCGGCCCGTCATCCAATTCCACTCCCGAGCCCGGAGCGGTGTCCGCGCCATCCCCAGCAACCACGTCGTGGAACGATCCGGAAACGATGCCCCGCTGGGCACAAGAAGGTACCCCCGCAGCGCAAGGGGTCCCGGCGGAGAATTCCGGCGACCAGTCCGCTGCCCAAACAGGCCCGGGAAACTCGGAACCCGAGGCGCCGGTTCCCGCGGATCATGCCGCGGTGACCGCAGACCTGCCCGGTGATTCCTTCTACCCGCAGACCTTCGAAGACCTCACCCCGGCGATGCGGCATCTGACGGCGCTGCTCAGCGCGCTTCGATCCACCGGCGCCACGGGAAAGAAAACCACCGGTATCGTCACCCCGCAGGTCATCGTGCACCTGGACTTCGCGAAAATGATCGCGGGCGACAAGAGCTACGCGATCACCGAGAACGGCATTCCGCTCTCCGATACCGAGGCACGCACGCAGATGTGCAATGCGGGGATCCTCCCGGTCGTCTTTAATGGCAATGGACAGATTCTCGATGTCGGTCGGGCCGAACGGCTTTTCCCGCCTCATATGAAACGAGCCCTGATTGCCCGCGACCGTGGCTGCCTCTATCCGGGATGCACCATGCCCGCGGGGCGCTGCGAAGCCGACCACCTCCTGCCGTGGGAGGAAGGCGGCGAGACGAGTGTTGAAAACGGGGCGATATTCTGCCCCCGGCACCACCATGCGCGCCATGCCGGGCTCTTCCGAGTCATCATCCGCAAAGACCGGCCTCCGGCCGTGCTCTTGCCCCGGTCGCTGGACCCGCCGCAAATTCCCCGCCGGAATACCTACTGGCTCTCGCCCGCGGAGGTTCGCGAGTCCCACGCCGGCTAGCCTTCAGCCTGCGAGAATACGCTCCCTTCGACATGGGGTGCGGCATACGCGAACAGCACCCGGAGCCCGGATTGGCACGGTTTGGCGCTAGGCTGGGACTGCTGGGCGCCGGCGCCGGATCGCTGCGGCGCAGGATGCTCGTGCCGTTCGCTGTCCGGGCCGAGTCCGGCTCCAGCGCACCGGTTGAAGCTGGACTGAATTTTGTCCCGTTTCGGCCCCTGGCGTCTATCCAGGACGCTTAGCTCGCCGTTAGCATGATCGCCGGGGTGAGCTTGGCCTTCGAGATCGTCCAGTACGTTCTCGCCCCGGGGAGTTCCGCTGCCACCGATATCTTTGTCGATATCATCGGGGGCCTGTTCCGATACCTCCTCATCGCTCCTCTGCAAAGCAGCGCGCGGCCCCGTATCTGGCGGACGATCTAGGGGATCTGCACTATTTTCACCGTGCTCTTCATCCTGCCGCCTGTGCGTTGTGCTCCACTGGGCGCGGAACCAAGATTAGCGGCGACGAGTACGGAGCATCCCCAGCCGCGCATTTTGCCTTCTGCAGCTAATCGAGCTGCCGCATCGCATGAGACAGCGGCACCCGCCAACGCCACGTGGCTTTCTCCTCGCCGCGCACATGACCATTGGTTACCAAAGCGACCGGCAACCCGCGTTTGACGAAGTTCAACAGAATCTTGTACCCGCTCATCACCGCCAGCGATGAGCCGAGCACCAACAACCCGGTAGAAGCCTCTTCGAGCTGCGCCATCTGTTGTTTGCGCTCCACGGGCACGCTTTCGCCGAAGTACACCACGTCGGGCTTCAATGCCAAGGAGCCGCAGTTTTCACAATTAGCCATGGTGAACCGGTCGACCCAATACTGCGGCAGTTCCACATCCCCATCCGGGTTGACGGCGCTGGGGTCGATTTCAACGGATTCAATGTAACCGACATTGAGCTCCTGCAGGCGGATGTCAAAGTGTTGGCGGTCCTCGCTCTGGCCGCAGTCCAGGCATCGCACAATCGAAAGGTCGCCATGCACCGGGATCACCGTTTTTGATCCGGCCCGATGGTGCAGCCCGTCAACGTTTTGCGTAATGATTCCGCTGATCCGGCCGGTATCTTCCCAGTCCACCAGCCGGCGGTGAATTCCATTCGGTTCGGCTTGGAACATGTGACGCCAGCCCACGAACCCGCGCGCCCAATAGCGGTGGCGTGCCTCAGGACGGTATTTGAATTCCTGATAGGTCATCGGACGGTGCCGTTGCAGCGAGCCGTTCGGTCCCCGGTAGTCGGGGATCCCGGAATCGGTGGAAACTCCCGCCCCTGTCACCACCAGCACATTGCCTCGGTCGAGCATTGCCTGCACGCCGGCTCTGGCGTCTTCTTCCGAGGAAGGATCCGCTTGCTGCTCCACGATGCGTTGCATGGACCGGATGGCCGAGTGATGGGCCATTTGGATGGAAAGCTCTTCGGGGGTGCTCACGTTCTGACCTTTCGGAGCATTCGGGGACGACAAAGGCCGCAACGACCTTGAAGCTAATTTAGCTTAGTCGTTGCGGCATGTCGCAAAAATGTACTGAAGAGCTGCACAACTTCATATGAAGGCAGGCACCCGAGCCAAGGACTCTCGGTTGAGTAGCTGAGGATTAGTCAGCGTCGTCGTCTCCGGAGTACTTCTTAGTCAGCTCGTCGTAATCAGACTCTTCGTCGTCATGCGATGAATTATCAGGCTCCAGATTCTGGGCATGATAATCGGACCGGACACCAAGCTCACGCTCTAGTGCCGTAAGGTCAGTCGAGGGCGAGTAGTACTTAATATCTCGCGCTTGACGCTGTGCTTTAGCCTTTTGACGGCCGCGCCCCATGGCGTGACCCCCTCTTTTCAGTAGAGTCGGGAGGTGGTCCACCTAATAGGTGAAGGCCCCCGAATATGTGATCAGTTCTTTCGTAATTAAAGGTTAACACGATTCGACGGCGAGCGCTGAACGCAACACGTGTCAGACCCGTTAGACTGTCGATTAGTCCAACGACTATTTAGTGAGCTTGCTCCCTTTCAAACCAAGGCGAACCTTCAAGGAGCACTACAGGTGGTGGAAAAAGATCTACCCGAGCCGCAAGCGGCATTACCGCCATTGCAGCCCGAACCGGAGAAGCCCAAACGGCAAATCGGCCAGTGGGTTTTACTCGTCATCGCCGTTTTAGCCCTAAGCGCTGCGGTGGTATTCGTTGTACTTCGCTTTATTACGCCAGCTACGCCAGAGGCGAACAATGTGGAGCGGAATCCGAGCCCCGGCCTGGATGGAATTATCGCCGCGTCCATTCCACCGGAACAACTCATCCTCGGCGACTGCCTTCGCGGCTTCGAGTCTCCGCTTGCAGTGCAGACCGTAGTGACCTGTGATTCTGCACATAATGCTCAGCTCATCGGTTCCTTCGAGCTAGCCGGCGAAGAATACCCGGGCTCTAACGAGTTGCTGACCGAGTCCGAGTCGCTGTGCAAGTCGGTTTCCTTGGACCCCAGCGCCGGCCTCGATTCAACTTGGACGTATCACTTCTCCCGTCCGTCGGAAAGCACCTGGACGCAGGGAGACCGCCAGGTCTCCTGCTTCCTGAGCCTCTCCGAAGGCAATGTGCGCAACTCGCTGCTTCCAGAGAACGAAGAAAGCTAAGCCCCGCAGATTTTCAATAGCCGTGGCCGGTGGATTCCACCGGCCACGGCTATATCCGATGCCCTGGCATTAAGGTTGCGGCGCCTCACCCCGAGCGACCCTGAGCCGGTCGCCCTCCGGATCGAGACCGACCTTGACGGTATCCCCATCCTGGATGCTTCCACCGAGAATCTCCCGCGCTAGCCGGTCACCGATTTCTCGCTGGACCAGCCGGCGCAGCGGACGGGCGCCGTAGGCCGGATCATAGCCAGTCAAGGCCAACCACTCTCCGGCGGATTCGTCCACATCGAGGCTGAGCCGGCGTTCGGACAGCCTTTCGGCCAGCAGGTCGATTTGCAGCTTCACGATATTGCCAAGCTGCTCGATGCTCAACGGATCGAAGATGATGACCTCGTCCAAACGGTTCAAGAACTCCGGCTTGAAGGACGCGTTGACCACGTTCATCACCGCAGACTTCTTGTCTTTGTCCTCCATGGTTGGATCCACCAGGAATTGGGAACCCAAATTTGAGGTCAGGATCAAGATCGTGTTCCTGAAATCCACGGTGCGTCCCTGCCCGTCGGTCAAGCGGCCGTCGTCCAGCACCTGCAGCAGGATGTCGAACACCTCCGGGTGCGCCTTCTCCACCTCGTCGAGCAGGATGACCGAGTATGGTCGACGGCGCACCGCTTCGGTGAGCTGCCCGCCCTCTTCGTATCCCACATATCCTGGAGGCGCTCCGACGAGTCGGGCGACCGAGTGCTTCTCGGAGTACTCGGACATGTCAATCCGCACCATGGCCCGCGGGTCGTCAAAGAGGAAATCGGCCAGCGACTTGGCCAGCTCGGTCTTGCCCACACCGGTAGGCCCAAGGAACAAGAAGGACCCGGTGGGGCGGTCCGGATCGGCAATCCCGGCACGTGTGCGGCGCACCGCGTCGGAGACCGCCGCAACCGCTTGCTGCTGGCCGATCAGCCGCTGTCCGATGCGCTCTTCCATCTGCAGCAGCTTCTGGCTCTCGCCCTGCAGCATCCGCCCGGCGGGGATGCCGGTCCAGGCCGAGATGACCTCGGCAATATCGTCGGCCGTGACTTCATCAGCCACCATGGTGTGTTCCGCGGTGTTGCCGGCTTCGGCTTCGGCCGCTGCCTCAAGTTCGCCTTGCAGCGTCGGAATCTCCCCGTACAGCAGGCGCGAGGCATTCTCCAGGTCCCCCTCACGCTGGAACTTTTCGGCCTGCGAGCGCAGGTCGTCCAGTTTCACCTTCAGGTCGCCGACGCGGTTCAGCCCGGCTTTCTCCGCGTCCCACTGGGCGTTGAGCGCGTCCAATTTCTCCTGCTTATCCGCCATGTCAAAACGCAGTGCCTCCAGCCGTTCGATCGAGGCTGGGTCGCTCTCCCCGGAGAGCGCCAGCTCTTCCATGGTCAGCCTGTCGACTTCGCGGCGCAGCTCATCAATCTCTTCCGGTGCGGAATCGATCTCCATGCGCAGCCGGCTCGCGGCCTCGTCAACCAGGTCGATAGCCTTATCCGGCAGCTGCCGCCCGGAGATATAACGGTTGGACAGCGTGGAGGCGGCGACCAACGCCGAGTCGGCGATGGAAACCTTATGGTGCGCCTCGTAGCGCTCCTTCAGGCCGCGCAGGATCGCGATGGTGTCATTCACGCTAGGCTCCCCCACGTAGACCTGGGCGAAGCGGCGCTCCAGGGCCGGGTCCTTTTCGATATTCTCGCGGTACTCATCCAGCGTGGTCGCGCCGATGAGCCGCAGCTCACCACGGGCAAGCATCGGCTTGAGCATATTTCCGGCGTCCATGGCCCCTTCGGAGGCCCCGGCGCCGACCACCGTGTGGATCTCATCGATGAACGTGACGATCTGCCCGGCGGAAGATTTGATCTCTTCGAGTACCGACTTCAGCCGTTCTTCGAACTCGCCGCGGTATTTGGCGCCAGCGATCATGGACCCGAGGTCCAGGGAGATCAGCGTCTTGCCGCGAAGGGACTCCGGTACGTCACCGGCGATCATGCGCTGGGCGAGTCCTTCGACGACGGCGGTCTTGCCTACGCCGGGTTCACCGATCAGCACGGGGTTGTTTTTTGTGCGCCGCGAAAGCACCTGAACGACGCGTCGGATTTCCTTGTCGCGGCCGATGACCGGATCCAGTTTGCCCGCGCGTGCCAGCGCCGTCATATCGGTGCCGAACTTTTCCAGCGCTTGGAAGGTGTCTTCCGGGTTCGGATTGTCGACCTTGCGGTCCCCGCGGATGGTTGGCAGGGTTCCTACCAGCAGCTCGCGGGTGGCTCCGGCATTGCGCAGGGCTTCGCCGGCCTTGGTCTGGTCGGAGGCCAGCGCGATGAGCAGATGTTCGGTGGAGACATAGGTGTCCCCCATATTGTTCGCGATCTCCTGGGCGGTGCTGACCGCTTGGAGCAGCTGACGCGAAAATTGCGCTTGGGCCACCGAGGATCCGGAGTTGGCCGGCAGTGCATTGATGGCGCTGCTTGCCTCGACGGAGAGGGCGTCAACGTCCAGTCCTGCGGTTTTCAGCAGCGCCACGGCGACCGAGTCCCGCTGATCCAGCAGAGCCTTCAACAGGTGAGCCGGTTCGATCTGCGGATTGCCCGCGGTCGACGCATTCATCCCGGAAGCAGATAGTGCCTCTTGGCTTTTGGTAGTGAGCTTGGTGTCCACGCGCATCCTTTCTCTCTGAGGGTGAACCCATAAACTTGAGTGTACTTAACTCAATTCTACTCTTCATATCGATATTCCGCGGTTGCTAAATATTTTTCGAGAAATTTGCGTCGCGACGCAAATAGCTTGCCTCGAGGTATCGCCGGCAGCCCAGGCACGGGCAGACGGTGCGCGGCCCACTCCCAGTACCGGTACACGCATCGGAGCACAATGCGCTCCATGATTGTTCGGCCCCAGCACCGCGGCCTGGCGCGTGCCCCGCGAAAGCAGCCTCGCACGGCAACGGGGCTGAGCCGCAGATTTTTAGCTCATGGCTCGTGGACCGATGGGCAACCGATGCGGTTCAGCCGAGGCGAGCGCGCGACTCCGCGATACTGCACCTAGCCGGTCGGCACGTCACGCCGGCGGAATCCGGCGAAGCCAAGCGCGAACGAGAGGACGGCGACCCCCGCCAGCCCGAGCATGTGCCCGAGCTCCGGTTGCTCGGTGAACGCGGCCGGAAGCCAGTAGAAGGGCGAGATCCCGTGCACCCAGTCCGGCAGGTCCTGCAGTAGCCCGCCGAACATGCCGATCACGAAAGTGTAGATCAGCAGCACCCACCCGGCGCCCGACGCCCGCGGGATCCACGCATACAGGACCGTGGCGAATCCCAGATAGCTGGCCAGGGCCACAAGGTAGGGCCACAGCACCCCGGTATAGTCAGCGAACGTCTGTTCCGCGTAGCCAACGGATGCCGCGCCTAGCCACATGGCCCAGATGCTGACCGCGGCAAGCATGCCGGTACCCAGCGCCGCGACCAGCAGTTGGGCGCCGAACCAGCGATGCCGGGATATCGGCTTGGCCAGCGCGATTTCGGCACGGCCGGCGCCTTCCTCCACCTTGGCCCGCTGCCCCATCACGACGGCGTATGCGGCGCAACACAGCATGGCGAACATGATCATCACCCCGAGGAAGGCCGTGGTGAACTGGCTCGGATCCGCACCGAACACCGCGGCGAAGACCGGATTGCTCTCCGGGATTTCGGCGATCATGGAGGTGATGTCCGGCAGCAGGGTGCCCGAGGCGAACCACATGAGGCCCAACCCTATGGCGCTCCAGCTGAACGCGGTGCGCTGCTGGAGCCAGGCGAGGGTGGCCGGCCCGCGCAGCACCGCCCGGGCATCGGACCGGCCCGCGCGAACCGCAATCAGGCCCCCGCCGAAGTCGCGGCGTGATCCGAGGAAGGCGCCGACGAGGAGGAACACGAAGATGGCGACGAGGCACAGCGCGGCCGGCCACCACCGCACGTCGACGAAGGGCCGCATCTGCTGCGGCCAGGCGATCGGGGAGAACCACGACAACGCGCTGCCGTGCCGCTGCTGGATATCGCCCGCGGCGCGGAGCATGAAGGCAAGACCGAACGCCGCGAGGCTGATGCCCACCGCGCCCCGGCCGTGCTCGGTCACCTGCGCGGCCACCAAGGCGATCGCGCCGAACACCATGGCGCTCAGCCCGCTCCCGGCGGTCAGTGCGAACGAGTCGGCCAGAGCCAGCTCCGCCCCGCCCACGCCGGAAAGGACGAGCGCAGAGGCGAGCGCAATGACGGCGTTGACGGCGCACAGGGTGATTGCCGCCGCGACCGCGGGCGCGTGCCGCCCGACCGTCCGGGCGAGCACCAGCTCCGAGCGTCCGCTTTCCTCCTCGCCACGCGTGTGCCGCACGATGTGCAGGATGCTCATGATCGCGAGCCCCATGACCATCCAGGTGATGCCCTCGTTGGCGATGGCGACGCCCACCGTGTAGTTCTCGATGCCGTACCCCGGTCCGCCCATGGCGATGCCGCTCGGGGTCTGCATGATCAGCGCGCGCCCGGCAAGCGCCTGATCGCCCAAGGCGCCAAGTGCCACCACGAAGTACGCATAGAAGAATACGATCGACGCCGTCCATACGCCCAGCCGCACGCGGTCCCGGCGCAGCATGAACCGCACCAGCGCGCCGGTTCCGGCCAAGGCCGATCCGCGGGCCGAACGCGGCCCGGCAGCAGGCGACACGGAGGCGAGGTGGGCATTCATCGCGCACCCGCGCCCTTGGCGCCCTCCGGCGATCCACTCGCCGCTGCGGTGCCAGAGTCGAGCACATCGCCGTAGTGGCGCATGAACAGGTCCTCCAGCGACGGCGGGGTGGCGCTGAGGCTGCGCACCTCGAGTGCGGTGAGCGCCGTCAGCACGGCGCCGATCTGCGCGTTGTCGGTATCGAACGTGACCCGGGTGGCACCGGCAAAGGCCGTGGTGGCCAGGTCATGAACCCCGGGCAGCGCGGCGAGCGCCGACGGGTCTGCGCCGACCACCGCGCTCACGCTGGTGCGCGTGAGGTGCCGCAGCTCCTCCAGCGTGCCGGACTCGACGTCCTTCCCGTTGCGGATGATCGTGACGGTGTCGCAGACCTTCTCGACCTCGGAGAGGATGTGGCTGCTGAGCAGCACGGATTTGCCCGCGGCTCCGGCCTCGCGGACGTACCCGGTGAACACGGACTCCATCAGCGGGTCCAGCCCGGAGGTCGGCTCGTCGAGCACGTACAGCTCCGCGTCGGCCAGGAAGGCCGCAACCAAAGCGACCTTCTGCCGGTTGCCTTTGGAATAGGTGCGCGTCTTCTTGCGCGGGTCCAGTTCGAAGCGCTCCAGCAGCTCGGCCTTGCGGGCTTTGAGCCGGCGCTTGTCGGCGCGGCCACCGAGCCGGGCGAGGTAGTCGATGCACTCGCCTCCGGTCAGGTTGGGCCACAGGCTGACGTCTCCGGGCACGTAGGCGATGCGCTGGTGCAGCTTGACGGCGTCGCGCCACACCTCGCCGCCGAACAGTCGGGCGGAGCCCGCGTCGGCCCGCAGCAGCCCGAGCAGAACGCGCAGGGTGGTGGATTTGCCGGCCCCATTGGGCCCCAGGAAACCACGGATCTCCCCGGGCTGCACACTCAGGCTCAGCCCGTCCAGGGCCCGCACCCTGCCGAAGGACTTGGACAGTTCGTGGATCTCGATAGCTGGTGTCGTGCTCATGGCTCACTCACTTTCACATGCCTGTCGCAGTTGTTGCTACTCAGCGCGCCCGGGCCCGGTGCCACCGGCGGCCCAGGGCGCAACGCGGACGCTGCCGGCTCCCGCTAGGGCGGGGTGGACATGTAGCTGAGGCAGTCCTCCAACGCACGACGGGAGGTGAGATAGCCCTCGGTGAACAATTCCAGCATCGGCAGGTAGCTGCTGCTCAGGTAGCCGCGGACGATCGATGCGAGGTCGGATGGGTCCGCCGGTGGCTTGAGCGTCACCTCCAGCAGCAGCGCGCCGAGCGCGGAAAGCGTGAGGTAGCGCGCCCGCGCCGCTTCGTCCCGGCTGGGCACGATCACCCCCGCGGCGACGCCCTCGCGGCTGTAGCCCACCGCGTCGTCGACCATATGGTCGATGAACTCCCGGGCCAGCGGGCCGCCGTCCTGCATGGACCGCAGAACGTACCCGAGGACCGCCGCATTCTCCTCGGCGGCCGCGAACATGTGCATGAGGCTCTGGCCCGCGGCGGCCTCGGCGACGTGCTCGCGCTTGAGCCGGCGAATCGTGGCCAGCATGTTCTCATCGCAGGCGTCGCGGAGCTTGGCCTTCGAGCCGAAGTGGTGCATCACCAGGCCGGCGCTCACCCCGGCGTCGGAGGCGATGGCCCGCACCGAGGCGCCGAAGCCCTCCACCGCGAACCGGTAGGCCGCCGCATCGCGGATCCTGGCGCGCGCGGTCAGGTCGCTGCTACCCGGCGACGACGCGGTCGACGGGCTTCCCGCAGGGTCTTGCCCACCCTTAGCTGAACGCATGTTCAAGATTCTAGTCCTGTGTTCAGCCCCGTGTACAGGTCCTGCTGGCCTTCGGCTCGCGGGGATGCCGAAGGGCCTGCGCGCGATCTTTGGCGTGGCTCGATCTGCGGATGGCGAGGCCGTGCTCAGGCAAGGCGGGCCCTATCCACGTTGCCAATCCGCCAAGGCATCGCAGGCCACGGTCTTGACCTGGCTAGCAAAACTGGCACAGTATGTCGCATGACCAATCCAGATGCCCCAATTCACTACCGCCAGGACCCAGCCGAGCTGGTGGACGTGTTCATTGGGCAGCATCGCCAGATGCTGCTTGGATATCTCGATGGGCTGACCGAGTCCGAGGCAAGGACACATTTGGTTGCCTCGAAGACCACGCTGCTCGGGTTGCTGAAGCATGCGGTGTTTGTTGAACGGGTCTGGTTTGGCGAGGCAGCCACCGGGGCCTCGCGCGCTGAACTCGGTATTCCGCAGTCCCCGGATGAATCATTTGACCTGGCACCAGGGGACACTATCGCCTCGGCAAGCCGGGCTTATCGACAAGCGGTAGCCCGCTCTCGCCAGATCCGCCAAGGCCTGGCGGATGATGCGGTGCTTTCCGGAAATCGGCGTGGTCCGCTCTCGCTCGCCTGGATACAGCTGCACCTGCTGCGCGAGCTCGCCCAACACTGCGGGCATGCGGAAATCCTTCGCGAACAGCTGCTCGGCGCACGCACCGAAAGTTGCAGAAGTCTCGTGAAGGCAGCAAGGCCGACTCCCTGAATAATGGGAATCGGCCTTGATATTGCTCTTGGATTTTAGCGGCGGACGTTGCCGATGAAGTAGTCGGAAGGAACGATTTCCTTGCCCAGCGGCATCAAGGATACCGGGATCATCTTCAGGTTGGCGATGCCCAGTGGGATGCCGATAATTGATACGAACATCGGGATCGCGGTGAGCACATGGCTGATGGCAATCCAGATACCGGCGAAGATCAACCAGATGACGTTGCCCAACGTCGAAAACGCGCCGACCGGCCCGCGGTCAACGACCGTGCGCCCAAATGGCCACAGCGCGTAACCGGCAATTCTGAATGACGCGATGCCGAAAGGAATCGTGACGATCAACAGGCAGCAGATGATACCGGCTAGGACATAGCCCAACGCCAGCCAAAGTCCTCCAAAAACAAGCCAAATGATGTTCAATAAACCGCGCACTAGATCTGTCATACTTCTAGGATGCCTGTTCGAGGCGGCTATTCGCCATAGGGGAACACCCGGAACGCCCCCTAGTATTTCTCGATGCCCGCTTCGCGGGTGTGCAACGCCCTATAAATTCCAAGTTTGTGCCGGCCGGTACTCGGCTAGGATTAATAATCATGAGCGAACGTAGCGAAGAGCAGCCTGCAGTCACCGGCAAGGCGGCCAAAGACCCATCTTATTTCCGTGCCGAACCGGTCTCTTTCGTACGCAGAGGCAATCGGCTGCAAGGACGCCGCGCAGCTGCTTGGGACCGCAACGCCGATCGCTACGTGATCGAGCCGCCGCGTAAAATTGCAGATACTTCGGTGGCAGACGACTTCCGCTTGGATCCCGAGCAGGCATTCGGACGCGTCGCCCCGCTGATCGTAGAAATCGGCACGGGCTTGGGCGAATGCATCGCCAATGCCGCCAAGGATGACCCCGAGCGCAATTACCTGGCCGTCGAGGTGTACCTTCCGGGATTGGCCCAGCTGATGCTGAAGGTTGAATCATTCGAGTTGGAAAACGTTCGCGCGGTGCAGGCCAACGCGCCAGAAGTACTCGAGGTCATGCTCGAAGAGAATAGCGCCGATGAGCTCTGGATCTTCTTCTCGGACCCTTGGCACAAGCCGCGTCATCACAAGCGCCGCCTCATTACCTCCTCATTCCTGGACAAGGTCGCGCGCGTGCTGAAACCCGGCGGGACACTGCGCTTGGCCACCGACTGGTCGAACTATGCCGAGCAAATGCGCGAGGTGCTGGAAGCTCACCAGGCTTTCGAAAACCAGTACCCCGGCAACGCTGCCGGGGAGGAAAGCAACCTGACCAAGGTGCGCCGGAACGGCATGGAGGGCTTCGACCCTGAACCGGAATTTGTCGATGACCGAGGTGGCTGGGCACCACGATTTGAGCGTCGCATCCTCACCAGCTTCGAAGGCAAGGCCTTGAAGGCGGGACGTTTGGTCTTCGACTTGGCCTTCACCCGAGCCGCCAAGTAGGTCTTAGTTTCGCAGGGCCATGATTGCAATAGACTTGCAGCCATGGCCCTTAGCGCATCCCCCACCCTAGAATTCGCCGGTGTCCGGCTCGAACAGCTCGACCCGAAGCATGCGGCAGATCTCAGCGCTCTGGTGGCCCGCGACGGGCTGGACCAGGCCTGGTTCGCTAAGACCCCTTCGGCGCAAGCCATGTACTCCGAGATTGAGCGGCGGCTGGCCCTGCAGGGCGAAGGCAAGATGGCCCCGTTCGCAATTCTCGATCTGCAAAGCAACAAAGCGGTGGGCGCGACGACCTACCTCAACATCGATGCGGTCAATCGTCGGGTGGAAATCGGTTCAACCTTCCTGGGACTTGCCCACCAAGGCACGGGCATCAATGCCGCCGCGAAGTACCTATTGCTTCAGCGCGCCTTCGAAGAGCTCGACTGCATCGCCGTGGCTTTCTGCACGCATTGGCATAACCGGCAGTCCCGGGAAGCTATCGCCCGGCTAGGCGCCAAGCAAGATGGGGTGCTGCGCAATCACATGTATGACGCTCGCACCGGCACCTTGCGAGATACCGTGGTTTTCTCGATTTTGCCGCACGAATGGCCCAGCGTGAAGCAGGGGCTCTTGGCGCGTTTAGCCAAGCACGACCGCATCTAGGCTCCCGCAGTCCTTAGCTGAGCAGGGATTTCGCCGCGTCTTCGCGCAGTTGCACCTTGCGAATCTTGCCGGTGACCGTAATCGGGAACTCATCGAGGATCATCACATAGGCCGGGATCTTGTAGTGCGCCAATTGCCCTTCGGCGAAGTTCTTGATGTCTTGGACCCCAAGGGGCGTTTTGCCAGCCTTCATCTTGATGCAGGCACAGATCTCTTCTCCATATTTTTCATTTGGCACGCCCACCACGGAGACATCTTCTATATCGGGATGCCCGAATAGGAACTCCTCGA
Organism: Glutamicibacter sp. AOP38-B1-38; assembly: GCF_052377485.1. NCBI lineage: Bacteria > Bacillati > Actinomycetota > Actinomycetes > Micrococcales > Micrococcaceae > Glutamicibacter > Glutamicibacter sp. AOP38-B1-38. The sequence continues at coordinate 6,234 of NZ_JBQSWU010000007.1, read as the reverse complement.
TCTCCCGCGGGTAGATGTTCTCTCCCCCGCGGATCACCATGTCCTTGATTCGCCCCACGATGGTGCAGCAGCCGTCCTCGCGCATCACCGCGAGGTCTCCGCTATGCAGCCAGTTCTCCGAGTCGATGGCTTCTTCGGTTTTCGCCGCGTCGTTCCAGTAGCCGAGCATCACCGAGTAGCCTCGGGTGCAGTACTCGCCGGGTTGCCCGCGCTCCACCGTCTCGCCGGTTGCCGGGTCCACGATCTTGACCTCAAGGTGCGGATGCACCCTGCCGATGGTTTCCGTGCGAGCCGCCAAATCGTCATCGGCACGCGTCTGGCAGGAGACCGGACTGGTTTCGGTCATCCCATAGGCGATGGAAATCTCGGTCATGTTCATCTCCTCGAGGCAGCGGCGCATCACCTCGACAGGACATACCGAACCTGCCATGATTCCGGTACGCAAGGTGCTCAGGTCATGGGTGCCGAAGCTGGGATGATTCTGCATGGCGATAAACATGGTGGGCACCCCATAAACCCCCGTGCATTTTTCCTCGGCGATGACTCGCAAGGTGGTTTCGGCATCGAAGCTCGGGGCGGGAATCACCATGGTGGTACCGTGCGCGGTGCATCCGAGATTACCCATCACCATGCCAAAGCAGTGATAAAACGGCACCGGGATGCAGAGCCGATCTTCCGGTCCAAGCCGAATGGTCTGGGTGACGAAGAACCCGTTGTTCAAGATATTTCGATGGCTGAGCGTTGCGCCTTTCGGATATCCGGTGGTCCCCGAGGTGTATTGAATATTAATCGCTTGATCCGGGGCCGTCTGCGCCAGGCGTTGCGCGACCTGCCCCGCTTCCACGCCCTGTCCGCCGTGGATTAGTTCGGTCCAGTCCTCGGTGTCGAGGTAAACCACCCGCTCAAGGGTTGGGGTGTCCACCGCGCAGCGTTCGACCATGTCTCGATAGTTGCTTGTCTTGAAGCGGGACATGGTGATCAGCATTCGCAGGCCACTGTGATTGACCGCGTAGGAGTATTCGTGGCTGCGATATGTCGGATTGACGTTCACCAGGATCACGCCGATTTTTGCGGTGGCATATTGCGTGAGCGTCCACTCGGCGCAGTTCGGCGCCCAAATGCCCAGCCGGTCGCCTTGCTGAAGGCCCGCCGCGAGCAGACCGCGTGCGAGGTCGTTGACCGCCTGGTCTAGCTCATTCCATGACCATCTTCTTCCGCTGGCGACCTCCACGAGCGCTTCACGTTCACCGTACTTGGCGACGGTACGCTCTAAATTTGCGCCGATGGTTTCGTCGAGAAGCTGTGCACCTGTTTCGCCCTGGGCATATGATTTCATGCGCGCACCGGCAAACCGGGGGTCGCGGAAACCGAAGGTGTCGGCTGAAAGTGCGCCGTTGCTGAAAGATGTTCCTGCACGAAGCTCTCCGTTCTCAAAACAGTCCTGCTGCACTATTTTCTGGTCCGGAACGGTGCTCCGGTGTGCAACTGCGCGATTCACGAAAGGTGAGGTGGATCACGTTATTCTGAGACTAATCCGGATGCTGGCAAATGGCCAGTTGAAATCGCTGAGAGGCGCCGCCGAGGGTGCGAGAGGTACGCGGAGCGCGGGACTAGCGGCCGATGGCGCGGCGGGTGGTAAATAGGGTGACGCTTGGCTCGCGGCGTGCCGGGCGCATGCCACGGGCCATGGACACCACATCTCCGGCGGCCGTACCCGCGGCGAAGACCCGGGTTTGGCCTTGCTGGACCGCGTGCAGCTCATCGCGCAGTTCGGCCACTTGGCCCTGGAGGTGGGCTACCTGGTTTTGCAGCTCGATGATGCGTTTAATGCCTTCGAGCGAAACACCTTCCTTGCTCAGCAGCTGCACCTGGCGCAGCAGCGAAACATCACGTTGAGAGTAGCGACGCTGCTTGCCGGCTTGGCGGCTTGGAGAGACCAATCCGATGCGGTCGTATTGCCGCAGCGTCTGCGGATGCATGTCGGCTAGTTGCGCGGCGACTGAAATGACGAATACAGGTCGCAAGAACTCGTGGGCCATGAAATTCAGTCTCCTTACTTCCGCTGCTGGGGATACATCCATTGTCCACCGCGGCGTGCCCCTTTCGGGGAACGCCGCCGCGTTGCACTACATCGCTCCTGGATTAATCCTAGAGCCTGGCCTTGGCTTCAAGACCCACGCGAGGATCTTCCCCCGCGGTGGCGGCAGCGAAGTCTTCGATGGCCGTCTTCGCCTTGTCATTCAGGTTCTGTGGAATCACCACATCCAAGACGATCAGCATGTCACCGGTGGACTTCGAGGTCTTCACCCCACGCCCCTTCAGGCGCAAGGTACGACCCGAGTTCGAACCGGCGGGCACCTTCACGGCTACTTGTTCCCCGTCGAGAGTCGGCACGTGGATCTTGGCTCCGAGGACTGCCTCATCAAAGGTAACCGGCAGGTGCACACGAATGTTGTTCTCTTCGCGTTTGAAGAACGGGTGCTCGGTGACCTTGACCTTGACCAGCAGGTCGCCGTTGCCGGCTCCGCCAGGTTGGCCTCGTCCACGCACGCGCACCGACTGGCCATCCTTGATTCCAGCCGGAACACGCACGTCAATGACTTCACCGCTCTGCTCACGCAACCCGATGGTGGTGCCCTTGATGGAACCAGCGAAGGAGATGGTGGTGCTGGCCGTCCGGTCAGCTCCCTTGCGCGGCGGGGCGCTTTGGCCGAATCCGCCGCCGAACCCAGCCCCGCCGCCGAAGAGATCGGAGAAGTCGGGCTGTCCGCCGCGGCCGCGCGGGCCTCCCCCACCGCCGAAGAGGTTGGAGAAGACGTCGTCGAATCCCGCCTGGCCGCCCGGGGCGCCGCCAGCTCCGCCGGCGCTGAACCGGGCGCCTCCACCCATGGCGCGGATGGCGTCGTATTGTTCGCGCTCTTCCTTATCGGAAAGCACCGAGTTGGCCTCGGAGATGTCCTTGAATTTCCGCTCGGCGTCCGCATCGCCCTGGTTGGTATCCGGGTGGTACTTACGCGCTTGCTTGCGGTACGCCTTCTTGATGTCCGCCTCGTTGGCGTCCTTGGAGACGCCCAGAATGGCGTAGAAGTCTTTGTCGATCCAGTCCTGACTTGCCATCAGGGCCCCCTTTCTTTCGACTAGCGATTCGAAACTGCCCACTGACGAATTCTCGGCAGTGGGCAGTTTCGCTATCTAGATGTGCGGCTATTCGCCGGTGGCGACCAGCACCTGCGCGGCGCGCAGAGTGTAGGTGCCCTTGCGGTAACCGGCTCGCAATACCTGTCCCACATGGTCCGCCGGAATTTCGGGGACCGGCTGGCGCAGCAAAGCTTCGTGGACGTTAGGGTCGAATTCGACCCCAGCCTCGTCGATTCGCTCCAGGCCGTGCGATGCCAAAACCGTGTCCAGCTTGTTGGCGATGGCCGCAAACGGTCCATCGGCCAGGTCGCCGTGAGCACGAGCGGCATCGATGTCATCGAGTACCGGCAGCAAGGTGGAGAGCACCGACTGGACGGCGCTGTCGCGCACTGCCACCCGGTCGCGCTCGACGCGCTTGCGGTAGTTGACATACTCGGCCTGCAGGCGGAGCAGGTCGTTGCGCAACTCGTTTTCCTTCTCGGTGACCTCAGCCTGCGCCTCTTCGACGCCGGCGGCCGCCTCGTTCAGGATCGCCTCGGCCTGACCCAAAGCGTCTGCAGTCTGCTGCTCATTGGCGGCATCCTGCTCGTTCTCCGGCTCCTGGCCGGAGTTGGCGTTCTGGTCCTGTGCCTCGGACATATTCCCGTCTCTCCCTTACTTCTTGACGTTCTCGTCGTCTTCGTCGATTACCTCGGCGTCGACGATGTCTTCATCAGCATTCGAAGCCTGCTCACCCTCGGGAGCTTCGGCGCCTTCGGTCGGGGCATTGGCGTAGATTGCCTCGCCCAGCTTGGTCTGCGAAGCCTGCAGCTTCTCAAACGCGGCCTTGACCTCGTCGTCGTTGTCCTGCTTCTCCAGGGTTTCCTTCAGCGCGTCGACGTCGGCCTGAACCTCGGTCTTGACCTCTTCCGGAAGCTTGTCCTCGTTGTCCTTGATGAGCTTGTCAACCGAGTAGGCTGCCTGTTCGGCGGCGTTACGGGTCTCGGCTGCCTCGCGGCGGGCCTTGTCCTCTTCGGCGTGGGCCTCGGCTTCCTGCACCATGCGCTCGATGTCTTCCTTCGACAGCGAGGAGCCGCCGGTGATGGTCATCGACTGCTCGGTGCCGGTGCCCTTGTCCTTGGCGGAGACGTGCACGATGCCGTTGGCGTCGATGTCGAAGGTGACCTCGACCTGCGGGATGCCGCGCGGCGCCGGGGCGATGCCGGTCAGCTCGAAGGTGCCCAGCGGCTTGTTGTCGCGGGTGAACTCGCGCTCGCCCTGGAAGACCTGGATGGACACCGAAGGCTGGTTGTCCTCAGCGGTGGTGAAGGTCTCCGAACGCTTGGTTGGGATCGCGGTGTTGCGCTCGATCAACTTGGTCATCACGCCGCCCTTGGTTTCAATACCCAGGGACAGTGGGGTGACGTCGATGAGCAGCACGTCCTTGCGCTCGCCCTTCAGCACGCCTGCCTGCAAGGCTGCGCCCACGGCGACAACCTCATCAGGGTTGACGCCCTTGTTGGCTTCCTTGCCGGCCATGTCCTTGACCAGATCGGCAACGGCTGGCATACGGGTCGAACCGCCAACGAGGATCACGTGTGCGATCTCCGAAACCTTCACGCCGGCTTCGGCGATCACGTCGTGGAATGGCTTCTTGGTGCGATCGAGCAGGTCCTTGGTCAGGTCCTGGAACTTGGCACGCGAAAGGTGCTCGTCCAGGTGCACCGGACCCTCTGGGGTGACCGAGAGGTACTGCAACGAGATGTTGGTGCTGGTGGCCGAGGAGAGTTCCTTCTTGGCCTGCTCGGCAGCTTCCTTCAGACGCTGCAGCGCGATCTTGTCCTTGGACAGGTCTGCGCCTTTCTGCTTGGCCTGAGCCAGCAGCCAGTCAACGATGCGCTGATCCCAGTCGTCGCCGCCGAGGCGGTTATCGCCAGCGGTGGAGCGGACCTGGATGGTGGAGAAGCCGTCTTCGTCCTTGCCAACTTCGAGCAGGGAAACGTCGAAGGTACCGCCACCGAGGTCGAAGACCAGGATGAGTTCGTCTTCTTTGCCCTTTTCCAGGCCGTAGGCCAGCGCCGCGGCGGTTGGCTCGTTGACGATGCGCAGCACGTTCATGCCCGCGATTTCGCCGGCTTCCTTGGTGGACTGGCGCTCGGCATCGTTGAAGTATGCAGGAACCGTGATGACCGCGTCGGTGACCTTTTCGCCCAAGTACGACTCGGCGTCGTTCTTCAGCTTCATCAGGGTGCGCGCGGAGATTTCCTGAGCGGTGTACTTCTTCTCGTCTACGTCGATGGACCAGTCGGTACCCATGTGACGCTTGACCGAAGCGATGGTGCGGTCGATGTTGTTCACTGCCTGGCGCTTGGCGATATCGCCGACCAGAACTTCGCCGCTCTTCGAGAAAGCAACGATCGACGGGGTAGTGCGGTTGCCTTCCGCGTTTGCGATAACGGTTGGCTCACCACCTTCGAGCACGGAAACTACGGAGTTGGTGGTTCCTAGGTCGATACCTACGGCACGCGACATAATGGCTCTCCTTTGCCTTGGTTGAAAGTACTAACGCTGAGGATTTTTATCCTGATTGAGCGTTCTGGACTCAAGTTTACTCAGCCGCTTTCGACTGTCAAATTAACTTGAGCCAACCTCACTCAACTTTGCGTTCTGTCTTCTTCAACGAACAAAGGGCAAGAATGATTCCCATGCCGAAAAATAATTTTCAGACACAGGACACCCAAGGCATTCAAGGACAATCCACCCTGCGCTCCCGGCGCCTCAACCTACCGAAAAAACGGTCCTTCCGGGAGCTGGATCGCCGCACCCAGGTTGCTGTCATCCTCGCTGGAATTATCGAGCTGACTTTGATGTTTGCAGCCTTGCGCGATCTTCGTCGACGCCCCGTTCAGCTGGCGAGAGGGCCAAAACCACTGTGGGCCGTGGTCAGTTGCCTCAACGTACTAGGAAGCATTTCCTACTTTGTCTTTGGGCGTCGCAAAGACCCTCAAAACTGATTTACAGACACAATGGAACAACCCGCTCTCGTGATGACGAGAGCGGGTTGTTCGCTGTCAGCGTGGACGCTTTGGCAATGAAAAACTCGATTGCCACACTGGC